>NZ_DATEJS010000041.1:0-4590 GCF_035277845.1 Microbacterium sp.
AAGGCCCAGTACGGGACGGTGCCGAGGCCGCTGCCCGACGGCGTGGACACCGATTCGTCAAGTCCCAGCCACGTGAGCTGTGTGCCGAACACCACCGTCACGAGCACGAGGAAGTCCGAGATCGCGAGGCGACGCTCGTAGCGGCGGCGCCACGGCGCACGACGCCGGGACGGGGATGCCGCCGGCGGACGAGGTCGCCCAGAACCGAGACCGAGATCGTCGATCGCGCCTGTCGGCTGCGACCCGATGAACTCATCGATCGCCATAGCGCTGCTCGTCTCCCCCCGGCATGTAGCACAGGTGACCCGGCGTGCCTGGCGCCCGATCACCTGGATGCACCGTTGAACATCATAGCCGACGAGGAGTCTCCTCCCAGGGAACCGACGCGTGCTCCAAGGGGTACGATCACGCGCGGTTAAGATGGTCCGGTGCCTGCCGACATGACGCCCGAGACGCCCGACGCGCCCCGCGGAGCCGGCAACGGCTCGTTCGACGGGCCCCTCGGGCTCTGGGACGGCGTCGAGAGTGAGCCTGCGGCCTCCTCGCGATCGCCCCGCATCTCGTCGCGCTCGACCCCGCACCATTCGCACGGCGGCCGCCACCGGTCAGGCGATGACCGATCGGCGCGTCGCCGTCGTCGTCGCCGCATCTGGATCAGCGTGGGGGCCGTGGTGTTCGTGCTGCTGGTCGGAGCGGGCATCGCCGGCTTCCGTTTCATGCACGAGGTCAACCAGGTCAAGGCGTCGCTGGCGAGCGCGCAGGCCGGGATCGCGACGCTCTCCGCCGACATGAAGACCGGCGACCAGAAGAAGCTCTCCGCGACCGCGGGCCAGATCACCGGCGACGTCGAATCCGCCGTCCAGATCGTCGACGGCCCGCTGTGGGGCATCGCCGCCCAGGTGCCCATGGTCGGTCAGAACGTCGATGCCGTGCGCCGGGTGACGCGCGCCGTCAACATCCTGGCCGAGAATGCGCTGCCCCCCGGCCTCGAAGTCGTGTCGAGCCTGAACGGCGACAAGTTCGCGCTCAAGGGCGGGGGACTCAACCTGGCCCCGTTCCGCAAGGCACAGGATGCCATCCCCGACATCACCGACGCCTTCCGGGCGGCGCAGGGCCAGATCGCGCCGATCAACCAGGCCTCGCTCATGCCGGTGGTCGCGAAACCCGTGGCGCAGGTCGCATCGCTCATCAACGGAGCGACACCGACCCTCGAGTCCGTGCAGAAGTACCTGCCGACTCTGCTCGACATCATCGGAGGCGACGGGAAGAAGACCTATCTGCTGATCTTCCAGAACAACGCCGAGATCCGCGCCACCGGTGGCAACCCGGCGGCGAGCATGATCATGACCGTCGACAACGGCAAGTTCAAAGAAGCCGGTCAGGCAGGCACGGCGACCTTCGTCGCCGACGGCACCGCCGGCATCCAGTTCACGAAGCTGCCCCCGGCCGTCACCAAGCTGTATTTCTCCTCCTTCCCGAAGTACGAGGCGAACTACACGATGACGCCGAACTTCCCGACGACGGCGCGGCTGCTGCAGGACCTCTGGAAGCACTCCTCGGGTCAGAAGTTCGACGGGGTGATCTCGATCGACCCGGTCGTGCTCTCGCACATGCTCGCGGTGGCAGGACCGGTCAAGCTCGCGACGGGCGACACGGTGACATCCGCGAACGCGGTGAAGCTTCTGCTGAGCGATGCGTACGAGCGCTATCCCACCGGCCCTGAATCCGACGCGTTCTTCGCCGACGTGTCCAAGCGCGTGTTCGACCACCTGACCTCGACCCCGTGGGACCCGACCAAGATGCTCGAGGCGCTCACGACCTCGGCGCAGGAGCAGCGGATCTACCTCAACTTCACGGATCCGAAGGCGCAGGCGCTCGCCGTGCAGCTGGGGCTCGACGGATCGCTGCAGACGAGCGTCGCCAAGACGACGCAGCTGGGCATGTACCTCAACGACTCGTCGGTCGGCAAACTCGAATACCACCTGACCTCGTCGATCAGCGCCCAGTGCAATGCGCAGGCGCGCACGATCACCGAGTACATGACCCTGCACAATTCGATCCCGGATACGATCCTGAGCAACTACACGCTCGGCGGGCGCAACTGGCGGTTCGGGCTGCCGCGCACGACGATGATCCTGGATGTCGTGTCGTTCGCGCCCCCGGGTGCGACGATCGTGAAGACGGTCCCGAAGACCGGCGAAGTCGCGGACTGGGAGCGGAGCGGCATCGAGGACGGGAACACCGCGGTCAGCCACACCGTGTTCGTGCCCCAGGGCAAGTCGATCACGGTGTCGTACACGGTGAAGCTGCCGGGCGGGAAGCTGGGGCCGCTCGACTTGCGGCACTCGCCGACGGCCCGGGACACGAAGGTGACGATTGCGCCGAGCTGCGGGCAGCTGTTCGGCGGGAACTGATCAACCGCTGAGGCGCGGTTAGGTTTGAGAGATCGCGTGAGTCCGAGCGGCTCACGTTCATGAAGGGGGCGGAATGGAACTGCGCGACTACCTGCGGCTGTTTCGGGCGCACTGGGTCGGGATGCTGGTCATCGTGCTCGCGGGCGTGGTCGTCAGCTTCGGATGGACGCTGTTCCAGCCGAAGGAGTACGCGGCGGATGCGAGCGCGGTCGTGCAGTCGAAGCCCAGCACCGACGTCGGCACGGCCGTCGCGGGGAACACGCTGGCCCAGTCACGCGTGAAGACGTACGTCGACCTCGGTTCCTCGCGCGCCGTCGCCGAACGCGTGATCGCAGATCTGAAACTCGATTCGTCGCCCGAGACGCTCGTCAACACGATCACGGTCACCAACCCGCTGAACACCCTCTCGATCAGCGTGACCGCCGACGCGAGCACCCCGATCCAGGCGCGCGACATCGCCGAGTCGTGGGTGCGGAGCATGGCGCTCGAGGTGAACAAGCTCGAGAGCGGCAACCAGGACAAGCAGGGCGCGACGTTCCTGCAGCCGATCGACTCGGCGCGGCTGCCCACGGCCCCGTCCTCGCCGAACGTCAAGCTCGCGCTCGCGCTGGGCGCGCTCGTCGGGCTCGCGATCGCGTTCGCCTACGCGCTGCTGCGTCACCGGCTCGACCGCCGCATCCGGTCCGTGGAGCGCGTCGAGCGCGAGACCGGCGTCGCCGTCGTCGGGACCATCCCGAACGAGAAGACCTTCACCGCCGAGAGCCGCCTGATCCCGTTCGACGGCGGCAACTCGACCGGCAGCCAGAACGCGCATCTGTTCCCGGTGGCGGAGGCCATGCGGGAGCTGCGCACCAACATCCAGTTCCTCGACGTCGACAACCCGCCCCGCGTGCTCGTCGTCTCGAGCCCGCTGCCCGGCGACGGCAAGAGCACCGTGGCGTCGAACCTCGCCGTCGTGCTGGCATCCAACGGGGAGCACGTCGTGCTCATCGACGGCGACCTGCGGCGCCCCATGGTCGACTCGATCTTCAGCCTCGCGAGCGGCGCCGGACTCACCGACGTGCTCTCGGGCCGTGCGGAGGTCACCGACGTGGTGCAGCGCGTGCGCGGCTCCTCGAACCTGCTCGTGATCGGCGCCGGCAAGATCCCGCCGAACCCTAGCGAGGTGCTGGGGTCGGAGCGCATGCGCGACCTGGTGCACTCCATCGCCCGCGAAGCGATCGTCATCATCGACGCGCCTCCGCTCATCCCGGTGACGGATGCCGCCGTGCTCGGTCACAGCGCCGACGGCGTGATCGTCGTCGCATCGGCCGGCAAGACCACCCACGAGATGCTCGAGAAGGCGCTCGGCAACGTGCAGCGCGCGGGCGCCCGCACGCTCGGGATCGTGCTCAACCGCGTTCCGCGCCGCGGGGCGGGTGCCGCGTACTACGGCTACCAGTACCACGGCGACTACTTCCGCGACGAGCCGATGCCCGAGGAGACCGCGCCGGAGCTCATCAACCCCGACCCGGTGCCGCGCACGGCGGTCTGAGCCGTTCCCCGTGCCGGGAGCCGGCCGGAGCTCCGGTCAGGCGCTCGGGTCGGGCAGCACCGCGCTCACCACGCGGATGACGGTGTCGATCGCGGGCAGCAGCTGCGCGGCCGACTCGTCGTAGACCTCGGCAGGTCGCCGGTACGGGTCGATGACGTCGTCGGCGTCCGTGCCGAGCGGCACGAGGCCGCGGCGCGCGGAGACGCAGCTGATCGCCCCGGCGAGCCGGGTGCGCAGGGTGTCCGTGCCCGAGGCGGCGACCGCCGCGCGGGCCGATTCGCGAAGCTCCTCGTCCGGCACGAGCTCGGCCAGCGCAGCGAACTCCCGCACCGGGAACGCCCGCCGCAGGGCCCGCGGGGAGTTCTGCACGACGCCGGTGCGCTGCGCGCGGGTCATCGTGAGGGTGAGGTCGGCCCGCAGCAGCATCGGCTCGGTCACCTGACGCGCACGATGGGACGCGGCATCCTGCGCCGAGACGCCGTGCGCCCGCGCGATCCGCTGCGACTCGGCCTGCATCCCCGACCCGACCAGGGCGCGCGTGCCCGCGCTGTGCACGTGCACGCCGAGCGGCGCCAGCCGGGCGCGCAGCAGCAATTCGCCGAGGGGCGAGCGGCAGATGTTGCCGGTGCACACGACGAGCAG
>NZ_DATEJS010000042.1:0-7512 GCF_035277845.1 Microbacterium sp.
ATCAGCTCCGGTCCCCGCAGGTCGACGACGAGCAGGTCGGCGTACGCGCCGGGCGCGATCACGCCGACCCGGCCGCCGAGGCCCACGGCGTCGGCGCCGCCCTGCAGCCCCGCGTCCAGCCACGTCCAGCCGCCGCCGGCGGACGAGTCGCCGGTGGCCAGGGCGTGCGCCAGGCGCTGGGCCGTCTCGGCGGCGTCCAGCAGCCGGAACGCGTCGCCGCGGGTGCCGTCGGTGCCGAGGCCCACGCGCACTCCGAGCTCGTGCAGCAGCAGGGCGGGAGCCACGGCGTTCCCCTTCCAGGAGCTGGCGACCGGGTTGTAGCTGATCGCTCCGCCGGCGTCGTGGAGCAGGCGGATCTCATGTGGAGTCAGCATGGTCGCGTGGGCCGCCAGCAGCTCGGGGCCGAGCGCACCGACGGCTGCCAGGCGCTCCATCGGACGCAGGCCGGTCTCCACGAGCGACCGCTCGATGGCGGCGAGGTGTTCGTTGACGTGCGTCTGGAACGGCACGCGCGCCTCGCGGGCGATCCGCGCCACCGTCGCCAGCGCCTCGTCGGATGCCGCCTCCGGGATGGAGATCGCCAGGGACGGGTGGATCAGGTCGTGCGACGACCAGCGTCCGAGATGCGCGTGCGCGACCTCCTGCACCTGGCCCGGCGTCAGGACGCGCTCGCCGCCGACGACGTCGTTGCAGATCACGCCGAGCACGCAGCGCAGGCCGGTGCCGCCGACGGCATCCGCGACGACGGCCAGGTCGCCGGTCGCACGGGTGCCCGCATCGGCGACGGTCGTGAAGCCGCCGCGCAGCCATTCCCAGGCCGAAAGGCGGGTGGCGACGTCGATGGCATCCGCGTCCATGTGGCTCTCCATCGGCACCCAGACGCGGCGGAAGATCTCCGAGGGCTCGCCGAACACGAGCGCCTTTCCGAAGGCCTGCGTCAGGTGATGGTGCGCGTCGACGAACCCGGGCATCAGCATGCGACCCGGCAGCTCGGCGACCGCTCCCTGCCACGCCCGGAACTTCTCGGTGGGGCCGATGTCGGTCACCGTGCCGGCTTCGACGAGCACGGAGTGCCCGCGTGCCGGGCCCTCGGGAAGGAGCACCGCCTGCGGCGTCAGCAGCGTCGGCCGTTCGTGCAGGGCCGTCAAGTCGGACATGCTTCTCCTCTTGGATCGTGGATGTCGCGGCACGCCGTTCCGGAGCGGAAGCGGCTGCAGCAAGCGTACCAAATCGATTTGGATCGTGCATCAACGTCATCGAGGCGGAACGCGTCGAGGACGCCGTCGGGGCGACCTCAGCGAGCGATGTCGAGCAGTTCCTCGGCGGGGACGACGCGGGATGCCGCGAGGAGGCCGGGCAGCGCCAGCTCGTCGTCGGGCAGGGTGCCCGGCACGAAGGTCGCCAGCCCCGCGACGGAGAGGCCCGGCCAGCCGTCGGTCAGCGTGCGGACGAGTTCGGGGCCGCGGATGCCGGCATCCTGCAGGGCGCTCAGCTCGGCGGCGCTCACGCCCATCGGCTGCGGCCCGGCCTGCGTGTTGCCGAGGTCAGTGCCGTACAGCACGCGTCCTCCGGCGGCGGCGAAGCGCTCGAGGTTCGTGCGGGCGACGGCGGCATCCGGCGATCCGGCGTGGATCGCCAGGGTCGAGATCCACGCCATCCCGTCCGCGACCGCCGCGGCGATGGTCTCGCCGTGCAGGTGCTCCGAGAACGGCACGTGGGCCAGCACGTCGACGCCCGCCCGCACCGCGCGCTGCGCCATCCCGGCGCCCTCCGCATGCGCGATCACGGGCAGGCGCCGCAGCCGGGCGGCGTCGAGGATCGCGGCGAGCACGTCGTCCGCGAGCGCAGGACCGCCGGAATGCAGCACGACCTTGATGACGGATGCACCGGCATCCGCCATCTCGTCCACCGCCGTGCGGGCCCCGCCGGCCACTCCGGGCGAGGCGGACGCCGACGTGACCGCGCAGACGACGGCATCCGGAGCCCAGCCGCGGCCCGACGGGTACCCGCCGGGCGCGGTCAGGAAGGCGCCGGCGTAGGCCGTGCGCGGCGTGCCCGCCGCGCGCCCGGCGAGCGCATCGGGATCTCCGCCGAGGTCGACCACGCCCGCGATGCCGCCCGCAGTCAGCGCCGCCGCATCGATCAGGTGGAGGTGGACGTGGTGGTCGGTGAACGGCGGCAGCCCGATGCCGGTCTCGCCGGTGAGGGCGTGACGCACCGGGCGCGCACCCGGGCCGAGCACCGCCTGCAGGGCGTCGAGATCGGTCACGGCCACACCGCCTGGGGCAGCTCGGTGCGCACCGCGAACAGCTCCGGGAAGAAGGTGAGCTCCAGCGCCCGCCGCAGGAACGGCACGCCGCTGGACCCGCCGGTGCCGGGCTTCAGCCCGATGATCCGCTCCACGGTCTTCAGATGGCGGAACCGCCAGAGCTGGAAGTTGTCCTCCAGGTCGACGAGCTCCTCGCACGTCTCGTACGCCGACCAGTGGGTGCTCGTGTCGGCGTAGATCCCGGTGAACACGGGCACGAGCTCGGGCGTGAACGTCCATGCCCGCGTGACATCGCGTTCCAGCACGGATGCCGGGATGTCGTAGCCGGACCGCGCCAGCAGCCGCAGGAACTCGTCGTAGAGACTCGGCGCCTCGAGCGCCTCGGTGACCAGGGCGAGGCTCTCCGGCTCGCCGGCGAAGACGCGCAGCATCCCGGCGTGCTTGTTGCCGAGCGTGAACTCGATCGCCCGGTACTGCGCCGACTGGAAGCCGGACGCATTGCCGAGCACGCCCCGGAACTGCGCGTACTCCGTCGGCGTCAGCGTCGCCAGCACCGACCACTGCTCGGTGAGGGTCTTCTGGATGTGCTTGACGCGGGCGATGCCCTTCAGCGCGGGCGCCAGTTCGTCGGCGCGCAGGTGCGCGCACGCGGACGACAGCTCGTGCAGCACCAGCTTGAGCCACAGCTCGGTGGTCTGGTGCTGGATGATGAACAGCAGCTCGTCCGGATGCTGCGGCTGCGACAGCGGATGCTGCGCATCCAGCAGTGTGCCGAGTTCCAGGTAACCGCCGTACGTCATGCGGTCGGCGAGATCGGTGATCACCGATTGCTCGATCGTTCGGGTGTTGTGCTGCACGCCGTCGTCCACGGCGCCCAGCCTACTCAGCGGCATCCCGCCCCGAAGCCGAGACACCGGATTCCGGCTGACGCACCGCGCGACGCACGGTGTCTCAGCCGGAACGTGGTGTCTCGCGCAGGTACGGGACCGGGCATCCGGTCCCGCTTTCGTGCGCGGCGTCAGATGAGGCTGAGTTCGCGCAGCTTCGACTCGACGTCGGCGTTCGAGGGCTCGACGTGGTGGGTCGCGTCGGGGTAGACGACCACGGGGATGTTGGTGCGGCCCGAGATGTCGCGGGCGACGTCGGCGGCGGCCGGGTCGGCCTCGAGGTCGACGTAGCGGTAGTCGATTCCGAGCTCGTCGAGCTGCTTCTTCGTGCGGCGGCAGTCGCCGCACCACTCGGCGCCGTACATCGTGATCGTCGTGTCAGTCATACGACCATTCTCCCGTACGTCGCGGGGACGGGTCTCGGAGCGCCAGATGAGCACGGGGCCTCTCAGAATCCACCCATTCTGGGCGGCCCCCGTGAGTTTCTCGGTGCGACCCATGGAAGCGGGGGCACGGAGGCTTTCCCGGAGGTCCGCATGACACCATGGATCACGGATGCGCCGATCGGCTCGCGGGCGCTCCACCGGATCGGAGCTTCCATGCAGTTGTCAGTCGTCGTCCCGACGTTCAACGAGGCGCCCAACGTCGCTGAGTTGGTGCGTCGCGTGGCGCTGGCGGTGCGCGACATCGAGGCCGAGATCGTGTTCGTCGACGACTCCACCGACGACACCCCCGCAGTGATCCGTCAGGTCGCGGCCACCGCGCCCCTCCCGGTGCGCCTCATCCACCGCGAGAGCCCGACCGGCGGGCTGGGCGGCGCCGTGGTCGCCGGCTTCAAAGCCGCCGAGTCGGACGTGTGCGTCGTGATGGACGGCGACCTGCAGCATCCGCCGGAGGACATCCCGGCGCTCCTGCACCGGCACCGCCGCGGTGACGTGGACCTCGTCGTGGCATCCCGCTATGTCGGCGACGGCGATGCCGGCGGGCTCGCGGACCGCAGCCGTGTGCTCGTCTCGCGCGGGTCGACGCTGCTGACAAAGGCGATGTTCCCGATCAAGCTGCGCGATGTGACCGACCCGATGACCGGGTTCTTCCTGGTGGACCGCCGTGCCATCGACCTGGACACCCTGCGCCCGCGCGGGTTCAAGATCCTGCTCGAGATCCTCGCGCGCAAGGTGATGCGGGTCGCGGAGCTGCCGTTCCGGTTCGCCGACCGGCATGCCGGCGAGTCGAAGGCGTCGTTCGCGCAGGGTCTGCACTTCCTCGCCCAGCTGACCGCGCTGCGGTTCGGCAAGATGTCGCTGTTCGCCATCATCGGCGGCCTGGGCGCGATCGCGAACCTCGTCATCATGTGGGCTCTCATCCGGTTCGGCGTCGAGTACGTCACCGCCGCGATCATCTCGGCCGAGGTCACGATCATCGCAAACTTCCTGGCTCAGGAGCGCTTCGTCTTCCACGACATGCGCGGGTCCGCGACCTCCGGCGTCTGGACGCGGTTCGCGAAGGCGGCGCTGTTCAACAACCTCGAGCTCGTCGTGCGCATCCCGGTGATCACCCTGCTCGTGCACACCTGGCACATCTCCAGCGTGATCGCCGCCGGCATCACCCTGCTCGTCGCCTTCGTGGTGCGCTTCGTCTTCAACTCGCTCGTGGTGTACCGGCAGACCGATGCCGCCAAGCAGCCGTCCGCGGTGCAGCCGCGGGATGCCGCGGAGGGCGTCGACACGGTCTGAACCTGCCGCGCGAGGATCAGGCGGCCCCCGGCACCTTCTGGTCGGGTCGCTCGGTCGCGGGGGCGGTGCTGCTCCCGCGGGCTCTGTCGATGCCCGCCAGCAGCCAGGTGCCGCCGAGGAGCAGCAGCACGCCGAACAGCAGACCGCCCACGATGTCGATGAGGAAGTGGCGGCCGAGGTAGAGCCGCGAGACGAGTTCGATGAGCAGCAGCGCCTGGCCGGTCAGCAGGAAGCCCGCCGCCGCCCGGGCGGAGTGGCGCTGCCACAGCGCGGCGCCCAGGATGAACACGACGAACAGCCGCGACATCGACCCCGACGGGATCGGCCCCGCCCCGCCGACGGAGAGGCCCGGGTCCACCTGGGCGACGGTCACCCCGGCGAGATGGCCGAGCTGGTCCTGGCACACCAGTTGCACGACGATCGCGATCGGCAGGATGAGCGCCTCCCACACGCGGCGCGAGCGCGCGAACAGGGCCATCCCGACGATGGTCGCCGCGAGCAGCGACGGCACGACGTCGCCGACGGTCGTCACCGCGGTGAAGATCGCGACGAGCCCGGGCGTCCGGGCGGCCGCGAGCGTGGTCACCACCGAGGCGTCCAGGCGGTCGTAGACCCGCAGGCGCACGAGCAGCACGAGGGCGATCAGCACCACCGCGAGGATGACCACCGTCAGGATCACCATGCCGGCGCGCGCCGGGCGCGGCGATCCGGGCAGCAGGCGACGCGGCGCCCACGTCGCGACGAGGATGAGCGCGCCGCCCAGCACCACCACGGCGCACCAGGTCAGGTTCCCCAGCATGGCGACAGAGTAGACCCGATGCGGGCGGAAAACAGGAGGGGGTCTTCATTTCCTACTTAATCCATGGTATATCTGGGTCTTGATGTTCGACCCGGCTGTGGGAGCCGGAGACTGGGGATGCTCGAATGCACATCAATCGTCTGTTCGCGGGCGCCGTCACAGCGCTGGGCGTGCTCGCCCTCACCGCCTGCTCGACCGGCCCGGATCTCGCCGGCTCCGCGAAGGCGGACTCGCCGTCCGGCACCGTCACCATCGGGTACTTCCCGAATGTGACGCACGCGCCCGCCATCGTCGGCCTCGCCGGCGGCGAGTACCGGCGCGCGCTCGGCAGCAAGGTCACGATCAAGACCGCGACCTTCAACTCCGGCACCGAGGAGGTCGAGGCGCTGTTCGCCGGCAGCATCGACATCGGCTTCAGCGGGCCGAGCTTCACCGTCACCGCGTGGCAGAAGAGCGGCGGCGCGGCGCTGAAGGTGATCGCGGGCGCCGCAGCCGACGGCGTCGACCTGGTGGTGCGCGCGGGCATCCACTCGCCGGCCGACCTCAAGGGGAAGACCATCGCGACGCCGTCGCTCGGGAACACGCAGGATGTCGCGGCGCGCTACTGGCTCAAGCAGCAGGGGTTCGCCACCGATGCGCAGGGCGGCGGAGACGTCCACATCGAGCCGCAGGACAACGCGTCCGCGCTGACGGCGCTGCAGACCGGCGCGATCGACGGCGCGTGGGTGCCGGAGCCGTGGGCCACCCGCATGGTGGACAAGGCCGGCGCGCACGTGCTGGTGGACGAGGCGGACCTGTGGCCGGGCAAGCTCTTCGTGACCACGAACGTGGTGGTGCGCACCGGATTCCTGAAGCAGCATCCCCAGCAGGTCGAGGACTTCCTCAAGGGGCTGCTCGCCACCCTCGACGCGATGAAGAAGGATCCGAACGCGGCGCAGCAGACCGTCGCCGCGCAGATCGGCGCGATCTCCGGCTCGACGCCGAAGCCGTCCGAACTCGCATCGTCATGGAAGAACGTCGTCTTCACCGCCGACCCGCTCGCGGGGACGCTCGCCACGCAGGCGCAGCATGCCACCGCACTCGGGCTGCTGCCGAAGACCGACCTGACGGGGCTCTACGACCTCGCGCCGCTGAACGCGCTGCTGACGGCACGCGGCGACCGACCGGTGGCCGGGCGATGAGCGCGGGGCGGATCGCTTTGCGCATCGATCACGTGTCGATGCGGTACGGGCGCGCGGGCACCCTTGCCCTGGCGGACGTCGAGCTCAGCGTCGCCGAGGGCGAGTTCGTGTGCCTCCTGGGGAGGTCGGGATGCGGCAAGAGCACCTTGCTCTCGCTGATCGCCGGGCTCGAGCGACCGACCGCCGGGGAGATCGATGCGGGCGGACGGGGGATCGGGATGATGTTCCAGGATTCCGGGCTGTTCCCGTGGCTGACGGTGCAGGGCAACATCGAGCTGGCGCTGCGACTCTCCGGCGTCGCACGCGGCGAGTGGGACGACCGGGTCGCGGAGCTGCTCGCGATCGTCCGACTGCCGGGGATGCAGCGGCGTCGCCCGCACGAGCTCTCCGGCGGCATGCGCCAGCGGGTCGCGCTGGCCCGGACCCTCGCGCAGGACTGCCAGGTGCTGCTGATGGACGAGCCGTTCGCGGCCCTGGACGCCATCACCCGGGATGCGATGCACGACGAGATCGAGCGCATCGCGGCCGAGCGCGCGCTCACGGTGCTGTTCGTCACCCACAACGTGCGCGAGGCCGTCCGTCTCGGCGACCGCGTGCTGCTCATGCAGCCGGGACCGGGCCGGGTCGCGAGCGAGCTCGTGGT
>NZ_DATEJS010000043.1:0-6001 GCF_035277845.1 Microbacterium sp.
GCCGCGGGCGGGGCGACCGGCTCCGGGGCGACCGGCGGCACGACCGGCAACGGCGGTTTCGGCGGCACCGGAACCGCCGCCGCCGTCGGCGCCGCTGTCGGCGGGCTCGGCTCGGGCGGATTCACGGGGATGCCCGCGGGCTTCCTCGTGACCACGCCCCTCGCCGGACCGTCGGTGCACACCGGAGGGATGCCGGCCGGGCCCGGCGACGGCCTGGCCGTGCCCGCCGGACTCGTCCTGCTGGCTCTGGTGCTCGCCGTCTTCGGGCTGCGGCAGCGCCGGGTGCACGCACCGGGTACCGCACGCCGGTGAGGCATCCGCATCGGGGACGGACGGTCGTGACGCTGGTCGCGGCCGCCGTCCTCCTGGTCGCCGGGGCGGTCGGAGTCATCTCGACTCCGGCCTCCCCGGCAGGCGCCCCGGTCGACCTGAACGGACGCCCCGTGCAGTTCGACCCGGGCGATCTCCCATCGGCGCAGATGAGGAGCCGCATGCACATCGTGCCGGACACCGGCTCGCGCTTCGCGGTGCCGTCGGTCGGGCTCGACGTGCCGCTCGGCTCCCTCGACGTCGTGGACGACGAGATCATCCCGCCGGACTTCACGTCCGCCTATCTCGTGCACGATCTCGGGGTCCCGCCCGCCGACGCCGCGCACGGCTCCGTCTTCGTGGTGATGCACTCGCTGCGGGGCGGCGCCGTCGGCCCCGGCAACTTCCTGATCGACGTGGCATCCGGCACGTCGCGGGTTCGCACCGGCGCGCGCATCCAGGTCGCCGACCGCACCTACACGGTCACCGGCTGGAAGGCGATCGGCAAGACGGACGTCCCGTCCGACCGCACCCTCTGGGCGAACACCCCGGGGCGGCTCGTCGTCATCACCTGTCTGCAGAACCCCGCCCAGACGGCGTCCGTGGACAACCTGGTCGTCTTCGCGAGCCTCGACGGCTGAGACGAGGGCCTCGGCGACCAGAGCTCACTCGGAAGGGGGCACGACCGGCTGCTGGGTAGCATCCGGAGCGGATTCCTGCGTGGCCGCCCAGCTGGCGAGCAGTCTCAGTCGGTCCTCGTGCGGGGTGCCGGGTTCAGCGGTGTAGAGGTTCAGGTGACGGGCGACGCGGTTCGGGTTGGCCAGCTCGGCCGACTGATAGGTGAGCTCGAGGAACCCGACGACGGGATGCCGCAGCCTCTTCACGCCCTCGTGCCGCGTGCGCACGTCGTGCGCCGCCCACAGAGCGGAGAAGTCCGGGCTGCGGGTGGAGAGCTCCCCGATGAGTTCGCGCAGCGCGCGGTCGTCCGGTCTGCGGCCGGCCTCGGCGCGCAGGAGCGCGACGGTCGCGGCCGCGCCGCCCTCCCAGTCGACGAAGAATTCGCGCGCCGCCGGGTCGAGGAAGTGGAACCGGGCGAGGTTCGGAGCGGTTCCCGCAACCGCGGCCCCGTCGAACACGGGGGCGTGCAGGGCGCGTCCGAGGTCGTTCGCCGCGATGACGTCGAGCCGGCCGTTGCGCAGGAACACCGCGGACATCGTGATGGAATCGATCAGCCATTGCACGGGCCCATGGACGACCGTCTCCGTCGGCCGGGCGGGGACGCGCGCTGCGGGACGAGCCGCCTTCGCGAGGTCGAAGAGATAGGCGCGCTCGTCGTCGTTCAGGTTCAGGGCGCGTGCGACGGCCGCCAGCACCTCCTCCGACACCCCGGTGATGTTGCCCTTCTCCAGGCGGGTGTACCACTCGGTGCTCACGCCGGACAGCACCGCCACCTCTTCTCGGCGGAGTCCCGGGACGCGGCGGCGGCTGCCCGCCGGGAGGCCGACCTGCTCCGGGGTGAGGCGCCCACGACGGGACACGAGGAAATCCCGGATGTCGTCACGGTTCGCGGGGGAGGGGCTCATGAAGACCACGGTAGCTCCGCGCCGATCGCCGTGAGGGGGGAGAGCTTGTACCCCCATAACCGCGATCTCCCGCGGGCGGGAGCCACCCGGTGGAATGGATGACGACCCCCCATCGTCCGATCGTGCAGAGGAGACCGAATGACCACCCACCTCGACCCGGTCGCCGCGGCGCATCGTGCGTCGGCGCGGAAGCCGCGGCTGCCGTTCGTCGTCTTCGTGCTCGCCTCGGGCACGTTCCTGATGCTCACCACCGAGTTCGTGATCGCCGGCATCCTTCCCGACGTCGCCGCGGATCTGCGCATCTCCCTGGCGCAGGCCGGCAGCCTGATCACGTGGTTCGCGGTCGGGATGGTGGTCGGAGCCCCGTCGATGACCGCGGTCACCATGCGCCTGCCCAAGCGGACCGCACTGATCATCGCGATGGCCGTCTTCGTCGCCGGGCACGTCGTCGTCGCGATCAGCGCTGATTTCCGGGTGCTCGTCTTCGCGCGCGTGCTCACCGCATTCGCCGCCGGAACGTTCTGGGCCGTCTCCGCGATCGTCGCGACCCGGGCGGCGGGCCCCGGCTCCGGTGCCCGGGCGATCGGGGTCGTGTCCGCCGGCGGGGCGCTCGCCACGGTGCTCGGAGTGCCGGCGGGTGCGTTCGTCGCCCAGCTCGTCGGCTGGCGCGGCACGTTCTGGGCGCTCGCGATCGCCGGTGCGCTGGGCGTCGCGCTGATCGCCGCCTTCGTCCCGCACGACGGGCCCGGCCACGGCCCGGTCACCGTGCACGACGTGCTCGGCGGACTGCGGTCGGGACGGCTGTGGCTTGCGCTGCTCGCCTGCCTGACCACGGCGGGCGGGGTGCTGGCCGCCTACTCGTACATCGCGCCGACCCTGATCGACCAGGCGGGCATCCGTCCCGGGCTGGTCCCGCTCGTGCTCACCGGCTTCGGCGTGGGCTCGCTGATCGGCACGCTGCTCGGCGGCCGGTACGGCGATGCGCACCCGGGTCTGGTGACGATCCTCACCCCGGCGGTGACCACCGTCCTTCTGCTGGGCATCTGCCTCGTCACGGGCGCCCCCTGGGTCATGGCCGGGCTGGTGCTGGCCCTCGGCCTGTTCGGGCTCTCGGCCAACGGCGTCCTCATCCATCTGGTGGTGCAGCACGCGGGCAAGGCGGCCCCGTTCGCCTCCGCGCTGGCGGTCTCGGCTTTCAACGCCGGCACCGCGATCGTGACGCCGATCGCGGGCGCGTCCCTCGCCACCCCGCTCGGCGTCCACGGACCTGCGGCGGTCGGCACAGGCATCCTGGCGCTCACGCTCATCCCCACCATCGCGCTGGCCGTGCTGCGCCGGCGCGCCCGCACCCGGGCGCTCCGGCACGCCTGACCGGATCCGCCGCCCATCCACGAGAAACGAAAGACAGGAATCAGCCATGCGCGCTGTCGTCATGCACGCCCCCGGTGACGTCCGAGTCGACGACGTCGACATCCCGGTCATCATCGACCCCACCGATGCGATCATCCGCGTCACCGCGGCCTGCATCTGCGGGTCGGACCTGTGGCCCTACCGCGGCTACGAGCACCTCGACGGGCCCACCCGGATGGGTCACGAGTACCTCGGGGTGATCGAGCAGATCGGCGCCGACGTCCGCGACCACGCCGTCGGCGACTTCGTGGTCGGGTCGTTCGTCGCGTCCGACAACACCTGCGAGATCTGCGCCGCCGGATTCCAGTCCCGCTGCATCCACCAGGTGATGATGGGCTCGATCGGAACTCAGGCCGAATACGCGCGCATCCCCCTCGCCGACGGCACGCTCGTGCGCATCCCCGGTGAGCCCACCCCCGAGCAGGTCCGGAGCCTGCTGGCCGCGTCCGACGTGCTCGGCACCGGCTGGTTCGCCGCCGTCGCGGCCGACGCGGGCCCCGGAAAGACCGTCGCGGTCGTCGGGGACGGCGCGGTCGGGCTGCTGGCGATCCTCGCCGCGAAGCAGCTCGGCGCCGAAAGCGTCATCGCCATGTCGCGGCATCCCGAGCGGCAAGCCCTCGCCCGCCGGTTCTGCGCGACCGACGTGGTCGAGGAACGCGGCGACGCGGGGGTGGCGCGCATCAAGGAGCTCACCGGCGGCTACGGCGCGCACTCGACGGTCGAAGCCGTCGGCACGCAGGAGTCGATGCTGCAGGCGATCCGCGCGACCCGCCCCGGCGGCCATGTCGGGTTCGTCGGGGTCTCCCACGGCGTGGAACTCGACGGGCTCGACCTGTTCTTCGCGACGGTGCGCCTGCTCGGCGGCCCGGCGCCCGTGCGGCGCTTCCTGCCGGAGCTCGTCGAGCTCATCATGACCGGGCGGATCGACCCGGGCGTCGTGTTCGACCTCACGCTGCCCATCGAGGATGCCGCGGAGGGGTACCGCGCGATGGACGAGCGCCGTGCCACCAAGGTGATGCTCACGCTGTGAGCACCGCGCGGGCGCGCACGGCGGCGTAGGCTCGGCCCGTGCGTGCGATCGTCCATCACGAATTCGGTGACCCGGCCGAGGTGCTCGGTGTCGAAGACCTGCCCCTGCCCGAGCCCGAACCCCGCGAGGTGCGCCTGCGGGTGCTGTTCTCGCCGATCCACAACCACGACCTGTGGACGGTGCGCGGCACCTACGGCTACAAACCCGAGCTGCCGGCGCGGGCGGGCACCGAGGCCGTCGGGATCGTCGACGCGGTCGGCGACGAGGTCGAGGGCATCGAGGTGGGCCGCCGGGTCGCCACCGCCGGCACGTTCGGCGTGTGGGCGGAGTACGTGATCGCGAAGGCCGGGGCGGTCGTCCCGGTCCCCGACGGCATCCCCGACGAGGTCGCCGCGCAGCTCATCTCCATGCCGTTCAGCGCCCTCTCGCTGGTGGAGTTCCTGGGCGTCTCCGCCGGAGACGTGATGCTGCAGAACACCGCGAACGGCACCGTCGGGCGGCTCGTCGCCCAGATCGCGGCGAGTCGCGGCATCCGCGTCATCGGGCTGGTGCGCCGGGAGGATGAGGTCGACGCGCTCGCCGACGCCGGCATCCCGGATGTGGTCGCCACGGTCGGCGATGACTGGCCCGAGCGGGTGCGTCGACTGGTCGGCGACCAGCCGATCCGCACCGCGGTGGATTCCGTGGGCGGCACGGCGTCCGGCGAGCTGCTGCACCTGCTGGCCGAGGGCGGCACGCTGGTCTCGTTCGGTGCGATGGCATCCGACCGGATGGAGCTGTCGTCGGGCGACCTCATCTTCAAGCAGGCGATCGTGAAGGGGTTCTGGGGCAGCAAAGTGTCCTCCGCCATGGCCCCGGAGACGCGGCGCGCCCTGTTCGGGGAGCTGTTCGAGCTCATCGGCAGCGGCCGGCTCACGCTGCCGGTGGACAGCATCCATCCGCTCGAGGACGTTCGGGCCGCCGTGGAGGCGAGCCTCACGCCCGGACGCGTCGGCAAGGTGCTGCTGCGCCCCTGATCTCGGGGCGCGCACAGTGGTTCACCGGGCGGGGAGCCACGCCTCGGGGTGAGCGGCGAGCTCGATGACGACGGCGCCCGCGCTCGATGACGGACGACCGGTGCGCCAGGAGATGCCGATCTCACGGTTCGCGATCCGGTCGGCGATCGGGATCTCGAGCACGTCGCCGGTGGGCGGGGACGCGGGCGGCAGGATGGCGATGCCGAGGCCCGCCGCGACGAGGCCGCGCACGGTCTGCACGTCCTCGCCCTCGAATCCGCGTTCGGGGACGACGCCCGCCTCACTGAGGATGTGGTCGACGTGCGCGCGGAGTCCGAACGCCGTGCCCATCTGCAGCATGACCCGGCCGTCGAGCTCGCGCAGCCGCACCCGGCTGCGCTGCGCGAACGGATGCTGGGGCGCCACGGCGAGCACGAGGGGTTCCGCGTAGAGGCCGACGGTGCGGATGCCGGCGCCGTCGGCGTGCGGCGGCGACATGAGCGCCACGTCGGTGCGCCCGCTCTCGAGCGCCTCCACGCACAGATCGCGCGAGCCCTGATGCAGCTCGAACTTCGTGTGCGGGCGCCGCTCGAGCACGGCGCGGACGAGCGCGGGGACGACCCGGCGTCCGAGCGTGTGCTGGAAGTGGATGGTCGCCGTGCTGTCGCGCTCGG
>NZ_DATEJS010000044.1:0-6469 GCF_035277845.1 Microbacterium sp.
ATCTGGTGCGCGCGATCAGCCTGCACAAGCACAAGATCGACCACGTCGCCCACCTGGGTCCGTCGGTGGCGGCGGGCATCGGCACGCTGCTGGACCTGGACCAGGAGACGATCTACCAGGCGATCGGGCAGGCGCTGCACACGACGACCGCGACCCGGCAGTCCCGCAAGGGCGAGATCTCCACGTGGAAGGCGTACGCTCCGGCGTTCGCGGGCAAAGCGGCCATCGAAGCCGTCGACCGCGCGATGCGCGGGCAGACCTCGCCGTCGCCCATCTACGAGGGCGAGGACGGCGTGATCGCGTGGATGCTGGACGGGCCGGATGCCTCGTACGATGTGCCGTTGCCGGGGGAGGGCGAGCCGAAACGCGCGATCCTGGACTCGTTCACCAAGGAGCACTCGGCCGAGTATCAGGCGCAGGCGTTCATCGACCTGGCCCGGCGTCTCGGCACCGAGCATCCGTCGCTGCGCGACGGCCTCTCGGAGGACGGCTCGCCGATCGAGTCCGTCGTGCTGCACACGTCGCACCACACGCATCACGTGATCGGCTCGGGCGCGAACGACCCGCAGAAGTACGACCCGCAGGCATCCCGCGAGACGCTGGACCACTCGATCCCGTACATCTTCACGGTCGCGCTGCAGGACGGCACCTGGCATCACGTCGACTCGTATCTGCCGTCTCGGGCGGCGCGCGAGGACACCGTGGCGCTCTGGGAGAAGGTCACCACCGCGGAGGATGCCGAGTGGACCCGCCGGTACCACTCCGAGGACCCCGACGAGAAGGCGTTCGGCGGCCGCGCGGTCATCCGCTTCGAGGACGGCAGCGAGATCGTCGACGAGATCGCGGTGGCCGACGCGCACCCGCTCGGCGCCCGCCCCTTCGCCCGCGAGGACTACGTGCGCAAGTTCCGCACCCTCGCGGAGGGCGTGCTCGACCCGGAGGAGGTCGACCGGTTCCTCGGCCTCGCCGAACGCCTGCCGGAGCTGACCCCCGACGAGGTCCGCGAGCTGTCGATCGTGGCATCCTTCGGGGTGCTCGCCCTCGCCTCCGCCCCGAAGGGCCTCTTCTGATGTCCCCCCGGTCGTTGAGCGAGCGGAGACCCGGATCGGTCGTTGAGCGAGCGAAGCGAGCCGAAACGCAGGGAGCGCGCTGATGCTGTACTCCCAGACCCCGGCCTCCGAGAAGCGGCGCCTGTTCCGGGAGCGGCTCGCCACGGGGGAGCTGCTGCGGTTCCCGGGCGCGTTCAACCCGCTGTCGGCCCGCCTGATCGAGCGCAAGGGCTTCGAGGGGGTCTACATCTCGGGTGCGGTGCTGTCCGCGGACCTGGGGCTGCCCGACATCGGCCTCACCACTCTGACCGAGGTCGCCGGGCGGGGGCAGCAGATCGCCCGGATGACGGAGCTGCCGGCGATCATCGACGCGGACACCGGGTTCGGTGAGCCGATGAACGTGGCCCGCACGATCCAGACCCTGGAGGATGCCGGCCTGTCCGGCACCCACATCGAGGACCAGATCAACCCGAAGCGGTGCGGGCACCTGGACGGCAAGGCCGTGGTCGACGAGTCGACCGCGCTCAAGCGGATCCGTGCCGCGGTGGATGCCCGAAGAGATCCGAACTTCCTGATCATGGCGCGCACCGACATCCGGGCCGTGGAGGGTCTCGAGTCCGCGGTCGACCGGGCGAAGGCGCTTGCGGATGCAGGTGCCGACGCGATCTTCCCGGAGGCGATGCGCACCCTCGACGAGTTCGCCGCGGTGCGCGCCGCGGTGGACGTGCCGATCCTCGCCAACATGACCGAGTTCGGGAAGTCCGAGCTGTTCAGCGTCTCGCAGCTGCGGGACGTGGGCGTGAACATCGTGATCTGGCCGGTGTCGCTGCTGCGCATGGCGATGGGCGCCGCAGACCGGGCACTTTCCGAACTCGAGACCGAGGGGCATCTCACCGGGCTCCTCGACCAGATGCAGCACCGCGCCGACCTCTACGACCTCATCGACTACGAGGGCTACAACCACTTCGACACCAGCGTTTTCAACTTCCAGATCGGTCGTTGAGCGAGCGCAGCGAGACGAAACGCATCGACCCCGTTTCGTCTCGTCGCTTCGCTCCTCGCTCAACGACCGGGGGGCAATGAAAGGACCATCCAATGACCGACATCAAGAAGGGCCTCGCCGGCGTCGTCGTCGACGAGACCGCCGTCAGCAAGGTCAACCCCGAGACGAACTCGCTGCTGTACCGCGGGTACCCGGTGCAGGAGCTCGCCGCGACCCAGCCGTTCGAGGCCGTCGCCTACCTGCTGTGGAATGGGGAGCTGCCCACCGACGACCAGCTCGCCGAACTGCGTGCCACTGAACGGCAGCATCGTGCACTGCCCGCCGACGTCAAGGCCGTCATCGACCTGGTGCCGGTCAGCGCCCATCCGATGGACGAGGTGCGCACGGCGGTGAGCCTCTACGGCGCGCAGGACCTCGCGACCGGGTCGAGCTCGGTGCTGGATGCCTCGGGCGACCCGTCCCAGAACCTGGAACGCAGCGTCCGCATGTACGCCGCGCTTCCCGCGATCGTCGCCTACGGGCAGCGCCGCCGCCGCGGCCAGGACCTCGTCGCCCCGCGTGACGACCTCGACTACGCGGCCAACTTCCTCTGGATGACCTTCGGCGAAGAACCCGACGAGGTCGTCGTCGACGCGTTCAACCGGTCGATGATCCTGTACGCCGAGCACTCGTTCAACGCCTCCACCTTCACCGCGCGGGTCGTGGCATCCACCCTGAGCGACCTGTACTCCGCCGTGACCGCGGCGATCGGCGCGCTCAAGGGTGCGCTGCACGGCGGGGCGAACGAAGCCGTGCTGCACATCTTCGACGAGATCGGGGATGCCTCCAACGTCGGCTCGTGGCTGGACAAGGCACTCGCCGAGAAGCGCAAGATCATGGGCTTCGGACACCGCGTCTACAAGCACGGCGACTCCCGCGTGCCCACGATGGAGGCCGCGCTGAACACCCTCGTGGAGCACTTCGACCGGCAGGACGTCGCCGATCTGTACAACACGCTCAAGGACGAATTCGTCGCGCGCAAGGGCATCTACCCGAACCTCGACTACCCGTCCGGGCCGGCGTACAGCCTCATCGGGTTCGACACCCTCACCTTCACGCCGCTGTTCGTCGCCGCGCGCGTGACCGGCTGGACGACCCACATCATGGAGCAGCAGGCATCCAACGCCCTGATCCGCCCGCTGTCGGAGTACGTCGGCCCGGACGAGCGGCACATCCCCGGCTACGTTCCGGATGCCGCCGCCGAGGAGACCACCGACCGCCCCGCCGAAGCCGCCGACTGACCCGGTGCTCCCCCCTCCCCCCGGTCGTTGAGCGAGCGAGCGCCAGCGAGCGAGACGAAACGCCCTGAGCCGCCGCGTTTCGTCTCGCTTCGCTCGCTCAACGACCGGGGGTGGTGGTCGAGGGTGGTGGTCGGGGGCTCCGGGGTGCTCCGGGGGCTCAGCGGCCGGTGGGCTCCGCGATGAGCGTGCGGACCGAGTCGCGGGCGATCACCGGCATCGGCAGCAGCTCGTGCGCGAGCTCCCGGTCGCCGAGCAGCATCTCGACGCCGTGGCGCGCCATCTGCTCGTACGGCAGGCGCGCCGTGGTCAGACCGGGGCGCACGAGGCTCGCCAGCTCCTCGTCGTCGAAGGAGACCACGGAGATGTCCCGGGGCACGTGCAGGCCCAGGTCGGACAGCGCCTGGTAGACCCCGAACGCCACGCCGTCGGTCCCGGCGATGAACGCGGTGATCTCAGGGTGGTCGGCCAGCAGTCTCGTGGTCTCGGCGAATCCGAGCGCCGTCGTCCAGTTCTCGCCGACCGCCTCGAACGAGGTCGCCCCGCGTTCGGCGAGGGCCTCGCGGATGCCGGCGAGGCGTCGCGCGATCGTCACGGACCGTCGCGGGTCTCCGGCGATCTGGGGGATGTCGGCGATGAATCCGATCCGGGTGTGGCCGGCATCCATCAGCACCGATGCCATCGCCCGCCCCGCCGCGTACTCGTCGGGCAGGACGCTGGGCAGGTCGTCGGGCGTGCGCCCGTTGACGATGACGACCGGCACGCCGTGCGGCGCCGAGGGGACGTCGACCATGCGCGCCGCCATCAGCCCCACGATCACGCCGTCGACGCGGCGGTCGATCATCTCGTCGAACGCCGCCGCGAGCTGTGACACGTCGTCGCCGGTCTCGGCGATGAGCACCGTGTGGTCGTACTCCTTCGCGGCGCGCAGCGTGCCGCGCACCATCGCGGAGGCGAAGCGGGTGATCGTGACCTGGTCGGAGATGAAGCCGATGGTGCGCGTCTTGCCGGATCGCAGGCTCTGGGCGGCCGGATTGGGCTTGTAGCCGAGCTGGGCCGCGGCGGCCCGGGCGCGCTCGGCGGCTTCGTCGGACAGGCGCGATCCCGGCCGGTCGTTGAGGATCAGGCTCACCGCGGTCTTCGACAGCCCGGCGAGCCGGGCGACATCGGCGAGCGTGGCTCTGCGCGGCGGCGTCATCGCATCCTCCCCCTATGGTCGGCTCTCAATCTAACGGATAGATCACGATGCTGAACCAATTTAGCGCTATGTCTTGCGCGGCGCGCTGTGAGGCTGTTACCGTCTGCTTAATCGGTTCAGCAGATCGCGCATCGCCTCAGGAGTGCGACGCGATCCACTCAGAGAGGAGTACTTGATGGCACGTGAATTCGGGCCCGTCATGGACCGGCGCGACCTGTTCCGGCTGGGGGGTGTCGGCCTCGCGGGCATCGCGCTCGCCGGTCTCACCACCGGCCTTGCCGGCTGCGCGCCGGGAGGATCGGGAGGCGGCGCCAACACCGGGACGCTCACCATGCTCTACTTCGGCGACCAGAAGGCCGCCACCACGCTGCAGACAGCACTGCAGTCGAAGGTGAAGAAGATCGACAAGGGCCTCACCCTCAAGGTCACCGCGATCAACGGCACCGACTGGAACGACTTCCTCGCCAAGGTGCTGACCCTCATCGCCGCGGGCCAGGCTCCCGACATGGTGAGCGTCGCGACCGAGGGCCTCCAGCTGATGGCGAGCAAGGACCTCATCGTCCCGCTCGACTCGTACGTCACCAAGGACATGGCGTCGCTGAAGGCGAACTACTTCAACGACATCCACCCGGCGCTCATCGAGGCGATGATGTACCAGGGCCACCTGTACAACATGCCCGACAGCTTCAACGCCGGCAGCATGTTCTACAACACCGGCATCCTGCAGAAGGCCGGCATCGCCGCACCGTCGGCGGGCTGGACCGTGGACGACTTCCACACCATGGCCCAGGGCATCAAGAAGGCCGGCGGCCAGGCGCTGCCGTTCGACTGGGTGGTTCGCCTGTGGGGTTCGTGGACCTCGTTCCTGTACGCCAACGGCGGCAACCTGCTCGAAGAGGGCAAGTACTCCGGCGGCGACTGGCTGTGGTCGAAGGCGTACGACGCCGGCAACCCGCTCATCGCCGGCCGCCAGGGCGGCTGGAAGTGGGGCGCGCCGACGGCGAACTCCGCCCCGTCGGTCGAGGCGCTGCAGTACGTGATCGACATGCAGCGCAGCGGCCTGTCCCCCTCGCCCGACGTGGGCGGCGGCGGCACCCTGCAGGGCCTCTTCTCGTCGGGTCGCATCGGCATGACGATCGGCGGCGGGTTCTGGGCGGGCGGCCTCACGAACGCCGGCATGAAGAACGGCAGCTTCGACGTGCAGACGTTCCCGTCCTGGAAGGGCAACAAGTCCCTGTTCGGCACCGGCGGCTACTCGATCTTCAAGTCGTCGCAGAAGAAGGATGCCGCGTGGGAGGTCATCAAGATGATGATCGAGCCGGAGAGCTTCGACATCATGTTCCCGGGCAACATCACCACGCCCGGGCGCAAGTCGCTGATGACCGCCGAGCGCTACAAGACCACGGGCCCCGACCACTGGTCCGTCTTCTACGACCAGCTCAACGGCTCGGTGCCGATCTCGGCGCCCTCGTACTACAACGCCCTCGCGACGTCGCTGAACCAGCGCACGACGCAGGCGGTGTCGTCGGGCAGCGCCAAGTCGGCTCTGGATGCCATGCAGAGCGACCTCGAGAAGGTTGCGACGGGCTCCTGATGTCCTCCGTCGCCGCAGTACCGCACGCCGTCGTCGAAGAGGACGTGCCGCACCACAAGGCGAAGCCACCTCGGGTCGTCCGCCGCCGCCCAGGCGCGCGGCGGACGGCCCGCCGAGAGGCGGTCTTCGGCTACGCGATGATCTTCCTCGCGATGCTGTTCGTGACGGTGTTCACGTTCCTCCCGATCCTCGCCTCGCTCGGCCTCTCGTTCTTCGACTGGGACGTCATCTCCCCGCCGAAGTTCGTGGGCATCGCCAACTACCAGCGGTTCCTCGCCGACGGTCCGGTGCTGCAGTCGTTCGGCACGACGATCTGCATGGCCATCGCCATCGTGGTGCTGCAGCTCT
>NZ_DATEJS010000045.1:0-17306 GCF_035277845.1 Microbacterium sp.
CTCTTCAGATCGTTCATGGTCGCGGAGTGGGCGCCCGCCACGTCGTAGCGCACGCCGTGGCGCACCCAGTCGCCGTCCACGGCCCGGTGCCATCCGGTGACGATGTGCCGGTCGTTGCGCAGACGCAGCCCGATGACGGTCCCCGGCTCGGCGGGCTCCCGCCAGTGCGTGCGGATGCCGCCCGCATAGCTGTGCATCGAACCGCCGTCCCAGCCCATCCCGAAGAACATCCGGTCGTTGAAGTACAGCAGCAGCCCGCCCTGCGCGGATGCGGCCTGCGCGGCTTCCGGCACCTCGAGTTCGACCTCCACCTCGTACGACTCGTCCATCGCCCACGCGGTCAGCGGCGACGAGTCGGCGGGGCCGGAGCCCTTGCCGCGCAGCGCGAGACCGTCGTCGAAGCAGGCCCGGGCCGTCTCGTCACGCCCCGGGTTGTCGAACACCCAGCGCTCGCCCCACGCGGGGGCGGTGAAATCGTCGGACGGCGCCGGCACCGCGGCGGGCTGCGTGCCGGTGCGCGGCATCCGCTGCGGCGCCCCGAGGTCGCGTGCGGGCGCGGTCGGCCAGTCGTCCTCGGTCCATTCGATCGGCTCGAGCAGGGCCTGGCGGCCGAGCGTGCGGTAGCCGTTGCGGTAGCCGTGCGACACCATGAACCAGGCATCCCCGGGACCCTGCAGGATCGTCGCGTGTCCGCGGGACCACCAGTCCTCGTCCGCGGACCACGTGCGGGCGATGGGGTTGCCGGGCGCGTTCTCCCACGGCCCCAGCACCGAGCGCGAACGCGCGACGATCACCATGTGCCCGGTCGCGGGTCCCCCGGTGCCGCCGACCGCGCTGACGAGGTAGAACCAGTCGCCGCGGCGGAAGAGCTTCGGGCCCTCGAGGGCGTACGCCTCGGTGATCCACTCGTCCGGATAGCGCCAGCCGTCGTAGGCGGGCTCCAGCTCGGTGACGGCGCGCAGGCCTGCGGCATCCAGCCGGCAGCGGCGGATGCCGTTGACGAACAGGTATCGCTCGCCGTCTTCGCCGACGACATGCCCGGGGTCGATCGCCCCGGAGATCCCGGTGTACACCGGCTCGCTCCACGGCCCGGCGGGGTGATCGGCGTGGATGACCCACACCTGGGCGTCGTCGACGGCATCCGACCAGCCGCTCGGGATGAACGGGATATAGATGAAATAGCGGCCGTCGTGCTCGACGAGGTCGGGTGCGAACACGGTGCTGAGCGGCTTGTCCAGGGCGCACGTGACGAACGTCCAGTTGACGAGGTCGGGCGAGCGCCAGATGGTCAAGCCGGGTGCCGCGTCGAACGAGGAGTACGTCAGGTAGTACTCGTCGCCGACCCGCAGCACGCTCGGGTCGGGCCTGTCCCCCGGCAGCACGGGGTTGCGGAAGGTGCCGTCCCCCAGGTCCGGGGCCGGTCGCGCGGTGTCGTTCATTCCCGGATCAGCCCTTGAGTCCGCCGGCGTAGCCCTGGATGAAGCGCCTCTGCGCGAACGCGTAGAACGCGAGGATCGGGATCATCGAGACGATCACCACGGCGAAGATCAGGTTCCACTGCGACACGAGGGAGCCGACGTAGCTGTACATCACCACCGGCAGAGTCTGGAATGCGGTGCCGTTCAGGAAGATGAGCGCGGTGAAGAAGTCGTTCCAGACGATGAGCCCGGCGAGGATCGCCACGGTGCCGGTGGCCGGCGACATCAGCGGGAACACGATGCGCCAGAACACCTGGTACCGGTTGGCGCCGTCGATGACGGCCGCCTCCTCGTACTCGAGGGTGAGGTTGCGGAAGAAGTTGGCGTACAGGAACACCGACAGCGGCAGCAGCATCCCGGTGTAGATGAGGATCATGCCCCACGGATTGCCGACGAGCCCCACGTTGCGCGCGCCGATGTACAGCGGCAGGGTGCCGAGCTGCGTCGGCAGGATGATCGCGACGAGGAACAGGTAGAACGCGCGCCGGCTCCAGCGGCTCGTCGAGCGGGCCAGGGCGTAGGCCGCGAGCGAGCCGAGCACGACGAGCAGAACGATGCAGCCCGCGGTGATCACGACGCTCCACAGCAGGCCGCCCCAGATGTTGCCGGACGAGTCCGAGGACGGCGACAGCAGCTGCACGAAGTTGTCGATCGTGGGCTGCTTCGGGGGCGCGACGGCGGCGGTGCTGGTGATCTCGGGCAGGGTCTTGAACGAGCCCATGAGCAGGATCCAGAAGGGCAGCAGCAGCACGGCCGTCGCCAGGATCGTGATGATCTCGACGGTGAGGGTCTTCTTGGTGTAGCGGAACACGGCTCACGCCTCCTTCTCGGAGCGATCGCGCGTCGCCCACTGCTGTGCGATGGAGAACACCAGGATCAGCAGGCTGAGCACGAGCGCGAGCGCGGCGCCGAACCCGAACTGCTGGTAGGTGAACGCCTCCTGGTACACCTCGAGGGCGAGGGTCTGGGTGGCGCCGGCCGGGCCGCCGGCGGTGAGCGCGACCACCTGGTCGAACACGCGCAGGCCCTGCACCAGGGTGAGGGTGGTCGCGATGGCGACCGAGGGCTGGATCATCGGCAGCACGACGTAGCGGAAGCGGCGGAACACCCCGGCGCCGTCCAGGGCGGCGGCCTCCTCCAGCTCCACCGGCACCGTCGCCAGCCCGGCGAGGTAGGTGACCATGATGAACCCGATGTTCTGCCACACCATCACGATCAGCACGCACCAGAGCGCGAGGCCGGGACTGGCGAGCCAGTTCACCTTCGGCTGCCCGATCGCGACGAGGAACTGATTGAGTGGGCCGTTGTAGTCGAAGATGAACTTCCAGATGTACGACACCGCGATCGGGCTCACCACGACGGGCATGAACACGAGGGTGCGCAGGATGTAGCGGGACTTCAGGCCCCGGTTGAGCGCGAGCGCGAACAGCAGCCCGAAGACGTTCGTGAACACGAGGAAGCCAAACGCGAGGAACAGGGTGTTCCGCAGCGACCCGACGAGCTCGGGGGTCTGGAAGATCTTGACGAAGTTCTGGATGCCGATGAAGTCGAAGCCGCCGACGCCCGACCAGTTGGTGAAGGCGAAGAACCCGCCCGCGACCGTCGATGCGTAGATCACGATCAGCATCAGCACGAGGGCGGGCAGCGCCCACCACCACGAGCCGAGCCTCACGTGGTGCGACTTCGTGCGCGGCCCGCGCTTCGCGTCCCGACCGCGTGCCCCGGCGGTCGTGACCACCTCGGTCTGCGTCACCATCTGCGTCACCATCGATTCGTTCCCGTCATCCGTGAGCGGCGGCCGGCTCGCTCGGGAGCCGGCCGCCGGGGGCGTGGATCAACCCCAGTCGGAGTCCATCTGCTGAAGCACCTGCTTGACGGTCATCTGACCGGTGAGGATGCCCTGCACCCCGCTGCCGAGATCGGTGTACACCTTCGGGTTCGGCCAATCCAGCGACGGGTAGCCGCGCACGGTGCCGGACACGATGTAGTCCTTGACGGTCTGGTACTGCGGCAGCAGCGGCGTGGACGACGTGGCGCCCACGGGGATGGCACCGACCGACTTCGCGTAGTTCTCCTGCCCGGCGGGCGAGAGGATGTACTTCAGGAACGCGGCGGCCAGCTTCGGGCTCTTCGTCTTGGCGCTGGCGGCGACGGACTGGTCGGCGCTGACCGCCAGGTACGTCTTCGTGCCGGCAGGAGCCGGAACGGGCAGGATCACGAGCTTCACGTGACCGCCTGCGGCATCCATGATCTCCTTGGCGGCGCCGCTGGGGGCGAAGAAGCCGAGCACCTTGCCCGACGACGCGTTGTTGGTGATGGCGTCGAAGCCGGCGCTGGTGGCGCCGTCCTGGAAGCATCCCGCGTCGTACATCTTCTTGATCGATTCCAGAGCCGTCGTCCAGCCGGGCGTGCCCGCGAACGTTGTCTTGCCCGCCGCCCGCTGCGTGTTCCAGTTCGCATCCGAGCCGTACACGGTGGAGGCCGCGAGGGTCAGGGCCAGGAACCCGGTGTTGGCGGGCTGGCTGCCGGCGAGGGCGTAGACGGCCTTGCCGTGCGAGCGGGCTACCGAGCAGGCCGAGAGCACGTCGTCGAGGGTGGAGGAGGCGTTGATGTCCACGCCGACGGACTTCGCGAGGTCGTCGTTGTAAATCGATCCGTACACCTGGGTGCCGAGCGGCACGCCGTACGCCTTGCCGTTGTAGACCCAGAGGTTCTTCTGGGAGGCCGGCAGCGCGTCGATCACCGACGGGTCGCTGATGCCGAGCGCGAGACCCGACTTGGCCCACGGGATGATCGAGTGGGCCTGGCCGGTGCCGCCCTCGGCGTAGAACGTGTCCGGGGCGTTGCCGCCCTGAACCCGGGTGGCCAGTGCTGTCGGGTAGCTCTCGGACGGGAGGTTCAGCGGCGTCACCGTGACACCCTTGTGCGTCTTCTCGAATCCGGTGGCGAGCGCGGTGTACGCGGCCTTGTCCTGGTCGTTGGTGGCGCCGAAGGCGAACGAGATGGTCTGCGGTTCGGGGCCGCTGGCCGCACTGCTGCCGGAGCATCCGGCGAGGATGAGGGACCCCGCGACGAGCGGGGCGGCGAACAGGCCGATCCGCATCCGCGAACGGAGATGCTGTGTCATGTCCAGCCTTTCTGACTTCGTTGTCGGCGACTCGTCCATTCGAGGGGCCGTGCTGTGGCATCAGTATTGCAAGCATGCGACGGAAACACACATAAGTCTTCTCGATATGAGACATAACCCAGAGCGAGGCAAAGGATTGTCCTTCTGAACTGGTCTTTCTCGCATCCTTCAGGCTGACGACCGGTATCACTCCGGCTGATACAGTGAACGCACCCCGCCGCCTCCACCGAAGGATCATGCGGAAGTGCCCGATCATCTGCTGCTGTCCCGGCTCGATCTCAACCTGCTCGTCTCGCTCGATGCGCTGCTCACCGAGCGCAGCGTCACCCGGGCCGCCGAGCGGCTGCACCTCAGCCAGCCCGCTCTGAGCGCGTCCCTCGCGCGACTGCGCACCCACTTCGGCGACCCGATCCTCGCCCGCCGCGGCAACACGTACGAACTGACGCCGCTCGCCCTGCGCCTGGCGGACCACACGACCACCGCCCTGGAGGCGGCGCGACGCGTCTTCGAGAGCCAGGCGAGCTGGGACCCGGCGGAGTCGGTGCGCGAGTTCTCGATCTACGGCTCGGACTACGGGTTCACCACCATCGGCCGGGTCGTCTCAGAGCTCGCGGCACAGCGCGCACCGGGGGTGCACTTCCGGTTCCTGCTGCACAATCCGACCGTCGTCGAGGATGCCGCCAATCGCCTGCGGTCCGTCGACGGCATGGTGATCCCGCACGGGTTCCTCACCGACCTCCCCTTCGTCGACGTGTGGCAGGACGAGTGGGTCGCCATCGTGGCCGACTCGAACGACGCCGTGGGCGACGCGCTCTCGCGCGAGCAGATGTCGAGCCTTCCGTGGGTGATGAACTACCAGAGCCGGTCGGCGTTCACCTCCGCCGAGCGTCAGGTGCAGCAGCTCGGCATCGAGCCGAACGTCGAGGTGATCGTGGAGAGCTTCCTGGCGATCCCGCACTTCATCGCGGGCACGCAGCGCGTGGGCATCATCCACTCCGCACTCGTGCCGCTCGCCGAGCGCGCAGCCGGCGTGCGCGTCGTCGGCCTGCCCTTCACGCCGACGCCGGTGGTCAACGCGCTGTGGTGGCATCCCGTGCACGGGCACGACCCCGAGCACGAGTGGATGCGGGCGCTGTTCGCCGAGGCCGGCCGCATCGTGCAGGCCGGCGAGCACGTCTGAGCGCGGGTCCGCGCCGACCTTGGAGAATCGCCCGCGAGTCGGATGCCGCCCCCCGGATCCCTCCGACTGCGCGCGGATTCTCCGCACGTCACGCAGTCGAGCTCACGCCCGGATCCAGTCCGCGATCGCCTCGACCGTGGGCAGCGCGGTCGGATCGGCCGGCTCGTTGATGTGCGCGTGGTCGGCATCGGGCTCGAGGCGAAGCGTCACGTCGACACCGGATGCCCGAAGCAGTTCGGCGAACGCCTCGCCCGAGGGTCGCAGTCCGTCGAGCTCGCAGACGACCACGATCGTGCGCGGGAACCCGTCACCCGAGCCGAGTCCCGCGAACGCGTGCGGGTCGCGCAGCGCCTCGGGCGTTCCCACGTAGTTGAGGGACATCTGCGCGTGGATGGAGCCGGGGTCGGGCAACGCGCCCGGGTTGCCCCCGTCGGGATGCGCGACCGGATACACGAGCACGAGTCCCGCCGGTCCGTCCGCGCCGGCATCCCGCAGCTGTGCGGTGACACCGGACGTGAGCGCCCCGCCGGCGCTCGCGCCGCCCAGGTGCAGCGCGTCGGCGTCGACGCCGAGCAGCTCGACGGCGTGCGCCCGGGCGTGCCGCCACGCCGCGATGACGTCCTGCGACGGCACCGGGTGGTGCACGTCCCCGAGGCACTTCGTGTAGTCGACGGCGAAGACGGGGATGCCGCGCGCCGCGAGCTCCAGCGCCACCCAGTTCGACTCCGGCATGTCCAGGTACCCGCCGATGAAGGCGCCGCCGTGCACCCAGACGAGCGCGCGTCCGGAGGGCGCGGCATCCGGATCCCGGTAGACGCGGGCGGGCTGGGGCCCGTGCGGGCTCTCGACGACCAGGTCGCGGGTCTGCACCCCGGCCAGTCGCGGGAACCGGCGCCGCAGCGATGCCGTGTCGATGTCGGGGCGCGGGTCGGCAGGCTCGCCGTGCTCGCGCAGCCAGCGCAGGGCCTCGGGCAGCGGCATGCTGCGCAGGTCGGCGGTCTCGGTCATGGGGTTCCTCCAGGTGTCGGGGCGGGCTGGAGCGATCGCATCGTGCGGCGGATCAGGTCGTGCTGCTTTCGCACGAGCACGAGGGGGTCGACCTCGCCGAGCTCGGCGAACGCATGGCCCTCCCACTCGCTCGACCAGTAACCGCGGTAGCCGCCCTCGACGAACACCCGAACCAGCTCCGGGTAGTCGATCGCGGGCTCCTGGCCGTGCTCGTCGATGTCGTAGAACTTCGCGTGCACGTGCAGGATCTGCGGCATGATGTCCGCCCATTCGCGCGGGTCGACGTGCCCGTGCATGTTGAAGGCGAGGTGCGCGAACGAGCCGAGCCGCCCGGGATCGACGTCGCGCCCGCGCAGGTAGCCGATGAATTCCTCCTGCCGCTCACGCATCGAGGCATCCGTCGCCCAGATCTGCTGCAGGCGGTCCACCGCCTCGTCGTCGAGCCCGGCCCGGCGCACGGCACGCAGCAGGGTCGGCGACATGGCGCGCATGGTCGAGGAGAAGTCGGCGACGAAGCCGAGCAGCGGCGAGTCGAGCTCGGCATACGTCTCGCGCACCCGCAGGATCGGCTCGGCGTTCGGCCCCATCGGCGCGTGGATCTCGTAGGCGAGCTTCAGGTCGAGCCGCTCGGCGACCGGCAGCAGGCGCCGCAGCAGCTCGGGCTTGGCGGACTGGATGCGCACGAGCGGAAAGCCGAGCTTCGCGGCCCCGCGGAACATCAGCTCGCTGAACTCGAACTCCTCGTCCGGGGTCATGTCGCGGTCGCGACGGCGGCCCATGTCGAGGTTCGCGCCGAACGAGCTCGCGTCGAACCCGTGGCGGTCGAACGCGTCGCGCCAGGTGCGCGCGAACTCGTCGGAGACGACCGGGTAGGTCGGCACGACCTGCGAGGCGACGATCTCGATGCCCGGTCCGATGCCGAGCTCGGCGACGCGGTCGAGCAGCCCGTCGAAGTCGTACCATCCGGCACGGAACTCGGCGCTGGCCGAATAGAGGGTCAGCCCGAGCCGGAACGGGTCCTCGTCGGTCACCGGCGGCGGAGCCGCGACTCCCGATTCGAGCACCGGCACCGGGGCATCCCGATCCGTCGCGGTCAGCAGCAGCTGCTGGTGCACGATGTTCGGCACGTACATGCCGCGGCCGCCGTCCTGCCCGGGCGCGATCTGCATGTAGGGCAGGCGCAGCTCGCCGTGGACGACGACGTCGTGCGTCTCGCCGAGCACGATCGCCGGATCGCGGCGCACCACGAGCAGCGGATGCGACTGCAGGTACCAGAGCACGTCGCTCTGCGCCGGCAGGTCGGCGATCGCGTAGCGGGTGCCGTCGAGCTCGAACGCGAGGTCGGCTTCGGGCACGTCGACGCCGTCGATCGTGAGGCGGATGGTGCCGACCGACGAGAGCCACAGGCTCCGGTACCACGGGATGGTGAGCGCGATCGCGGCGCCCTCCGGGTGGACGCGCAGGCTCGCGTCGTCGATGAGTCCGTTGGGCATGTCAGGTCCTGTTCTCGGGCACGGGTGTCCGCTCGGCGGCGAGGGATCGGATGAGGGCGTGCTGGCGACGCAGCTGGTCGGCGGCGCGGTAGGGCTCGTGGTGCCCCTCGTACTCGCTGGAGAACCACCCGGTGTAACCGGCATCCAATGCGACGTCGAGGATCTCGCGCCACGGGATGTAGTGGTCGACGAGGTCGTCGTCGATCTCGTAGAACTTCGCCTGGAAGTAGACGGTGTGCTCCATCACCTCGGCCAGGTCCGCCACGGGCACGAACGGCACCTCCGGCGGGCGGGCCGTGCCGTCTCCCATCCGGAACGACGCGCTGCCGCCCCGGCGGCTGTACCGCTGCACGTCGAAGACGCCGGTGTCGATGAGCAGTCCGAACTGCGTGGTGCCGGTGCGCTGCTTGAACTCCAGGTATTCCTCGACGACCGGGGATGCGATCACGGTCGGCCAGTGGATCTCGGGGCAGATGACGATGCCGAGGTCTCCGGCGAGCTCCAGATTGCGCTCGACCGCCTCCTGCCAGATCGGGTCGACCTGCAGGTCTCCGGTGATCACGCCGATCTTGGGGCGCACGAACGAGAAGCCGAGCCGGGAGGCCAGTCGCAGGTCGAGCTCGAGCTGCGCCGCCCCCTCCTGCGCGGTCATGCCCCGCCCGGGGAAGCGCCGGGTGTCGATCCACGATCCGTAGAGGGTCGGGGTGAGGCCCAGGCGCTCGTTGCGCGCGAACCACGCGTCGATCCAGGCGGCGGGCGGGTCCGGGTAGTCGGCGATGTGCCCCTCGCCGAGGATCTCGAGGCCGGTGGCGCCGAGGTCCGCGACATCCTCGATGCAGTCCTCCACGGTCATCGTCACGCCGATGTCCTCGGTGTAGCTGTACAGGGAGACGCCGAGGCCGAAGGGCAGGTCCTGCGTGCTCACTTGACGATCACCACCGTGCGGTTCGCGGTCCAGATCGAGGGCTGCAGCTCCTCGGGGATGTACGACATGCGCAGCCGCAGCTCGAGGGTGACGTCGTGGATGCCGCGGGCAAGTCCGCCGGCCTTCGGCACGGTGAGCACGGCGGGGACGTCCATCGGCCAGCGGGCATCGGAGGATGCCTGCAGCTGCGCGAATGAGTAGTCGCCGGTGGGCAGGGTCCAGCGGATGTCGTCTCCGGCGAACTCCTCGCCGTCGACGGTCACCGTGGGCTTCTCGATGAGGCTGCCCCAGAGACCCCGGTAGTACGGGCTGCGCACCCGCAGCTGGAAGCCGGTGGGGGCGTCCTGCGGGCCGATGTTGCGGAACCCGGCCGCTTGGATGAGCTGTTCTTCGAGCATGTCGGTCCTTTCGGGTCAGCGGGATGCCGCACCGGCGGCGACGCGGGCCGTCAGGTCGGCGGCGGCCCGGCGCGCACCGCGCACGGCGAGCGCGACGCTGGTCAGGGTGGGGTTCATGGTGTTCGCGGTGGGGATCAGCGCGTTCCCGCCGACGACGAGGTTCTCGGTGCCCCACACGCGCGAGTACGGGTCCGCGACCGACGTGCCGTCGTCGGCGGCGCCCATCCGCATCGTGCCCATGTAGTGCAGGCTCGACCCGTTCGGCAGCAGCCGGGGCTCGGCGACGAAGGTGCCGAGAGCCGCGCCGGCCCGGCGCAGGTGGGCGGTGGCATCCGCGATCTCGGCGTCCTCGGCATCCGTCAGCGCGTACTCGATCGTCATGTTCGGGAACCCGGCGTAGTCGAGTTCGCCGTCGTCGAAGCGCACGCCGTCCTCGGCGCGCGGGAGCTTGCGCACCCCGTAGCCCATGTTCACGTAGCCCCACTTGTTGCCGGCGGCCGGGTGGGCCGGATCGAGCGGGAACGGCGGGTTCTCGGCGTACATCACCTGCAGCGAGAACGGGTGGTCGGGCTCCGAGAACGGGATGCGGTTGACCGCCGCGACAGGGTCGGCGGCGTGCTGCGCGCGGCGGGCGAGCTCGGCGGCGAGCTGCGCGTCGTCGACGAGTCCGCCCATGCGGTCGCCGTCGAGCGCGACCGTGCTGATGACGACGTGATGCTCGGTGAGGTAGCGGCCGAGCGCGGCGGGGCGGATGCCGGATGCCCAGAGCAGCTGCGGCGAGCGGAAGGCGTCCGCGGCGACCACGACGAGGTCGGCGGGCACGAACGCGGTCTCGTGGCTGCGGAGGTCCTCGACGGTGACGCCGCTGACGACGCCCTGTTCGTGCTCGACCCGGCGCACCAGGGTGAGGTCGCGCAGCTCGAACCGCGCGGACTCCGGCGTGCCCGGCTCGATGAGCGGGCCGAGCACGACGTCGGCGCCGGCCCAGACCATGGTGCCGTCCGGCTGCGGGTCGCCGGCGACGGGGAGCGTGCCCACCCCGTATCCCTCGGGCAGTTCGGCGCCGAACTCGTCGTCGAGCAGCGACCGGATCGCGTTCCCGATGGGCGAGTCGGCGAAGGCCGCGCCCTGCACGTGCAGCAGGTGCTGCGCCACGGCGATGAGGTCGTCCCACTCGTCGTCGGGGATGAAGGGGACCTTCTCGCTGAATGCCGGAGCGGGGGTGGCGCAGGTCCAGTGCGCGCCCTGTCCCCCGACGTTCGTCGCCCCGGCCGCGGCCGGGAAGGTCGGCGCGTGCGCGGAGCCCTCGCCGCCGAAGTCGAGCAGGAACGTGCCCTGGCGTGCGGTGAACATGCCTTCCACGACGGCTCCGGCGGGGATGCCGAGCGACTCGCGGAACGCTCCGGACTGCGGCCCCTGCGACTTCTCGCGCGCCCGGGCCTTCTCGTCGGGGTCCGCGATGTTGCGCACGCTCGCCCCGGCGCGCGGCGTGAGCTGCGGGCCGGCTTCGAACATGATCACGCGGGCCTCGGGCAGCGTCTCGAGCAGCACGCGCGCGTACGCCGAGCCGATGGGTCCGCTGCCGACGACGGCGATGGTGGGGTTCATGGGCATGGGGCTTCCTCTCCTCGCGCTCAGACGGCGATGGACTCGGTGGGGGCGGGTGACGGCTCGTGCGCGTCGGCGAGTCGCCCCGCCGGGAGCAGCACGGACGCGACGATGCCGGCGACGTAGACGACCGCGAGCACGCCGAAGATCGGGGCGAGCACGTCGCTGTAGATCGTGGCGATCTGCGCCTGCACGGCCGGGGCGGCGGCGTGCACGAGCGACGGGGTGAGGGCTGCGGCATCCATCCCGTGCGGCAGCGCGACGGCGACGCCGACCCCGACCACACCGCCGATGACCGCGGTCGCGACGGTGGAGCCGACCTGACGGACGAGATTGACGGTCGCCGTCACCGAGCCGGTCTCGGCGGCGGGTGCGGCGCTCTGCACCACCGCGACGATGAGGCTCATGAACGCTCCGGTTCCGACGCCGACGACCGCCATCGCCGCCATCGGCACCCACAGCGCGAGCCCGACCGGCAGCACGGCCATGACGCCCAGCCCGGCGGCGCCGAGCGTCGTGCCGACGAGGGCGAACACGCGGTAGTGCCCGGTGCGGCTCGCGAGCCAGCCGCTGGTCAGGTTGCCGACGAGCATCCCGAACACCGTCGCGATCGGCACGAGTCCGGAGATCGTCGCGCTCGTGCGGTACGCCATCTGGAAGTACGTGGGCAGATACGCCGTGATCGAGAAGAGGCCGACGCCGACGATCGCGGAGATCGCCGTGCCGACGGCCATGGTGCGGTTCGTGAACAGTCGCAGGTGCACGATGGGCTCGGCCGCGCGCATCTCGGCGAGCAGGAACCCCGCGAGGCCGATCGCGGCGATCGCGAAGGCCGACACGCTCGCCGGGCCGTCGGCTCCGATCCACGTGACGGCGAGCACGAGGGCGACGAGCCCGATGGTGAGGGTCACCGCGCCGGCGGTGTCGAAGCGTCCCCGGACGGTGCGGGCCACGTGCGGGATCGCGAAGACCGCGAGCGCGAGTGCCAGGATGCCGACGGGGGCGTTCACCCAGAACACCCAGGGCCATCCCCAGTAGTCGGTGATGAGGCCGCCGAGCACGGGCCCGATGAGGATCGCGACCGGGAAGGCGGCGCCGATGATCGCCAGGTACTTGGGGCGCTGTCGCGGGGTCGTCGCCACGGCGATGATCGTCTGGGACATCAGCTGGAGCCCCGCGGAGCTCATCCCCTGCACGACGCGCGCGGCGATCAGCCAGGCGAAGTCGTGCGCGAAGCCGCAGGCGACGGACGACAGGATGAACGTGGTGAGGGATGCCAGGAACACGGCCCGCGGACCGACCCGGTCGCCGAGCGTGCCGAGCACGGGCAGCAGCACCGTGCTCGCGAGCGTGTACCCGACGACGATCCAGCTCATGTGCTCGAGGGCGCCGAGCTGACCGGCGACGGTCGCGAGCGCGGTGGTGACGACGGTGTTGTCGAGGGCTCCCAGAAAGGAGACGGTCAGCAGCGAGACGACGAGGAGTCGGAATCTCAGAGGCGAAAGCGGCATTCGATCTGCCCGATCGATCGGGCCGTCGACGCGACGGGGTGTGCCCTCGACGCGTCGTCACGTGAGGAACGGGTCCGTGGACCCCAACGTCATGTCGATTCTAGGCGATCTTTAGTCGTAAAGCAACCTAAGTGGGTCGGACTCCCGCTCGCGCGCCGCTACGACCTGGCCGCGGCGTCCGCGGCCGATCGGTACGCCTCGAGGATCTCCGGCCTCGTGTCGACCGCCGGGGTCGCCGCCACGGGCACGGCCCAGTCCGGTCGTTCCCCGGTCAGCGCCCACGCGGCCTGACGAGCCGCGCCGAGGGCCACATACTCGCCCGGCGTCGGCACGGTCACCGGCACGTCGAACACCTGCGCCGCGATCTGCGCGACCGCCGGGTTCTGCGCCGCACCGCCGATGAGGCGGATGCGGTGCGCCTGCACGCCGAGAGTGCGGATCGCTTCGAGCCCGAGCGCGAGGGAGCACAGCATCCCCTCGATCGCCGCCCGGGCGAGGTGAGGACGGGTCGTCGTCGCGAGCGACAGCCCCGACACGGATGCCCGGGCATCGGGCAGGTTCGGGGTGCGCTCGCCTTCGAACCAGGGGACGAGCACCACGCCGCTGGAGCCCGGGGGCGCCAGCAGGGCGAGCGCGCCGAGCTCGTCGTGCGTCACGTCGAGGAGTCCCGCGACGGCATCGAGCACCCGCGCGGCGTTGAGCGTCGCGATGAGGGGAAGAGAGCCGCCGGCGGCATCCGCGAACCCGGCGACCGTGCCGGAGGCGTCGGCGACCGGGGCATCCGTCACGGCGAACACCGTGCCCGAGGTGCCGAGCGAGACGACGACGTCCCCGGGCCGGGCGTCGAGTCCGAGCGCCGCGGCGGCGTTGTCCCCGGCCCCGGCGCCGACCACGAGACTCCCTGCGCGCACGCTGCCGGCCGGCTCGAGCACCCGGGGCAGCACGGCGTCGTGACCGAGGGCGCGGGTGAGCAACTCGTGGTCGTAGCCGTCCGGACCCCAGTAGGCGGTGCCGGAGGCGTCCGAGCGGTCGGTGACGAGCTCATCGAGCTGCGGAGCATCCGGGCCGAAGCCGCGCAGCCGCCAGGTCAGCCAGTCGTGCGGCAGGGCGACGGCGGCGACCCGCGCGGCATGCGCCGGTTCCGCATCCCGCAGCCAGCGCAGCTTCGTCGCGGTGAAGGATGCCACCGGCACGACGCCCGTGCGGCGCGCGTACTCCGCGGCGCCGACCTCGTCGACGAGCGCGGCCGCGGCCTCCGCCGAGCGGGTGTCGTTCCACAGCAGCGCCGGCCGGATGACCCGTCCCTGCGCGTCGAGCACCACCATCCCGTGCTGCTGCCCGCCGATCGAGACCGCCGCGACGTCGTCGAGCCCGCCGGCATCCGCGATGGCCGCCTGCAGCGCGACCCACCACGCCTCCGGGTCGACCTCGGTGCCGGCGGGGTGCGCCGCACGCCCGGTTCGGACGATCTCGCCCGTGGCCAGGTCGACCACGACGACCTTGCAGGACTGGGTCGACGAGTCGACCCCCGCGACGAGTGTCATCGCGCTTCCTCTCGCTTCATGTTGCGTCTCCTCCCCCGTTGACTTGCCCTGGATGTACGGCACGCGCGGCGTGTCGCGTACATCCAGGGCAAGTCAACGAGGGGTTCGGGGTGTTGGGGGTGCCGGTCGGCGGGTCGGCGGGTCAGCCGCGGGCGCCCATGAGGTGCTCGGCGGCCAGCTGCTGGAGGCGGACGAAGCCGAAGCCGCGGGCGCCGAAGTAGGCGGCGGGGTCGAACTCCTCGTAGGCGGAGCGGTCGGCGAGCAGGTTGTCGTACGACTCCCCCGCGCTCAGGGTCGGCTCGCGCAGCTCCGCGACGCGGGCGGATGCCAGGGCCTCCTGCACCTCGGGGTCGGCGCGGAACGCGCGGGCCCGCTCCTTGAGCAGCAGGTACATGCGCATGTTCGCCGCGGCCGAGTCCCACACGCCGGTCTCGTCCTCGGTGCGGGACGGCTTGTAGTCGAAGTGGCGCGGGCCGTCGTAGGCCGGGCCGCCGTCCGGGCCGCCGTTCTCGAGCAGGTCGACGAGGGCGAACGCGTTGTGCAGGTCGCCGTGCCCGAACACGAGGTCCTGGTCGTACTTGATGCCGCGCTGGCCGTTGAGGTCGATGTGGAACAGCTTGCCGCGGTCGAGCGCCTGCGCGATGCCGGCGGCGAAGTTGAGTCCGGCCATCTGCTCATGCCCGACCTCGGGGTTGAGGCCGACCAGCTCCGGCCGCTCCAGCGTGTCGATGAAGGCGAGCGCGTGTCCCACGGTGGGCAGCAGGATGTCGCCGCGCGGCTCGTTCGGCTTCGGCTCGATCGCGAAGCGGATGCCGTAGCCCTTGTCGGTGACGTACTGGCCGAGCAGGTTCACGGCCTCGCGGTAGCGGTCCAGGGCCGCGCGCACGTCCTTGGCGCTGTCGTACTCGGCACCCTCGCGCCCGCCCCACATCACGAACGTCGTCGCGCCCAGCTCGACGGCGAGGTCGAGGTTGCGCAGCACCTTGCGCAGCGCGAAGCGGCGCACCGCGCGGTCGTTGGAGGTGAAGCCGCCGTCCTTGAACACCGGCGCCGAGAAGAGGTTGGTGGTGACCATCGGCACGACGAGGCCGGTGGCATCCAGCGCGCCCTTGAGCCGGTCGATCTGGGTCTGGCGCTCGGCGTCGGTCGAGCCGAAGGCGAACAGGTCGTCGTCGTGGAAGGTGAGACCGGCGGCGCCGAGCTCGGCGAGCTTCTCGACGACGTGCACGACGTCGAGCGCGGGCCGGGTCGGTCCGCCGAACGGGTCGGCGCCGTTGTAGCCGATCGTCCAGAGACCGAAGGTGAACTTGTCGTCACGCGTGGGAGTGGGGGTGGTCATGGGGGCATCCTGTTCGTCGTCGAATGGCATTTGTTGGAGCATACAACATATAATCGGACTTCTACAGTGTGGAGGGTGACGATGGACGCTGCACTCGGCGCACGCGAGTCGAATCTCGGCCGTGTGCTCCAGATCCTGCACCGGGACGGCCCGCAGTCACGAGCGACCCTGACCGAGCGCACGGGGCTGAACCGCTCGACCACGGCCAGCCTCGTCGGCGAGCTCGCCGAGCTCGGGCTGGTCGACGAGGGCGCGCCGGAGCCGACCAATCGCGTCGGGCGGCCCTCCCCCATGGCCTCGGTGAGCCCGCGCGTGGTCGCGCTGGCGGCCAACACCGAGGTCGACGCGATCACCGTCGCGGCGGTGCGCCTGGACCAGTCGGTCGCGCTGCGCGAACGGATCCCCGTCGACGGTCCCCTTTCTCCCGAGGCCGCCGCCGATGTCATCGGCGACCGTGTGCGCACCTGGCGCGCGGAGGCGCTCGCCGGCCACCGGATCGCGGGCATCGGCGTGGCCGTGCCCGGTCTCGTGCGCGTCGCCGACGGTCTCGTCCGGCAGGCCCCCCATCTGCGCTGGCGGGATGCGCCGCTGCGCGACCTCGTCGCCGGCCGCACCGGCCTGCCCGCGCACGTCGACAACGACGCGAGCCTCGGCGCCGTGGCCGAGCACCTGTACGGCGCCGCCCGCGGGATCGACCACGTGGTGTACCTCGACGGCGCCAGCGGTATCGGCGGCGGCCTCATCGTGCACGGGATGCCGGTGGGAGGCGCGGCCGGATACGCCGGCGAGTTCGGTCAGAACCGTCCCGGCATCGGCGATCCCGCCGACCGCCGATGCCCCGGCGGCGTGCTCGAGGACGAGGTGAACCGCGACCGGGTGCTCACGATGCTCGGCCTCGCGGGGATCGACGAACCGGAGCTCGCGGCGGCCATCGCGGCATCCGGCGATCCCGCCGTCCCGGCGGAACTCGCCCGGCAGTCGCGCATCCTCGCCGCGGCCCTCGCCAACGCCGTCAACGTGCTGAACCCGTCGACGGTGGTGCTCGGCGGATACCTCGCCACGCTCTGCGCCCTCGCTCCCGGCGACCTCGTCACGCAGGTGCAGGCCCAGTGCATGCCGGCCAGCGGCGAGGGCCTGCAGATCCGTCCGGCGCAGCTGGGGGTGGACCGGCAGCTCGTCGGCGCCGCGGAAGTCGCGTTCCGCGATCTGCTGCGCCTGCCGCTGCAGGCGATCGCCGCACAGTCTCGGTGAGGAAACCTCGTCGTCACGGTTCCACACCCCGGCGGGATGCTCGCTGTAAACCGCCCGAAACATTCCACTGACCGCATCGCAACATGGCCCGCGTACGGTCAGGCGGGTTCCCCCCTCTCGCCGAAAGGCTGTCGAAAGGCTTGTTGATGACTTCTTCTGGTGCTGCGAACGTCGGTGTCGTGGGCCTCGCCGTGATGGGTTCGAATCTGGCCCGGAATCTCGCGTCTCGTGAGGGGAACACGGTCGCGGTGCTGAACCGGTCCCGGGCGCGGACCGATGCGCTGCTGGTCGAGCACCCGGAGTCCGGGTTCGTGGGCACGTTCTCCTACGACGAGTTCGCGGCCGCGTTGACCGTGCCGCGCACCGCGATCATCATGGTGCAAGCCGGCGCCGGCACCGACGCCGTCATCGACGAACTCGTCCGCGTGTTCTCCCCGGGCGACA
>NZ_DATEJS010000046.1:0-5476 GCF_035277845.1 Microbacterium sp.
CGTCATGGCATCCGGCCGTTCGAGCCGCTCAGTCGCGGGCGTCGAGCAGGTAGCCCTCCTCGCCGTGCACCACGGTGTCGACTCCGGCGATCTCGTCCTCGTTGGCGACGCGGAATCCCATCGTCTTCTGGATGACCCAGCCGATCGCGTAGGCGAGCACGAAGGAGTAGATCATGACGCCGAACGCGCCGATCGCCTGCACGCCGAGCTGCTTGAGGGACCCGGTGTAGATGAGGCCGATGCCCGACCCGAAGATGCCGATGTAGAGCGTGCCGATGACGCCGCCGACGAGGTGGATGCCGACCACGTCGAGCGAGTCGTCGAAGCCGAGCTTCCACTTCATCTCGATCGCGTAGGCGCAGACTGCGCCGGTGATGACACCGAGGACGATGGCCCATCCGGGAGTGAGGATGTTGCACGCCGGGGTGATGGCGACGAGGCCGGCGACCGCGCCGGAGGCGGCGCCGATCGAGGTGGGCTTGCCGTCCTTGAGCTTCTCCACGACGAGCCACCCGATCGTGGCGGCGGCGGGCGCTGCGAGCGTGTTGATCCACGCGATCGCGGCGACGCCGTCCACCGCGGCCTCGGAGCCCGAGTTGAATCCGAACCAGCCGAACCACAGCAGCGCGGCGCCCAGGAGCGTCAGCGGCACGTTGTGCGGCTTCTGGATGCCCTTCTGGAAACCGACGCGCTTGCCGAGCACGAGTGCGAGCGCCAGGCCGGCCGCACCCGCGTTGATGTGCACCGCGGTGCCACCGGCGAAGTCGTTGATGCCGAGCAGGTGCGGCGCCCACCCGTCGCTGAGGTTGAACACCCAGTACGCGACCGGGAAGTAGACGAGCGTGGCCCACACGCCCGCGAAGATCATCCACGGGCCGAACTTGGCGCGGTCGGCGATGGCTCCCGAGATCAGGGCCACCGAGATGATCGCGAACGTGGCCTGGAAGGCGGCGAACGCGAGCCCGTTCATGTCCGGCGACATCGCGCCGTTCGCTCCGATGCCGAGCAGCTTCTGCAGGCCGATGTATCCGGCGAACGGGTTGCCCAGCCAGTTCTGGATGAGCGGGGTGCCGAACGACATGCCGTAGCCGTACAGCACCCACAGCACGGCCACCAGGGCGATCGCGCCGAAGCTCATCATCATCATCGACACGACGCTCTTCGCCTTCACCATGCCGCCGTAGAAGAAGGCGACGCCTGGTGTCATCAAGAGCACCAGGGCGGCCGCGACGAGCAGCCAGAGGGAGTTCACGTCGGCGGGGGTCGCCGGCGCTGCGGTGAACACGTGCATGGGGAGTCGCCTCTCTCACTCGGCGACCTCGGGTGATCGCCGCTGATGAGAGTGTCCCGATCGCACGTTTCGCTGCGCGGGTCGGAACGTTTCCCGCGTGTTACGACTGCTCCCCGGATGTGAAGAGCGTGTTTCGGATCAGGCGGCGGTGGTGAGCGCGATGAGGCGCGAAATGGCGCGCAGGTACTTCTTGCGGTAGCCGCCCGCGAGCATCTCCTCGCCGAACACGTCGCTGAGCGGGCGGCCGGTCGCCCGGATCGGCACCTGGGCATCGTAGGCCCGGTCGATGAAGGCGACGAACCGCAGCGCCGCCGACTGGTCCTGCAGCTGCTCCACGTCGCGCAGCCCGATCATGCCGATACCGTCGATGAGCCGGATGTAGCGCGACGGATGCACCTTCGCCAGGTGGGCGATCAGGGTGCCGAATCCATCGTCGGACACGGCGCGGGATGCCGCGGCCGCCGTGATCTGCTGTTCGTAGGCGGCGGGGTCCAGCACGGCGGCGGCGCCGTCCACGGCGCGCTGACGGTAGTCGGTGCCGTCGATGCGGATGGTCTGGAAGCTGTCGGACATCGCGTGGATCTCGCGCAGGAAGTCCTGGGCGGCGAATCGTCCCTCGCCGAGCGCGTTCGGCGGCGTGTTCGAGGTCGCCGCCAGCCGGGTCCCGGATGCCACCAGCTCTCCGAGGAGGCGGGTCATCACCATGGTGTCGCCCGGGTCGTCGAGCTCGAACTCGTCGATGCACAGCAGATCGGACCCGAGGAACAGCTTCACGGTGTTCTGGTACCCGAGAGCGCCGACGAGCGCGGTGTACTCGATGAACGAGCCGAAGTACTTCCGGCGAGCCGGCATCGCGTGATAGATCGACGCGAGCAGGTGGGTCTTGCCGACACCGAAGCCGCCGTCCAGGTAGACGCCCGGCTTCATGGGCTCGACCTTCTTCGCGCGGCGGAAGAGTCCCCCGCGCGGCTGCTCGACCTGCCCGCGCGCGAAGGCGATCAGCTGGTCCTTCGCGTGCTGCTGGGACGGGTAGGCGGCATCCGCCTGGTACGTCTCGAACGTGGCGTCGTCGAACTGCGGCGGCGGCACGAGCGAGGCCACCATCTCGTCGCCGGTGACCTGCGGTGTTCGGTCGACGAGATGCACGATGCCCGGATTGTCCACCGACCAAGCCTATTCCGCCGCGCGGGCCCGTCCCGACGCGCGGATGCGACGATGGAGTCATGACGGATGCCGCCCTCCCGCAGCCGCTCGCCGAGATCCGCGACGAGTTCCTCGAGCTCGACGCGCCGGAGCGGCTCGAACTGCTGCTCGAGTATGCGGACGATCTGCCCGACGTGCCCGGCGACCTCGGCGCCGACCGCTTCGAACGCGTCGCGGAGTGCCAGTCGCCGGTGTTCATCGCCCTGCAGGTCACCGACGGCGTGGTCACGATGCATGCGAAGGCGCCGGCCGAAGCGCCCACCACCCGCGGATTCGCCGGCATCCTCGTCCGCGCCCTCACCGGGCTTCCCGCGGCCGAGGCGCTGCAGGTGCCCGACGAATTCCCGCAGAGCCTCGGGCTGACCCAGTCGGTCTCGCCCCTGCGCATCGCCGGCATGAGCGGGATGCTGCGCCGCGCGAAGCGGCAGATCGCCGCTCAGTCCGCCGTCTGATCGGGGATCGCCAAGCCGGTGCGCTCCAGCCAGCCCGCGATGGCGGCGGTCCAGCGGTTCTGGTCATAGTTCCACAGCTTCGTGTGGCGCGCGCCGGTGAAGACCTCCATGTCGATGAGGTCGGGGCGGGCGGCGGCGAGCGCATGCGAGGCATCGGCCGGCACGTACCCGTCGTCGTCCGAGTGCAGCAGCAGGATCGGATGGCGCAGCTCCCCCGCACGGGCGACGACGTCGAGGCGGTCGAACGGGATCGGCGAGCTGCGGGTGAGCGGCGACGTCCACTCCGACTCGAGGGTGCCGAGGGCCAGCGACGTGACGACGTCGGGCAGATGCAGCTGCCGGGCCTGGAACTGCAGCACGCTGCGCCAGTCCACCACCGGCGACTCGAGCACGATGCCCGCGATGTCGTCGCGCCGAGCGCCGTTCAGGGCCGTCTGCAGCACGATCGCCCCGCCCATCGACCACCCCATCAGCACCACGCGGCGGGCGCCGGCGCGCATCGCGTAGCCGATCGCCGCATCGATGTCGCGCCACTCGGTCGCGCCCAGCGTGTACCGGCCGCCGCGCGTGCGCGCCCCGTCCCCATCGTTGCGGTACGAGGCGACGAGCACGGGCATCCCGAGGGCGTGGAACACCGGGACGGCGCGCAGGCACTCCGAGCGGGTGGTGCCGCGGCCGTGCACCTGGATGACCCACGTGTCCGAACTGCCCGGGAACAGCCATGCCGGGCAGACGCCCGCGGAGGTGCCGATGAGCTCGTGGGTGAAGGGCAGGTGCAGCTGCTCGGGGCTGTCGTAGTACCAGCCGCTGAACCCCGCCTCCGCAGCCAGGTGCGCGTTCGAGGGCACCTCGGTGAGCAGCTTGCGCTTCACCGTGGTCGCGTCCTCGGAGAGCACCGAGCCGAGCTTCACGTACGACTGCGTTCCCGAGGTGAACAGGCCATAGCGCCCGGGCAGCTCGGTGTCGAGCGTGCGGCCCAGGGTGATCGTCTGGGCGGCGACGTCGAGATCGACGATCCGGGTGTCGGGGATGCGCACCGACGGGGTCACCACGCGGCGGGCCATCCTGACCGACGTCACGGCCATCGCGCCGACGACCGCGACAAGGGCTCCGCCGAGGGCGAATGCGGCCGTTCGCACGCTCGCGGCAAGGCGGGGATCGACGTCGCGCAGCACGGCGCGCCTGGAGGGGTTCATCGAACGTTCACTCTAGTCTGTCGGCGTGCCAGACCCTCGTTCTGCGGTCAGCTTCGACGTCGCCGCCGCATCGGTGCGAGGCGTCTCCTTCCGCAGCGATTTCGTCGTCCGCGAGATCCCCGCTCCGACCGGCCTCGCTCCCGAGTCGCTGGCTCTGGCCGGCGACGTGCGTCCCGACGCCGAGGGCGAGTCCCGATACGGCACGGGCCGGTTCATCCTGCTGCACGACGCCGGCGAACCGGACGCCTGGGGCGGCCCCTGGCGCGTGGTGTGCTTCGCCCAGGCCCCCCTCGAACCGGAGATCGGCACCGATCCCCTCGTCGCCGACGTAGCCTGGTCTTGGCTGATCGACGCGCTGGAGTCCCGGCATGCCCCGTACTCCGAGGCATCCGGAACCGCCACGAAGACACTGTCGAAGGGATTCGGCGCGCTGGCAGCCGAGGGCGAGGGCTCTCAGGTCGAACTGAGGGCGTCGTGGTCCCCGGAGGGCGCGTTCGATCAGCACGTGGCCGCCTGGGCCGAACTCGTCTGCATGCTCGCCGGGCTGCCGCCCGGGTCGGAGCACATCCAGGTTTTCGGGGCGAGAGGAACACCGCGTGGCTGAGTATGACGTGATCGGGGATGCCGCGGGGCTGGCGGCGGCGGCCGACGCCCTGCACGCCGGCGCGGGCCCGGTGGCGGTCGATGTCGAGCGGGCTTCCGGATTCCGCTATTCGCAGCGCGCCTATCTCATCCAGGTCTTCCGGCGGGATGCCGGCGTCTTCCTCTTCGATGCGCCGTCGGTGCAGGATTTCACGCTGCTGCAGCGGGCCATCGGCGACCAGGAGTGGGTGTTCCACGCGGCCAGCCAGGATCTTCCGTCGCTGCGCGAGCTCGAGCTCGTCCCATCGAGCCTGTTCGACACGGAGCTCGCCTCGCGCCTCCTCGGCCACGAGCGCTTCGGGCTGGGCGCCGTCGTCGAGGAGACTCTCGGGATCAGCCTCGCCAAGGCGCACTCCGCGGCCGACTGGTCGACCCGGCCGCTGCCCCAGCCGTGGCTCGAGTACGCGGCCCTCGACGTTCTGCACCTCGTGGACGTGCGGGATGCCCTGGCAGCCGAGCTCGTCGACCAGCACAAGGTCGAGATCGCCGCGCAGGAGTTCGACGCGGTGCGCACGCGGGAGCCCAAGCCCGCGCGCGAGGATCCGTGGCGGCGCCTCAGCGGGCTGCACGCGGTGCGCGGGCAGCGCAATCTCGCGATCGCCCGGGCGCTCTGGCAGGCGCGCGACGAGTTCGCGCGCGAGCAGGATGTCGCCCCGGGCCGGCTGGTGCCGGACCGGGCCCTGGTGGCCGCC
>NZ_DATEJS010000047.1:0-8742 GCF_035277845.1 Microbacterium sp.
GCTCGTCGCCGGGCGCAAGGCCGGACGGGAGCGCCTGCTCACCCTGTCACCGCTTCCGATCAAGCGCATCCACGACCGCTGGATCGGCGAGTACGCGCGCGCGGCCGTCGACCTGCTGGCCCGCCTGGACGATGCCGCGAAGGATGCCGCCCGGGATCAGAAGGGTGCGGGCTCGTCGACCGTGAAGACGGGAAGCGATCGCTCGGGTTCCACGAGATAGACGCGGCCCAAGGGACTGGTCCACCGCATCGCACCTCCGTCGCACTGGACGACGCACCACTCGGTGCCGTGCTTGACAGTGTGATGGCCGGTGCAGAACGGGTTCAGGTTCGTGAGGCGCGTCTCGCCACCCAGTGCCCAGTCGATGGAATGGTCGATCTCGCATCTGTCGGCAGGCATCCCACAGCCGGGCGCCAGACATCGCCCCGCCCGCCACTTCACCAATTGCCGGAGCGCCTTGGGCGGTCGGTACTTCCTGCGGCCGACGGAGAGGATCATGCCCGTCTCGGGATGGGTCAGCACCCGCATCCAGTCCTTCGACCCGCCGCACAGCCTGCGCGCGGTGGCGATGGGGATCGGCCCGAGCCCCTCGACGCGCGCAGGCTCGGCCGCGGCGGCGTGCTCGTCGTCGAGGAGCGAGAGGGCGGGCACGGTGACGACGACCTCTGCGCGGATTCCGCGCGCCGCCTTCGGATGCCCCGGCACGATCCCGTCGATGAGGAGGTCGCCATAGACATCGGCCCGGATCTGGTCCAGGGTGCGGCCGTCCGGCCCGGCCGCAGGTTCGCCGACGTGCGCCGCGCCCGCTGAACCGTCCGCCGCGTCCGCGCCGCCCCGCAGGACGGATGTGGCGATGCGCGTGACCCTATCGTGCGCTGCCTTGAGCTCCACGGCCGGCCCGAAGATGTGCAGCCACGCCATGCCGTCGAGGTCCGGCTCGAACACCGCCCGACGCCGCGTCAGCGCGGCCTCCTGCCGCTCGGCGAGAGTCGGCGCCTGAGCGGCCTCGATCAGGCGCCGCAGCTTGCGACGGAACACCCCGCACGGCTCCGTCTCCGCCAACTGCACCGCAGGAGCCACCAGGTCCTTCCGGATCTCCGGCGGCACCGCATCGAGGAGCGACACCAGCACCTCGGAATGCTCGGTGGTCATCCTTCCCGAACCCAGAGAGTCGAGAGCGGACGGGTATCGATGCACCAGTGCCTGCCCACGCATCATGAGCATCCCCGCCCCGTATTCGGTGATCCGCATCGCGGCGGCCAGCTCCAGCCGCAGTGACCTCTCGACGAGTTCGACGTTCGTCAGGCCGGACCGTGCAGCACGGGCGAGCTCATCCAACCTGAGGCAGTCGATCCGCTGGACTCGCTGGGCGTCCATCACCGACAGCATGGCATCCACATCGAGGATCGGATCGAGCGGGTCGGGCACCCGGAACCCGTCCTCCTCCGGGAAGTGGTCCCAATCGTCCACGTCTTCCTCGTCCATGAACCTATATTAGTACTACTATTCGACAAATACAAGAGATAGGGCGCGATTTCGAGACGCCGTCCGTTGCGTCATGCACCGATTGCCACAACCATCATGCAACTTCTGTTCCCAGTCGCCCACCACACGCCATCGACCCTGCCGATGTCGGGAAACGTGGCGCACCCCTCGACCCGTGCGGCATCCCCGGTCGGCACGCTCGGGCCGACATGATGGGGTCATGGCATCCTCACAGACATCCGGCGCGCCCGCTCCGCGGCCGGGCGTCGTGCTCGCCGCTCGCGTGGTCTACGGCGCCGTCGCCCTCGCGGTCGCCGTGGGTCTGGTGGTGCAGATCACGCTCATCTTCAGCGGCGGCACCGACGCCAACTCCGGCGCGAGCGGAACGGCCGTGCCCCTCGCGACGAGGCTCGTGCGCCTGTTCAGCTTCTTCACGATCCAGAGCAACCTCGTGGTCTGCGTCGTCGCGGCGCTCATGGCGATGGACCCGCGGCGCGACGGCCGCGGCTGGCGGGTCGCCCAGCTGGACGCGCTGCTCGGGATCATCATCACGGGCGTCGTCTACGACATCATGCTCGCCCCGCTGCTGCACCTCACCGGCTGGGCCGAGGTCGCCACGATCCTGCTCCACTACGTCTCACCGTGGCTCGCCGTCATCGCCTGGGTGCTGTTCGGGCCGCGCCGGCGGCTCGGCATCCGCACTGCGGCCGCCGCGTTCATCTGGCCGGTCGTCTGGCTGGTCTACACCTTCGCGCACGGCGCGGTCACGAACTGGTACCCGTATCCCTTCCTGGATGCCGGACACCTCGGACTCGCGCAGGCGCTCGTGAACGCGGTGATGGTGCTGGTCGCGGCGGTCGTGCTCGCAGTTGTGGTGATGATCGCCGACCGATTCGTCCCGGCACTGCTGAGTCCGCGCGTCGGCTCGACACCGCAACCGGCGAGCGCCGATCCCACTGGTCCCGTCGCGGCCCCGTGAGCCGCCCGCGGCCACAGCGACGGGACCGGCCGACCGACCCGCCCGCGAGCACGCTCAGCACGCTCACGTGTGACGAATGCCGGGTTCAGGCTGAGACGATGAGACCGTGACCAACACGCCCGGCGGCTCGCTCGCACGCCGTCTGCGGCTCGGTGACGCGGTCGTCATCGGGCTCGGCTCGATGATCGGCGCGGGCATCTTCGCATCGTTCGCCCCCGCGGCCGCGGCCGCCGGGGCGGGACTGCTGGTCGGCCTCGTCGTCGCCGGATTCATCGCGTTCTGCAACGCGACCTCGTCGGCGCAGCTCGCCGCGCAGTATCCGACTTCCGGGGGCACCTACGTCTACGGACGGGAGCAGCTGGGCCCGTGGCCGGGGTTCTTCGCCGGCTGGTCATTCGTCGTGGGCAAGACCGCCAGCTCCGCGGCGATGGCGATCACCTTCGCGACGTACGCCGTGCCGACCGCGTGGGTGAAGCCGGTCGCGATCGGCGCGGTCGTCGTGCTGACGGTCGTGAACAGCCTCGGCGTCACGCGCACCGCACTGCTCACCCGCATCCTCGTCGCGGTCTCACTCGTCGCCCTGACCGTGGCGGTGGTGCTCGGCTTCACGCACACGTCGGCGAGCGCCGCGCCGCCGGGCACACCCGTGACCGCCTACGGCGTGCTGCAGTCGGCGGGCTTCCTGTTCTTCGCGTTCGCCGGCTACGCACGGATCGCGACGATGGGCGAAGAGGTCGTGGACCCGGCACGCACGATTCCCCGCGCCATCACGACCGCGCTCACGATCACCCTGATCGTGTACGCGCTCGTCGCCGTCTCGGCGCTGCACGCACTGGGGCCGGCCGGCCTCGCATCGGCATCCGCACCGCTCGGCGCGGTCGCCGGTGCGTCCGGCCTCGTCTGGCCGCAGCTCGTCATCCGGATCGGCGCCGCAGCCGCCGCCCTCGGCGCCCTCCTCGCGATGATCGCCGGCATCGGCCGCACCAGCCTCGCGATGGCACGCAACCACGACATCCCGGGCTGGTTCGCGGCGGTGCATCCTCGGTTCCGCGTGCCGCATCGCGCGGAGCTCGCGGTCGGGCTCGTGGTGTGCGTGCTCGTCGCGGTCACCGACCTGCGCGGTGCGATCGGGTTCTCGTCGTTCGGCGTGCTGCTGTACTACTTCGTGGCGAACACGTCGGCGTGGACGCAGCAGCGGGAGCACCGACGGTATCCGCGGGCGCTCGCGATCGCCGGCGCAGTCGGATGCCTCGTGCTGGTCGCCACGCTGCCGCCGAGCTCGATCCTCGCGGGGGTCGTGGTACTGCTCGTCGGGCTCGGCTATCGACTCATCCGCCTGCGGGTCGCGCGCGGCGGCGGATGACCCGGACTCTCCGTCGCTCAAGGGTCACGAATGCATGGTTCAGGGGGCAGATCGTGACCCTTGAACGGGATGGGTTGTGCCCGGGGTGCGAGGATGCCGCGCGGGCCGAAGCGCGAAGCAGCCCACGCGGGCCGAGGACTACAGCGCGAGGACTACAGGGCGAAGCGGTGCTGCAGATCGGCGTAGCCGAGGGCTCCGTCGAGGAACCCGAGGGTGCCCGTCTCGAGCAGCTCGCGGCCGGCGTTCTCGATCGCGCTCATGGCGGCCCTGGCGAGGCTGCCGCCGACGCTCACCCGCTTGACGCCGAGTTCGAACAGGGTGGGCGCGTCGATGCGGTTCGCGCTGAGACCGGCGACCACGTTCAGGGGCGCCGGGATCTCGGCGGCGAGACGGCGGATCGTGTCGGCGTCGTTCACGCCCGGCACGAAGATGCAGTCCGCCCCTGCGTCGACGTACCGCTGGGCGCGCGCGACGGTCTCGGCGAACGGGTCTCCGTCGAACTTCGAGAAGTACGCGTCGGTGCGGGCATTGAGCACGAACGTGCCCTTCGCGGCGGCATTGCGAGCCGCAGCGATGTTGTCGGTCGCGAGGCCGATGTCGAACAGGTATCCGTCCGCGGCGTCCTCGAGGTTCCCCCCGACGGCGCCCGCGCTGACGGCCTGCGAGACCGCCCGCCCGGGGTCGGCGTATCCGGATTCGAGGTCGGCGCTCACCGGCACCCGGGCAACGCGCGTGATCTCGCGCACCCGCTCGAGCATGGTGTCGAATCCGATGACGCCGCCGTCCTGCACGCCGTACGACCAGGCGATGCCTGCGCTGGTGGTGGCGATGGCGGGGAACCCGATCTGGGCGAGCAGGCGGGCCGATCCGGCATCCCACGCATTCGGCAGCACGAAGCCGGTGCCGGCATGCAGGGCCAGGAATTCGGCGGCACGGTCTGCGCGCATGGCGACCTCCCGATCAGAACACTGTCCCTCGTGGTCTATCGGATCACCCTTCGCGCGTCAACGGCCCTCGTGCGAGCCGCGTCCGTCACTTCTTGTGCTTGACCTGCTTGCCACCGCCGGACGACCCGGCATCGGACCCGGCCTCCTCGGGGCTTGCGTCCGCACCGTCCGCGTCGCCCAGGTCGACGGCGTCGACGATCTCGGCGGCATCCTCGATGACCGCCGCGGCATCCTGATCCGCCTCGCGGTTCGCGGCATCGGCCTCGGCCAGCTCGAGCGGCATCTCGGGCCGGATGAGCTCCTTGACCTCGGCCATGAAGCTCGTGAGCTGATGCTGCTGCCAGCGCAGCTGGCGGGTGCGGTCCTCGGCGTCGCGCAGCACCGACTGGGAGTGCGCGGTGACCGTGTCGATGATGTGCTGGGCCTTGTCGCGGGCGCGGTCGAGATGCTCGCGGGCGCGCACGCGAGCATCCGCCTCGATCTGCTGCGCCTGGGCGCGCATCAGCTTCTCGAAGTCGTCGGCCTTGCTCGAGACGCGCTGGGCGTGCTCCAGGGATGCCGTGACCTGCTCGTTCGCGTCCTGCGTGATGCGCTCGGCGTGGGCGACGGCCTGGTTGTGCAGCACGAGGAACTCCTGCTGGGCGTCGTCCTGGCGGCGGGTCAGCGACTCCTCGAACTCGAGGGCGCGCTGGCGCAGCTCGCGCACGGTCTGCTCCGCGTCGGCGCGGTCGCGGGAGGTTTCGCGCGACACCATCGAACGCAGCGCCGCCGCACCCTTCTCGGCTTCGGAGCGGATGGCCGCGGCCTCCTGCTCTGCGTGCGAGACCTTCTCGGCCGCGTGCGCGGACTCGCGCTCCAGCTGCGCCTGGTGGGCGGTCAGCTCGGTGTCGATCCGCAGCCGCACCTGCTCAGCCTCGTGCTGCGCCTCCGCGATGATCGCCTCGGCCTCGGTCTGCGCCTCGCGGCGGCGGTTCAGGATCTCCTCGCGCGCGGCCTCCAGCAGCCGGTCGCCCTGCACGGTGGCGTTGCGGATGAGCACGCCCGCCTGCTCCTCGGCGACGCGCAGCACCTCTTCGAAGTGGTGGCGGTTCGCCGACTCGGCTCCGGCGCCCACCAGCTCGTCGGACAGGGTCTGCACCTTCTGCTCGGCCTTCGTCGCCCGCGCGGTCGCCGTCGTCAGCTCGGCGGTGAGCCGCTCGATCTCGTCGCGGTCGCCGGCGGTGGCGGCATCCAGCGCCGTCTGCAGCTTCGCGGTCTCGTCGCGTGCTCCGGCGCCGGCCTGCTGCTCGTCTTCGAGCTGCTTGGCGATGTCGCGGTTCTGCGCGTTCGCGGCGGCGAGGTCGGCTTCGAGCCGCTCCACGGTCTTGCGGTTCTGTGCGATCGCGGTGCGCGCGGCCCGGCGGTAGCGCTCCTCGAGCTGCGCGGCCTCGTCGCTCTTGGCCTTCAGCCGCGTGCTGAGGTCGGCGATGGTGGTGTCGACCTCGTCGCGGTCGTAGCCGCGGAACACCGTGGCGAACGTCGGGACGGCGGGCTCGGATGCCGCGGAGACCAGTGCGTCGAAAGGCGACGTGTCCGCGGTGACGTGACGGTCGGACGGGTCGAACGGGTCGGAGGATTCGGGCATGGTTCGCTCTCGCGTCGAGGGTGATCCGGGGTGCGCTGCGTGGGCGTGCCCGGCGGGGTCGCACGCGATGATCCCGGTCGGATCGGAGGTCCGTCGAAAGGGGTGTGCCGCAGCGTGCAGAGCGGTGGTCCGATGGCAGGATACCCCGCCGCAGACCCGCAGAAGAACAGGGAATAGTCGGCCCGTTGCCGATTCATCGGAACCCGAAAGCCGGGCCGATGTCCGGCCCGGCCGCTGAGCCCGGGCCGAGCCTCAGTCGGCGAACCGGCGACCCTCGGCCACGACGAGGATGCTGAGGGTCGGATCCGCACCGACACTGCGGAACAGCGTCGGTGCGGCGGGGGGCTCCGGACTCGCGCGCATGGCCTCGAGCGCGTCTCGATCGCGCCACAGGCTCTGGATCCGCCAGGCGCCGTCAGCGCCCCGGAGCAGCTCCGTGCGCAGCAGGCCGTCCGGCAGTTCCTGACTCAGCAGCGCCGAGAAGCCGGCGACGAGATCGGCCTCACGATCCTCGGTGACGACGGCGCTGACCTCGGTCAGGATCTGCGCGGACATGGGGCCTCCTCATGGCGTTCCGGATGCCGCTCCTCGGTGTGTCCTCAGTGTGCACCCGCGGAGCCGCCGGCTCCAGAGCGGGCGAGGTCGAGACCGCCCACCAGCAGGTCGACCCCGAACGCGAATTCGGCCGCCGGATCGTCGCTGTCCGGTGCGGCGGCGGCCTCGGGGGCGACGACGCCGATGCTGTCGTACTGCAGGCGCTGCTGCTCGTGCGAGACGTGTCCCATGACGAAGTGCAGCAGCGCCGTGGCCGCGCGCGCGGCGAGCCGCTCGTCGAATCCGTCTGCCGCGATGGCGGCGGCGAGGCGATCCCGCGCCGTCGTGGCGCCGAGGCCGAGCGCGAGCGTGCTCGAGACCACTTCGGCCCCGTCTCGGTAGGCGAGCAGCGCATCGCGCAGGGCGGATGCCGCGGCCCGCGTCTGGGTGGTGGCATCCGTCACCGGGCGTGAGGCCGCCGTCGCGACGATGCGGTCCGCGAGCTCGGCGAGCAGGGTCTGCTTGTTCGGGAAGTGCCAGTACAGCGCGCTCGGCTGCACCTCGAGCGCCGCGGCGAGGCGGCGCATGGTGAGGTCGGGCAGTCCGTCGTCGTCGAGGATCCGCAGTGCCGCCTGGGCGACGTCTTCCCGTGTGTGACGTCGTCCGCTTTCAGTGCCCGCCATGCCCCCACTATAGTGAACACCGTTCAGGTGAACGGTGTTCAGGTGACACCGTGAAGGAGACCCCGATGACGAACCCGTCCCCCCGCGCCCGCCGGCTCGATGCCACCGACCTCGCCCGTGTCGCCGTGTTCGCCGCGATCGTGGCCGTGCTCGGTCTGCCCGGCAGCTTCACGGTGCTCGGCGCCGTGCCGATCACCGCGCAGACGCTCGGCGTGATGCTGGCCGGCGCCATCCTCGGCCCGTGGCTGGGCGCGCTGTCGATGACCGTGTTCCTCGCGCTCGTGGCGGTGGGGCTCCCCCTGCTCGCCGGCGGCCGCGGCGGGATCGGCGTGTTCGTCGGACCGTCGGCCGGCTATGCGCTCGGCTGGATCGCCGGCGCCCTCGTGATCGGCCTGATCGTGCACGCGGGCGGGCGCAAGCCGGTGCTGTGGCGCACCTTCGCCGGCGTCGTGGCCGGCGGCATCCTCATCGTCTACGCTCTGGGCATCCCGGTGCAGAGCCTCGTCACCCGCCTGCCGCTCGGCGAGACCGCGCTCACCAGCCTGATCTTCATCCCCGGCGACCTCACGAAGGCCGTCATCGCGACGGCGATCGTGGCGACGCTGGTGCGCGCCTACCCGCGCGCGTTCCGCCGCACGTGGCCCGCGAAGGACGCCGCGCCCGCTCCCGTCGAACCGGCCCGCGTGCCGTGATCGTCCCGGTCAGCGGCGACGCCACGGGACTGCTCGAGCGCCTGCGCACCCTGCGCGACGCCGGGCACGTCCCGCTGGTCGGCGACGACCGCTGGCCGCAGGCGCAGTGGGATGCCGTGACCGCGGTCACCGCCGCGATGGCGCCTCCCGCGGATGCCGCCTGGGCGACGCTGACGTCAGGCAGCAGCGGCGCGCCGCGGATCGTGCTGCGCACCGCGCAGTCGTGGGCGGCGTCGTTCGACGCGGTCGCGCGCCTGCTGGATGCCGACCCGGATGCTGCCGTGCTGCTGCCCGCTCCCCCGGCATCCTCGCTGACCCTCTTCTCCCTCGCGCACGCGCTGGCGGGAGGGCCGCGGCCGATCCTCGACGGAGCGGAGCGGGATGCCGCCACGTGCCTGCACGGCACCCCGCAGGCGCTGCGCGCGGTGCTCGAGG
>NZ_DATEJS010000048.1:0-4081 GCF_035277845.1 Microbacterium sp.
TGCCGCACTGCGCGTCGCACCTGCGCGACGGCGGGATCGAGCGGCGGGCGGACGGTCTCGGGCTGCGGCATCCCTCCACGCTACGGCGTATGACGGCGGCGTGTTCCCCGCCCACCTCCCGGGACACCGGCGCCTTTTCCCGCTCGGTCTCGTACCCCAGACACAATCCGGATGGGCGATCCGCGCCCGTCCGTGCCGAGGTGCACTATGGGTGGTGATCATCGAACGAAGAGGGGCGAGCCGATGACGTCTCCCGAATCCCACCGTCTGCTTCCGACCGGCGTTCCCGGAATGCCCGCCAGCACGTGGCGGCTTCGCAGCGACGCATGGGAGTACCTGCGCTTCGCGGTCAAGGGTCTCGCCGCCGTCGGCGGCGACATCGGCTCCGACGAGGAGATCACCCGGTCGCTGGGCGCCCTCGAGACCCTGGAGCTGTACTGGGCCGGGTTCGGGCAGCGCTACGTGCGCCTGGTGCGCGAGCTGCTGGTCGCGGGTGAGCTGGAGCAGGCGCTCGACCTGATCGGCCGCGTGGTGCATCGCCTGCGCCGGTCGTCGGTGCCGGACGACCCGCGCGACGAGCCGATGGACGAGTCCGAGCGAGCCGAGCACGCGAACGACGTAGACCCGCGGCCGCGGTTCGAGGTGCTGCTGATCGACGAGACCACACCGGCCGACCGTGAGCAGCTGCGGGCGGACGTGCTGAGGATGCGGTCGGCCGCGGATGCCTTCATCTACGAGTACGTCGTGGTGCCGTCCGCGGACGACGCGATCGCGGCCGTGCTGACGAATCCGAACATCCTCGCCTGCGTGGTGCGCCCCGGGTTCTCGGACCGGACGAAGCAGCCGCTCTCCCGCGACCTGCACGAGGTGATCGGCCTGGCGCACGAGCAGGGCGGCCGGACGTCGTCGGTGCCGCACAGCATCCCGGCCAGCGTCCGCCGGGTGGTGCACCTGGCCGACACGCTCGGGGCGCTGCGGCCCGAGCTGGATGTGTACCTCATGGCCGGCGCGCACATCGAGGACCTCGCCGGCACGCTGTCGCGCCGGTTCCGGCGGGTGTTCCGCCGTGAGGACCAGCTGGAGCTGCACCTGTCACTGCTGCGCCGCACCTCGCACCTATACGACACCCCGTTCTTCGACGCGCTGCGCGACCACGCCCGGCGCCCGGTGGGCGTGTTCCACGCGCTGCCGGTCGCCCGCGGCGGGTCGGTGGTCACGTCGCGGTGGATCAGCGACCTGGCCGACTTCTACGGGCTGAACCTGCTGCTAGCCGAGACCAGCGCCACCTCCGGGGGCCTGGACTCGCTGCTCTCACCGGTGCACACGCTGAAGAAGGCGCAGCAGCTGGCCGCGCGGGCGTTCGGGGCGCGGCACACGTTCTTCGTCACCAACGGCACGTCGACCGCGAACAAGGTCGTGCATCAGGCGGTGACCTCGCCGGGCGACGTCGTGCTGGTGGACCGCAACTGCCATAAGTCGCACCACCACGCGATGATGCTCACCGGGGCCCGGCCGGCGTACCTCGACGCGTACCCGCTGAACGACTACGCGTTCTACGGGGCGGTGCCGCTGTCGCGCATCAAGCAGGTGCTGCTGGACTATCGCGCCCAGGGCCGCCTCGACGAGGTGCGCATGGTCACGCTCACGAACTGCACGTTCGACGGCATCGTCTACGACCCCGAGCGGGTCATGGCGGAATGCCTGGCGATCAAGCCCGACCTGGTGTTCCTGTGGGACGAGGCGTGGTTCGCGTTCGCGACGTTCCACCCGGTCACCCGGCGCCGCACCGCGATGGCGGCGGCACGCCGCCTCGAGGAGCGGCTGCGCACCCCGTCGCACAGCTCCGCGTACCGCGAGCAGCGGGCCCGGCTGGTCGACCCGGAGACCGGGGAGGCCGCCCCCGACGAGGTGTGGCTGACCGAGCGTCTGATCCCGTCGCCGGATGCCCGCGTGCGGGTGTACGCGACCCAGTCCACCCACAAGACCCTGACCGCCCTGCGGCAGGGGTCGATGATCCACGTGCACGACCAGGACTGGCGCCGGGACGCGGAGGAGCCGTTCCACGAGGCGTACATGACGCACACCTCGACCTCGCCGAACTACCAGATCCTCGCCTCGCTCGACCTCGGCCGCCGGCAGGTGGAGCTCGAGGGCTTCGAGCTCGTGCAGCGGCAACTCGACCTGGCCACGAACCTGTCCCAGGCCGTCGCCCGGCATCCGCTGCTGCGCCGCAACTTCCGCGTGCTCACCGCGCACGACCTCATCCCGGCCGAGTACCGGGAGACCTCCCGTCCGATGCCGCTGCGCGACGGGCTGGCGACGATGTGGAAGGCGTGGGCGGACGACGAGCTCGTCGTGGACCCCAGCCGCATCACGATCGAGATCACCCGCACCGGCGTCGACGGCGACACCTTCAAACACGAGTACCTGATGGACCGGTACGGCATCCAGGTCAACAAGACCAGCCGCAACACCGTGCTGTTCATGACCAACATCGGCACCTCCCGCAGCGCCATCGCGTACCTCATCGAGGTGCTCGTCAAGCTCGCCGCCCGGTTCGAGCGGGAGCGGTCCGAACGCGACGAGGACGTGCCGCTGCCGGATGCCTCCCTGCTGCCCACGCTCCCCGACTTCAGCGAGTTCGCGCCGGCCTACGCGGCCGGGGCGGGCCTTCCCGACGGCGACATGCGCGCCGCGTTCTTCGACGGGCAGCTGCGCGGCCGCGTGGAGCACGTGGCTCCGGACGAGCTGCGCGCCCGCATCGCGCGCGGCGAGTCGCCCGTGTCCGCCGGCTTCGTCACCCCGTACCCGCCCGGGTTCCCCGTGCTCGTGCCCGGCCAGGTGATCTCCCCCGAGGTCGTCGAGTTCATGGCCGCCCTCGACACCCGCGAGATCCACGGGTACGACGAGGGCCGCGGCTACCGCGTCATGAAGTGACCGCGATCCGGGAGCGCCCGGCGCCCCGGCTAGGCTGGTCACCGGCATTTCCCGTTCAGAAGGAGCATGAGCATGGGCGCGTACGACGCCGTCATCGAGATCCCCCGCGGCAGCCGCGTGAAGTACGAGGTCGACCACGAGACCGGCAACGTCCACCTCGACCGCATCCTGTACACCGTGTTCGGGTACCCGGCGGACTACGGCTTCTTCGACAAGACCCTCGGTGAGGACGGCGACCCGCTCGACGTGCTCGTGCTGCTGGACCACCAGCTCTTCCCGGGCGTGCACGCCGAGGTGCGTCCCGTGGCCGTGCTCAAGATGAGCGACGAGGCCGGCGGCGACGACAAGGTCGTGGCGGTGCTCGCCAAGGACCCGCGCTGGGCGCACATCCAGGACGTCGACGACATCCCGGAGTACACGAAGAAGGAGATCGCGCACTTCTTCGAGCACTACAAGGACCTCGAGCCCAACAAGTGGGTCAAGGTCGACGAGTGGGCCAGCGCCGCCGAGGCCGAGCGTCTCGTCTCCGAGGCCTTCGCACGCTTCGAGCACTGAGCGGCGCAGACAGAAAGAGGAGGATGCCGCAGGCTGCGGCGTCCTCCTCTTCTCTGTGCGCCGACCGGCCTCGTGCGGATCAGACGCTGATGCCGCGGGCCGCCATGAAGTCCACCGGGTTCACCGGGAAGCCGTTGACGTAGGTCTCGAAGTGCAGGTGGCATCCGAACGAGTTGCCGGTGTTGCCCTCGCTGGCGATGAGCTGCCCCGCGCGCACGTGCTGCCCGTAGCGCACGAAGATGCCGCCGGGGCGGATGTGGCCGTAGCCCGTCCCGGTGCCGTCGCCGTTGTCGATGTGGATGTAGTTGCCGTAGCCGCCGTTCGCGCCCGCGTAGACGACCCGCCCGCCGTGCGCGGCGTAGATCGCCGAGCCGCAGTAGGACGCGAGGTCGACGCCGTAGTGGAAGCTGCTGGAGCAGTAGTAGGCGTTGCACACCGCGGTGCGCGGGCCGTAGCCGGAGGTCTGCACGCCGCTGGACGGGCGGCACCAGCCGTTGGCGAGGACGTTCCCGCCGGCTCCCCAGCTGCCGCCGCCTCCGCCACCGCCGCCGGTGTCGTTGCCGCCGGAGCCGGCCTGGTTGGCGCGGGC
>NZ_DATEJS010000049.1:0-9837 GCF_035277845.1 Microbacterium sp.
GGTATGGACAATGCCCGGCAACGAAGCGAACACCGGTCACCTGACCAGCGAGTTCCACCGCATCGTCGGAGCTGCACGGCAGTCGGTCACGGCGGCGACCTACAACTTTCAGGACACGTCGCAGATGTGGACCGCGCTGAAGGCAGCCTCCGAGCAGCCCGGAGTGGTAGTCACCGTCTACGTCGATGCCGCTGTCGCCGACGCCGCGACGGTCAAGGCCCAGCTTCCACGAGCCACCATTTATCGCTCAGCGGTCCTACCGAACGGCAAACAGGTCGTCAGCCACGCGAAGTTCATCGTGGTCGACCACGAGCTGCTCCTGATCACCAGCGCGAACTTCAGCTTCTCCGCAGAGAACCGCAACGTCGAGTTCGGCATCCTCGTCCGCGATACTGCCCTCGCCACTTCGGTCGAGTCCGCCATGACGAGCAAGCATGGGTCGCTCTACGAGCTCATCAACGCCTGACCGTAAACGCGCCGGCAGGCGTTAGATAGCCGACGACTCACCGCGCCGAAGTGTCCATATGGACACACCGTGGACATTTCATCTGCGAAATGGACACTTTCAACTAATCCCTACACCCCGCCGCCGAAGTCGCTCGGGGCCATGTCGGCGAAGCGCGAGAAGTGACCCTGGAACGCAACTTCGATGGTGGCGGTCGGACCGTTGCGGTGCTTCGCGACGATCAGGTCGGCCTCGCCGGGCCGGTTCTCCTTGTCGTAGACCGAGTCGCGGTGCAGCAGCACGACCATGTCGGCATCCTGCTCGATCGACCCCGACTCACGCAGGTCGCTGACCTGGGGGCGCTTGTCGGTGCGCTGCTCGGGACCACGGTTCAGCTGCGACAGCGCGATGACCGGCACGCCCAGCTCCTTGGCGAGGAGCTTGAGCGCACGCGAGAACTCCGAGACCTCCTGCTGGCGCGATTCGACCTTCTTGCCCGACGACATCAGCTGCAGGTAGTCGATGATGACCATCTTGAGACCGACGCGCTGCTTGAGCCGGCGGCACTTCGCTCGGATCTCGACGAGGGTCATGTTCGCACTGTCGTCGATGAACAGCGGCGCGTCGTTGATGCGGCCGCGGGTCGACGCGATGGTCGTCCAGTCGCGCGAATCGAGCGTGCCCTTGCGCATGGACTGCAGCGGCACCGAGCCCTCGGCGCTCATCAGGCGCATCGCGATCTCGGACTTGCTCATCTCGAGCGAGAAGATGATCGTCGGCATGTTGTTCGCAATCGCCGCAGAGCGCGCGAAGTCGAGCGCGAGCGTCGACTTACCCATCGCGGGACGCGCCGCGATGATGATCATCTGACCGGGATGCAGGCCGTTCGTGAGCTGGTCGAACTCGACGAAGCCGGTCGGGATGCCGGTCATCTGACCGTCGCGGCCACGGGCCGCCTCGATCTCGTTGACGGCCGCGTCCACCGCGATCGTGAGCGGCACGTAGTCCTCGGCGGCCTCGGCACCGGTGACGCCGTAGATCTCGGCCTGCGCGTTGTTCACGAGGTCGACGGCGTCGCCCTGGCCGTTGTAGCCCATCTGCACGATGCGGGTTCCGGCATCCACGAGTCGACGCAGCAGGGCGCGCTCGGAGACGATCCCGGCGTAGTACCCGGCGTTCGCCGCGGTGGGCACGATCGACGTCAGCGAGTGCAGGTAATCCACGCCTCCGGCGCGGTCGAGCTCGCCGGTCTTCATGAGCTCATCGCCGACGCTGACGACGTCGGTGGGTTCGCCGTGCGAGTAGAGCGAGAGGATGGCTTCGAAGATCAGTTCGTGCTTGGGCAGGTAGAAGTCCGTGCCGCGCAGCGACTCGATGACATCCGCCACCGCATCCTTCGACAGCAGCATGCCGCCGAGCGTGCTCTGCTCGGCGACGACGTCATGCGGGGGCTTGCGCTCGAACTCTCGAGGCCCCCCCAGGCGCTCTTCAGAGATGTCAGCGATCGACACGAATCCGGTTCCCTCCCGGCGCGCGGGAGATGGCATCCCCCGTGCGGCCAGAACCAACGCTATGGAGGGCTTCCGACACTGGCAAACACAGCCTGTGGATAACTCTGTGGAGAGTCTGCGGGAAACGCCGCGGCGTCTGTGCACAACACCTGTGGACAGTCGTGGGATATCGTCAAGAGGCTCCCACATAAACCGCCTACGATCGGCCCTTTTCATTTTCACACCCTGTGGATGGATATGTGGGTTGAAGTCCTCATTGAAGGTTCCGCGCGCGCGAAGTTATGCACAACATCCCGCCGCAGCGCAAGTCGTCGGTGCAGCCGGGCGCGCCTGGCTGGGAATTTCCTGTTGACACGATCATGGGCCGCGCGTACGGTGACAAATCCAGGCACCTCAAGGCCGCGAGGCGGCTGCCATCACGCTGTGGTGGAGCGCTTCGGGGAGCGGTCTGATTTCGGGTGGGGAGAGCATGGGCGCAACAGTGACGCAGCGACGCGGTCGCGCCGTCGTGCGCGCCTGCGTGCTCGCCGCCATCGCCGCCGCCGGAGCGCTGCTGTGGATGCTCGCGAGCGTCCTGCTCGGCGCAACAGCGGCCCGCGCCGACACCCTGTCGCCGAACGGTCCGGGCCTGCTGGGCGACGTCGCCGGCACGGTCGCTGACGCGGCCGACGGGGTCACCGCCACCGTCGCGCACGCCACAGCAACGGTCGTCAAGACCGCGGCGGATGCCACCGTCTCGCCGGTCACCGCGGGCACGACCTCGACACACGACCGGATCCCGGTCGCGGGGAAAGTCACCGCCCCGCTCGTCGCTGCCGCGCAGCGCAGTGTCCAGACCACCGCGAGCACGGTCGCACCCTCCGCCGCGAAGACCCTCGACGAGGCCGTCGCGAGTCCGGTCGTCGAGCCGGTCGTGAGCGTGGTCCGCGCCGCGCCGGTCGTCGGCGGACTCGTGCAGGCGGTTGCCCTCGACTCGACGCTGTCCCGCCTCGCCGGCACCGTGGACCGCACCGTCGGCGCCGTCGTCGGACCGGCGATCGGCCTCGTCACCGGCACGGTGATGCCGGTGGTCGCGGCCGATTCGCCCGCAGCACCGGCCGGATCGCCCGTCACGTCACCTCCCGGCCTCGCGGCCGTTTCCGCCACGGATTCGGTCGCCGCAGGCCCCCCGGGCGCCCTCGGCGACGCGATGCGGCTGCTGGCCCGCGCCTCCGCAACGGCGGCTGCGATCGTCGCGCGCAGCGCCGTTCCGGCCTGGATCTCCCCTGCCTCCGGCCCGCCTGCCGCGATGTCCCCGCTCGCGGCATCGTGCACACCGGGCGCGTCCTGTTCCTCCGCCGGCGCGAGAGCCGGCGGCGCGGGAGCGCTGTCCGCCCTGGCGTTCTTCGCTGCATACCGTGCCTGGATGCGGCGCGGAACGCGGGACGATCGCGCGCCGCACGCCCCGGTCTACGCCACGGACTCATCCCCGGACTGATCACGCCCTTCTGAGCGCTCGCACACCGCCGAACAGGAGCGACCACCGGGTCGCCCACCCCTGAGATTTCGGTCGCCCGGGCGACCGGCACGACGTCCGCGGCATCGGCCGTGTCCGCGGACCTCGCCGAGACGGGAGGGGCGAGCACGTTCCGCGCACAGCGCCGGCACGCGCTCGTATCTCGGCGACAGCGCACGGCGTGGACGTGTGCGGGAGGCTTCGCCTGAGCCGCCCGCCCATTCGCGTCCGCGCCGTGCGCGGGGGCGCCGCGGCCTCTCCCCAAGCCGCCGCGGCGCCCCTCGCCGTCTTCCTGGACGCAGTGGCATCCCTGCACGATGCTGGAGGGATGCCGCTTCCCGCCGATTACCGCATCGTCCCCGTTCCCGAATCGCGTCTGCGCGACGTCCTGACCCTGGACACGTGGGCATTCCCGTCGGAGCACCCCACCGAGACGTTCCTCGAGCTCCCGTCGTCGCTGCCCTGGGATCGCTCCTACGGCGTCGAGCACGCCGGGTCGACGGGGCTCACCGCCTTCCACGCCGCCTATCCGCTCCGCGCCTACCCGGTTCCCGGGGCGGAGGTGTCCTGCGGCTGGCTGACCTGGGTCGGCGTGCACCCGGCGCACCGGCGGCGCGGCATCCTGCGCGCCATGATCGAGCACCACTTCGCCGACTGCCTGGCCGCCGGCGAGGCGATCTCGGCCCTGACCGCCTCCGAACCGTCGATCTACGGCCGGTTCGGCTACGGGCTGGCCGCGAACGTGCTGTCGCTGACGATCCCCCGCGGCGCGGCGCTGCGCGAGGTGCCGGGCGCGGACAACCTGGACGTGACGCTGGAGGAGTGGGATGCCGCCGCCCACGGCGACCTCGCCGCCGGCATCCACCGCCGCTTCGGGCAGCTGCCCGACGGGCTCGGCCGCCCCGGATGGGCCACCCGCGAGACCCCCGCACTGCGGACGTCGCACGACTCCGACCCGCAGAGGCTGCGCGGCCCCAAGGAGTCCCGGCGCATCGCGATCGTCCGCGACGCGTCCGGGCGCCCCACCGCGTATGCGACGTTCCGCCGCACCCTGACGTGGGGCGGCCCGGGCCCCGACGGTACCGTCGACGTGCGTGAGGCCGTCGCGCTGGATGCGGCGTCCGCCCGGCGCCTCTGGTCGGTGCTGCTGGACCTCGACCTCATGAGCCGGGTCACGATCGCGAACATCCCCGCGGACGACCCGATCACGCGCCTGCTCGTCGACCCGCGCGCCGCCCGGCCCGCCGTCTCGGACCACACGTGGGTGCGCATCCTCGACCTGCCGCGCGCCCTGTCCGAACGTCGCTACGCCGCAGACGTCGACGTGGTGCTCGAGGTCACCGACGCCATGGTCCCCGCCAACGCGGGCCGCTGGCGCGTGCAGGCATCCGCGTTCGGGCATGCCGAGGTCACCCGCACCGACGGGGATCCCGACCTGGTGCTCGACGTGCGCGAACTCGGCGCGGTGCACCTCGGTTCGATCCCGCTGACCGCGATCGCCCAGGCCGGCCAGCTGGAGCTGCGCACCCCCGCGGCGCTCGGCCCGGCAGCCGTGGCGTGGTCGTGGCCGGTGGCGGCCGGTGCGAACTGGATCTTCTGACAGACGGCCTGCAAAGACGACGGATGCCGCAGGCCCGAGGGCCCGCGGCATCCGTTCGTGTGCCGGCGGATTACTTCGCGGCGACCACCTGAAGCGAGATCACGGCGGTGAGGTCGTCACGCAGGCGAACGGTCGCCTCGTGGTTGCCCACAGCCTTGATCGGCGAGGTGATGTGGATCTTGCGCTTGTCCAGCTCGCCGAGACCGGCGGCCTTGACGGCGTCCGCCACGTCACCGGTCTTGACCGAGCCGAACAGGCGACCCTCGGCGCCCGCCTTGACGGTGAGCTTCACCTTGGCGGCCTCGATGGCGTTCTTGAGGGCCACGGCCTCTTCGTGGTCGTGGATCGCGCGGGCGTCGCGAGCGGCACGGATGGATGCCACCTGCTTCTCGCCACCGCGGGTCCACGCCACAGCGAAGCCCTGGGGAATGAGGTAGTTGCGGGCGTACCCGTTCTTGACCTCGATCACGTCACCGGCGCTACCCAGCCCGGCGACCTCGTTCGTGAGAATCAGCTTTGCCATGGGGGTGCTCCTTAGCGGCCTGCGCCGGCGTAGGGCAGAAGAGCCATCTCGCGCGCGTTCTTGATGGCGCGGGCGATGAGGCGCTGCTCCTGCACGGAGACACCGGTGATACGACGGGCGCGGATCTTTCCGCGCTCCGAGATGAACTTGCGGAGGGTGGCGACGTCCTTGTAATCGATGACGCCGACGCGGATCGCCTTCGCGGGGGCCGCGTTCTTCGCGCCCTTCCGCGGCTTGCGGCGCGTGCTGCTAGCCTTTCCAGCCATTTTGTTTCCTTTGCGTGGGTGGGGCCCCGCGCCCGGAGGCTCCGTGCAGCGCGTCAGCGATGCGTGGAGTGGGCGTGGGGAGGATGCCGGGGCATCCGGAGTTTGTTAGAAGGGAGTGTCGTCCCCGTAGGAGCCGGGAGCACTCCACCCGTCGTTGTCGCGCGAGTTGGACGAACCGGGCGTAGCCCACGGCTCGTCGTCGCGACCGGACTGCTGACGCGACTGGCCGCCCCCGAAGGAGCCGCCGTTGCCGCCGCGGTCGGTGCCGCCGCCGAAGCCGCCGCCCTGGCCGCCGGAGCTGGCCGCGCGGGTCACCTGAGCGGTGGCGTAGCGCAGCGAGGGGCCGATCTCGTCGACCTCCAGCTCGATGGCGGTGCGGTTGTTGCCCTCGCGGTCCTGGTAGGAGCGCTGGCGCAGGCGGCCCGTGGCGATCACGCGCGAGCCCTTCGTGAGCGAACCGGCCACGTGCTCCGCGAACTCGCGCCACACGGACGCGCGCAGGAACAGCGCTTCGCCGTCCTTCCACTCGTTCGCCTGACGGTCGAAGTTGCGCGGGGTCGACGCGATCGTGAAGTTCGCGACGGGCAGCCCGTTCTGCGTGTAGCGCAGCTCGGGGTCGGCGGTCAGGTTGCCGACCACGGTGATGACGGTCTCGCCGGCCATGCGTTACGCCTTCGCGACGGCCGCGGCCTTGCGGGCGGCCTTCTCCTCGGTGCGCTTCTGCTCGGCGGCCACGAGGGCGATCGCCTCTTCAGCGCGCAGGACCTTGGTGCGCATCACAAGCTCGCTGAGCTTGAGCTGGCGGTCGAGCTCCTGGGTGGCTTCGCTCGTCGCGGTGAAGTTGACGACGACGTAGATGCCCTCGGTCTTCTTCTTGATCTCGTAAGCGAGACGGCGGCGGCCCCACACATCGATGTTCTCGATCGAGCCACCGTCGTTCGTGATGACCTTGAGGAACTTCTCGAGGTTCACGCCGACCTGGCGCTCGTCGATCTCAGGGTTCAGGATGACCATGAGTTCGTACTGGTGCGTCACTTACCCACCTCCTTCGGACTAGCGGCAGCCGGGCATTTCCCGGTTGCAGGAGGGTGTGTCTGCACGTCACCCGGACACAGATGTGCCCAGGCAACCTGAACAGCCTACCGTACCGAGGCTGGCAGCGCGATGTGGCGTGTGCGGAGCCACCGGCGCGGGGCATCCACAGACACACCCGCCGCCCCCCCGGCGACGTGCGGCCATTTCGCTAGGGTGACCGCATGAGTGCACCCACGGGGGCGGGGATGCCGTTGCGGGACCACCGCATCCACCGTTACGTCAACGCGTTCTGTCCGCGGTGCCACGAGGAGGATCCCGACCGGCGGCTGAGCGAGGTGCGCCGCCTGTCCGGGTGGCTCGCGGAACGCGCCGGCCGGGTGTGGCTGGAACGCGGATGCCCCGATCACGGCCTCGTCTCGACGCTGTACGACGAATCCGCCGAGATCCTCTCCTATCTGGAGCAGTGGACCGCGCCCACCAAGGTGCACGCACCCGACAGGCTCGGCAACTTCAAGCCGGTGCCGTCGGCGTATGAAGACGGCCTGCCGCAGATGCAGACGCAGCACACCTGCATCCTGCTGGAGGACATCACCGACCACTGCAACCTGAAGTGCCCGACCTGCTTCGCCGAGTCCAGCCCGGCGCTGGCGGCCGTCGCGCCGCTCGCCGAGGTGCTGGCATCGGTCGATGACCGCCTCGCCAAGGAGAACGACCGCATCGACGTGCTGATGCTCTCCGGCGGCGAGCCCACCCTGTACCCGTGGCTGGAGCAGCTGCTCGAGCAGCTCGTGGCGCGGCCGATCGTGCGCATCCTCATCAATTCGAACGGGTTGCGCATCGCGAACGACGACGCGTTCGTCGCCACGCTCAAGAAGCACCGCGAGCGGGTGGAGGTGTACCTGCAGTACGACGGCGTCAGCGCCGAGGCATCCGCCCACCATCGGGGCGCGGACATCCGCCGGTTCAAGGAGCGTGCGATCGAGCGCCTGTCGGATGCCGGCGTCTTCACCACGCTCACGATGACCGCCGCCCTCGGGGTCAACGACGGCGAGATCGGCGCCGTGATCGACAAGGCGATCGCCACCCCCTATATAGGAGGCGTGACGATCCAGCCCGTGTTCGGCTCGGGGCGGTCGGCCGGCATCGACCCCGACGATCGCCTCACCCACACCGGGGTGCTCGCGCGGCTCGGCCCGCAGACCGACGGGCGGATCACCTGGCGCGACCTCACGGCGCTGCCCTGCAGCCACCCGCACTGCTGCTCGGTGGGCTACTTCCTGAAAGACGACTCGGGCTCCTGGAAGTCGCTCGTCGGGCTCATCGGCCATGATCGCCTGAAGGAGTTCCTCGAGCTCGAACCCGACCTCATCGCCAACCGCATCGCGGACTCGAACGTGAACAAGGCGATCCGCACCGTCGTGAAGAACTCGCTGCTGGACCTCCTCAGCGAGCAGTCGTCGCTGTCGCATCCGCAGATGTCGTCCATCTGGAAGGACATCTGCATGAACTGCGACATCGGCATGGGCACGCTCGCGACGCTCGCGGCATCCAAGCTCCCCGGCCAGCACAGGCGACTGCGCACGATGATGGGCGAACGGGTGCTCCGGGTGACGGTGAAGCCCTTCATGGACATCAACACGATGATCGAGGAGCGCCTGACGCAGTGCTGCGTGCACGTCGCGACCGTGAACGAGGGCACGCAGGCCCACCAGTGCGCACCGTTCTGCGCGGTCCAGGCGTGGGCCCCGCTCGCCCGCCGGAAGATCGCGACGGTCGCCGGGGCGCAGGCCGACGGGCGGCGTCGGCTGCCGGTGACCGTCGCGTGAGGATGCGACGATGAGCGAACCCGGCGCACGGTACGACTTCACCGGCCTCAACCGGCGGGACGAGTCGGTGAGCGACCCGCCGGCACCACGGGTCGCGCCGTTCGACCCGCTGCGGCTGTGCGTGTTCGCGACCATCGCCGCGATCGCCGCCCTGACCGGTCCGATCGCGGTGGCCGCCTTCAGCGGCGTGGCGATCGCGGGGTACGCCCGGGCACGCCGGGCGGGCCTGCTGCGGTCGCGGTGCAAGCTCGGTGACACGCGTCTGGTGCTCCTCTATCTGTCGCTGCTGGCCGCGGCAGCCGTCGCGGCGATCCCGTTCTGGGTGATGCTCTGGGTCTCGGTCTGGACCTGACCCGTGGATCCGACGCTGCACGACCTGCTCGGCTGGGCGCCGCCGATCCCCACGCACTCCTTCTTCGTGGCGGCGGGACTCGCCGCCGCCGGAATCGTGTTCCTCGTCGAGGCGCGCCGGCGCCGGCAGACCGACCCGCGACTGGCGTACCTCGTGCTCGGGGCGCTGACCGGGGCCGCGGTCCTCTCCCGGCTCGGCACGTGGGTGCAGCACCTCAACCCGGCCGAGAACCTCACCCTCGTGCAGCAGCTGACCACGGGGCACGCGTCCGTGCTCAGCGCCATGGTCGGCGCGTGGCTGGGAGTCCACGTCGCCAAGCGCATCGTGCGCTATCCGCTGCGCAGCGGCGACCTGTTCGCGCCGGCGTTCGCGCTCGCCATGGCGATCGGGCGATTCGGATGCTTCTTCACCGAGGACCCCGGCACCCCCACCGGAACGGGCTGGGGCATCGTGCTGACCCCGGACCAGGCGGCGCGCGTCGGCGCACCGGCGGGCGTGCCGTTGCATCCGAGCTTCCTGTACGAGATCGCCTTCCAGCTCGCGGCGTTCGCGGTGCTGTGGTTCTGGCTGCGCAGGCGTCCGATCGCCGCCGGAGAGCTGCTGACCCTGTACATCCTGGGGTACGCGGTGTTCCGCTTCGCCGTGGAGTTCGTGCGCGGAAACGAGGTGGTGTGGCTCGGCCTCACCCGGCCGCAGCTCTTCCTGCTCGTCACCATTCCGCTGCTCGCCGTGCGCATCGTGCTCAAGGCGAAGCGCGGCCGGCTGATCGTCCGAACCGCGAAGG
>NZ_DATEJS010000050.1:0-9474 GCF_035277845.1 Microbacterium sp.
ATCCGAACAAGCTCGTCACGATCAAGGACGGCCCCATCATCAGCGCGATCAACGCCGCGTGGGCGCAGACGCACCCGGCCGACCCGAGCCTGATCGTCGCCGGCACCGACGACGACCTGTGGCAGTCCTACCTCTCGGACACCTCGCAGGCGGCGGCCGACTTCGTCAAGGCCTACCTCTGGGACCACACCGCCCAGGGCCTCGACGCGAGCGGGCAGCCGGTCACGCTGCAGCACTCCGGACTGGCCCAGATCTGGGCCGGAGCGGATGCCGCCGCGTTCTTCGGGGTCCCGACCGACGATGGCCACTACCCCGACGTCTTCGGCAAGGTGCAGGAGGGCGTCGTCTACTCGGGTCCGACCAAGCTCGCCGAGCACGGCGGCATGAACGCCGGCGACCGGCACGTGCTGATGGTCGTCGACGGTCCCGGCATCCGCACCGGGATCGACTCGGCGCTCGTCGAGACGACCCAGGTCGCCCCGACGGTGCTGTCGCTGCTCGGCCTCGACCCGAACGAGCTCACCGCCGTCCAGGATGAGGGCACCCCGGCGCTCCCCGGCCTCGCGGTCGCGCGGCGCGGCCGCTGACCCGACACGGATCCGATACGCGGGCGACCGCGATGCTCGGGCGGCTGGGGAGACTCAGCCGCCCGAGCGCTCGATCAGCCGAGAAGCCCCTTGCCCGGCACCCGCGGGGCCCGGATACTGGCACCATGGCGATCCGGGATGCCCCGGTCGTTGACTGGAGCGGCAGATTCGAGCAGTTCGTCAGCGACGAGGCCAGCCTCGACGCGGGCGAGCTGGACGAGTTCGGCCAGGCCGCGTGGTTCGTCGGCCGCGACGACGTCAGCGAGCGCGCCTGGGAGCGGGCGCAGCTGCGCTACCTCGACGACGGAGACCTCGTCGCCGCCGCGCGCTGCATCTTCTGGCTCGGGTTCACGCTGGGTGAGCACGGCGAGATGATCAAGGCCAACACGTGGACGGCGCGACTCTTCGAGCTGTGCGCGCGGGGCGCCGGCGATCCGCGCGTCGACGTCTTCCCCGCGCTGCTGCGGGCGCACGGCGCCTTCACCAGCGGAGACGTGGCGGCATCCGAGCCGATGTACGCTGCGGCGGCCGCACTCGCGGAGGCCGCCGGTGACGTCGACCTCGACACACTCGCGACGATGGGCCATGGCCGCGCCCTGGTGACGCTCGGGCGCTTCACCGAAGGCGTCGCCGCCTTCGACCGCATCATGCTGCGCATCAGCACCGGCCAGGTGAGCGACCGCGCCGCCGGACCCGCCTATTGCGCGGTGATCGCGAGCCTGCTCGCCCGCGGCGACCTGGAGCGGGCACGGGTGTGGACCCGCGACCTCGGCGAGTGGTGCGACGCCCAGCGCGGACTCGAGCCGTTCCGCGGCGAGTGCACCCTGCACCGGGCGACGGTGATGCAGATCGGCGGGGAGTGGGATGCCGCCGTGCAGGCCGCCGACCACGTGTGCGCCACCGACACCCGCACCGACACGCTCGCGAACGCCTGGTACCGTCTCGCCGAACTGCACCGCGTGGCCGGTCGCGCCGCCGCCGCACGCGACGGGTTCCGGCGCGCCTCACAGCTCGGCCGGGACGTGCAGCCCGGACTGGCTCTGCTCCACCGCGACGCCGGGGAACTCGACACCGCCTGGGCGGGGCTGGAGCGCGCCCGGGCGACCGGATCGCCGCCGGCGACGCAGGCCGAACTGCTCGCCGCCGCCGTGCAGGTCGGTCTCGACCGGCACCGGATCGCCGACGCCGAGGCCGCGTGCACCGAATTGGACGGGTGCGCCGACGCATCCGGTGCGCTGTATCTGCAGGCACTGGCCGCTCGCGCGGCCGGTGAGCTCGCGGTCGCCCAGCGCCGCACCGCCGATGCCCTCGAGCTGCTGCGCAGCGCGTGGGTGCTGTGGCGACGGCTGGACGCGCCCTACGACGCCGCCCTCACCCGGGTGGCCATCGGCTGCGCGGCCCGTCAGGCCGGAGACGAGGAAGGCGCACAGCTCGAGTTCGACGCCGCCCGCACCGTGCTCGACGGTCTCGGCGCCGTGCCCGACCTCGCACGGCTGGAGCGGGCGGCCGCGGCATCCGGACCCGCGCCGGCCGTGGCCGGCCTGAGCAGGCGGGAACGCGAGGTGCTCGAACTCGTCGCCCGCGGCTGGTCCAACCGTCGCATCGCCGAGCACCTCTTCCTCAGCGAGCGCACCGTCGCCCGCCACGTCGGCAGCATCCTCGCGAAGCTCGACGTGCCGAGCCGGTCCGCGGCCACCGCCTACGCGTACGCGCACGGGCTCGCGCAGACTCCCTGACGCCCGTCCCCGGCGACCCCGCGGCATCCGGAATTGGTCATTTCTGCCGATGCGACCGCCCGGTCCGCGCTCGTACCGTGTGCGGAAAGGAGGCCATCATGTCCATTTCGACACCGGACCTGGCGATCGTGGGAGCGGGCGCCGCGGGCCTGTACTGCGCCCACTACGCCGCCCGGCACACCAACGAGTTCGAGGTGCTCGACGAGCACGCCCGGGTCGGCGACTCCTGGCGGGAGCGCTACCGCTCACTCCGCCTGTTCACGCCGCGCCCGTGGGTGAGCCTGCCCGGCCTGCGGATCGACGTCGGCCGTTTCCAGTACCCCACCGGGGTGCAGCTCGCCGACTATCTGGAGCGGTACGCCGCCGCCTTCGACCTGCCGGTGCGCACCGCGACGCACGTCGACCGCCTGGCTCTCGAGCCGGACGGCCGCTTCCGCCTGGAGCTGTCGACGGGCGACGACGTGGTCGCCGACCGCGTCATCGTGTCGGCCGGCGCGCATCGGGTTCCGGTCACCCCGGCCGTCGCGGGACGGCTCGACGGCGGCATCCGGCAGCTGCACTCGCTCGATTACCGCGGTCCGGAGGACCTCGCGCCGGGCCCGGTGCTCGTCGTCGGCGCGGCGAACTCCGGCACCGACATCGCGCTGGAGGCGGCGGCATCCGGCCACGACACGGTGCTCGCCGGCCGGCACCCCGGGCAGGTGCCCGCCCGCATCGACACGCCGATCGGCAACGTGATGGCGGGAATCTTCATCCGGAAGCTCCGCACCACCACGATCGACACCGAGCGCGGCCGGCGGGTGCGCGACGCGGCGCGCGGTCACGGCGTGAACCTGGTGCGCAACCACCTGGCGGACCTCGACCGCGCGGGCGTGCGACGGGTCGGCCGCGTCGCCGACGAGAAGGACGGCAGGCCGGTGCTCGAGGACGGCGAGGTGCTGGATGCCGCGACGATCGTGTGGTGCACGGGCTCCCGGCCGCAGCACGACTGGATCGACATCCCCGAGGCGTTCGGCGCGGACGGCTTCGTGCAGCAGCAGCGCGGGCTCGTCGACGCGGTGCCCGGACTCGGGTTCGTCGGACTGCCGTTCCAGTACTCGGTCGCCTCTCCCACCCTCATGGGCATGGGCCGCGACGCCGAATACGTCGTCGAGCACCTGTTCGCGCGACACCCTGCCGCGCGGGTCGCGTGAGTCCACGCGGACCGGAACCCGTACGGCGCCGGAGCGGACGGCCGACACCGAGTCAGCACGCCGAGACGGACCCGCGACGGCTCCGTCTCAGCGGCGTGACCCCGTCTCGGGCGGAGCTTCGGTCTCCCGGATGAACGGGCGGATGCCGCGCCGGTCGGGAGGCAGCGACTGCGGATGCCCCGGGCGGCGGACGATCGCGTACTCGGGATGCGGCCCGGTGGGCATGCCGCGGATGCCGGCGGCCAGCAGCTCGGCGAGGTGCATCGCCTGCCGGCCGCTGCCGCTGTGCTCGATCTGGGTGCGGCAGCTGAAGCCGTCGGCGAGCACGACGGATTCCGCGCCCGCCGCCCGCACCGCCGGCATCAGCTCGGTCTCCGAGGCGGCCACCGACACCTCCAGGTGCCCGGGCTCGAACCCGAAGTTGCCGGCCAGTCCGCAGCATCCGCCGACCAGCGTCGCGTCGATGCCCGCCGCCTGCAGGATCCGCTCGTCCGCCGCGAAGCCCAGCACCGAGTGCTGATGGCAGTGCGGCTGCACGACCGCGCTGCCGCCGATGCCGGGCGGGCGCCAGCCGTCCGTGCCGTCGAGCAGTTCGGCGAACGTGCGGGTGTGCTGCGCGAGCAGGCGCACATCACCGTCCCTGGGCAGCAGTTCGGGCCCGTCGGCCCGGAAGACGGCGGTGCAGCTGGGCTCCAGCCCGATCACCGGCACGCCCCGGTCGAGCCACGGCCGCAGCCTGCGCGCGGTACGGGCGAGCACTCGCCGCGCCGTGCCGAGCTGCCCGGTCGAGATCCACGTGAGCCCGCAGCACAGCGCACCGGACGGGACCACGACGCGGTAGCCGGCCTCCTCGAGCACCTCCACGGCGGCCCGGGCGACGCCGGGGTGGAGGTTGTCGGTGAAGGTGTCCGGCCAGAGCAGCACCTCGCCCCGCGCCCCACTGCCGCGCGGACCCCGGCGCCGGTACCACGATGCGAATCGCTCGCCGGCGAACGCCGGGATCGGCCGGTCCGGTTCCAGGCCGGCCAGCCGTGCGACCGGCCGGTGCAGCCGACGGGACTGCGTGATCGCGTTGATCGGCGCGGGCGCGATGCGGGCGAGCCGCGCCCAGAGCGGGAGCCAGCCCATCGTGTAGTGCGCCATCGGTCGCAGCCGTCCCCGGTAGTGGTGCGCGAGGAACTCGGCTTTGTACGTCGCCATGTCGACGCCGACCGGGCAGTCGCTGCGGCATCCCTTGCAGGAGAAGCAGAGGTCGAGGGCGTCGCGCACGGCCTCGGAGCGCCATCCGTCCTCGATGGGCTCGCCCGTCATCATCTCGAACAGCAGCCGGGCGCGCCCTCGGGTGGAGTGCTCCTCCTCGCCCGTCGCGCGATACGACGGGCACATCACGCCGCCGGTGTGGTCGCGGCAGGCGCCGACCCCGACGCAGCGCGCCGCGGCGTTCGCGAACATGCCGCCGTCGTCCGGGTACGCGAACTGCTGGCGCTCCACCCGCAGGGGCGTGAATCCCGCGCCGAAGCGCAGGTTGGCGTCGACGGGGTAGGCGTCGACGAGCTTGCCCGGGTTCATCCGGCCCAGCGGATCGAAGAGGGTCTTCGTGCGCCGGAACGCATCCATGATCCGGTCGCCGAACATGATCGGCAGCAGCGCCCCGCGGGCCTGTCCGTCGCCGTGCTCGCCCGACAGGGATCCGCCGTAGTCGGTGACCAGGTGCGCGGCGCGCTCCACGAACCGGCGGTAGTCCGCGATGCCCCGCTCGGTGGTGAGCTCGAACGGGATGCGTGCGTGGACGCATCCGTGCCCGAAGTGTCCGTAGATCGGGGCCCGGCCGTACCCGAACCCGTCGAGCAGCCGGCCGAAGTCGCGCAGGTAGTCCCCGAGCCGCTCCGGCGGGACGGCGGCATCCTCCCATCCCGGCCAGCCGGCGTGCTCCCCCGGCACGCGCGCCGTGGCCCCGAGCGCGTCTTCGCGGACCGCCGTGATCCTGCGCTGATCTTCGGGGTCGTCCAGCACGGCGACGCGATCGCTCCCCGCGAGACCGAGGTCGCTGACGAGCTCGCGGGCCCGGCGATCCGCCGCGTCGCGGTCGCCGTCTCCCAGCTGCACGAGCAGCCAGCTGCGACCGTCGGGAAGGAGTCTCAGCCCGGCGTCGTGCCGGCCCAGGCGGCGCTCGTGCTCGATGAGCTTGTCGTCCATCCCCTCCAGGATCAGCGGATCGTGCCGGACGATGTCGGGCACCGCGTCGGCGGCATCCGCGATCGAGTCGTACCCGATGAGCACGAACGCCCGATCGGGCACCAGCGGCACGAGGGACACCTCGGCGCGCAGCACCGTGACGAGCGTCGACTCCGACCCGCACAGGACCTTCGCGAGGTCGCCTCCGCGTTCCGGGAGGAGCTCGTCGAGGCTGTAGCCGGAGACGCGGCGGGGGATGTCCGGGAACCGCGCGCGGATCTCGTCCGCGTACTCGTCCGCGAGCCGGGCGAGGCCCCGGCGGATCTCGAGCTCGCGTCCGGTGGCGGCATCCGGATCGTCGCCCTCCCCCACCCAGAAGCGCGTCCCGTCGTAGCAGAGCACCTCGAGCCGCACCACGTTGTCGGCGGTCTTGCCGTACGCCTGCGCCGAGGCGCCGCACGAGTTGTTGCCGATCATCCCGCCGATCGTGCAGTGGCCGTGCGTGGCCGGCTTCGGCCCGAACTGCAGCCCGTGCGGGGCGACGGCCCGGTTGAGCTGGTCGAGCACCACCCCGGGCTGCACCATGGCGCGCCTGCGCTCCGCATCGACCCACTCGATCCGGTGGCAGTACTTGGTCCAGTCGATGATCACCGCGGCGTTGCAGCATTCGCCCGCGAGACTCGTGCCGCCTCCGCGCGACAGGACGGGCGCCCCGAACTCGGCGCACACCGCGAGCGCGTCCACGGCGGCCTCGATCGACCGCGGCAGCACCACCCCGATCGGGGTCTGCCGGAAGTTCGAGGCATCCGTCGCGTACGTGGCCCGCGTGCCGGCGTCGAAGCGCACCTCGCCGTCGACGCGCTCGCGCAGGGTGCGCTCGAGCGCGCCGACCGGCAGCTGCTCGGTGGATGCCAGAACCTTCGCGCCCATGCCCCGCTCCCGACTCCGCGGCAGGATCACCGGGCGCGACGATCCGCCCGTCCCTGCCTCCACCATCCTGCGCGTGCCGCCGGTCGCGTCCAAGGGGGGTTGACGGGCCGGCGGCGCGGCGGTACGGATGCTCCGCGGGTCAGCCGTGCTGGAACCAGGTGGTCTTCCAGTCGGTGTAGTTGTCCAGCGCGTGGCGCGACAGATCGCGGCCGAAGCCCGACTGCTTGAACCCGCCGAACGGGGTCGTCAGCCCGAGCGCGTCGACCGTGTTCACCGACACCGTGCCGGCGACGAGCGCCTCCGACACGCGGTGCGCACGGCCGAGGTCGTTCGTCCACAGGGATGCCGCGAGGCCGTAGTCCGTCGCGTTGGCGAGGCGCACGGCATCCTGTTCGGACTCGAACGGCAGCACCGCCACGAGCGGGCCGAACACCTCGACCCGGTGCAGGTCGTGGTCCGCCCCGAGCCCGGTGACGATCGCCGGGCGCAGGTACGCGTCGGATCCGGTGATCGTGACGCGCTCGCCACCTCTGACGAGCTCGCCGTCGGCGGCCGCCTGCGCGATCGCGACCCCGACCTCGTCGGCGTGCGCCCGGCTGATCAGCGACCCGTTGCCGGGTTCTCCGGCGAGCGGGTCGCTCGGCTCGTACGCGCGGGATGCCGCGGCCAGCAGCGCGACGAACTCGTCGTGCGCGGCGCGCTCCACGAGGATGCGGGAGTTCGCCGAGCACACCTGGCCCTGGTTGTAGAACGCGCCGAACGCGGCCTTCTCCGCGGCGAGCGCAAGGTCGGCGTCGGCGAAGACCACGTTGGAGCTCTTGCCGCCCGCCTCCAGGGCGACGCGCTTCATGTTGGAGCTGCCGGCATCCACCATGAGCTGCTTGGCGACCGCGGTCGACCCGGTGAACGCGAGCACATCGATGCCGGGATGCCGCGCGATGCGGCTGCCGACCGTTGACCCGCGCCCGGGCACGACGTTGAGCACGCCGGCCGGGATGCCCGCCTCGAGGGCGAGATCGGCCAGGCGCAGGGCCGTCAGCGACGTCTCGGTGGCCGGCTTGTGCACGACGCTGTTGCCGGATGCCAGCGCCGGGGCGAGCTTCCACGCGGCGATCTCGAGCGGGTAGTTCCACGGCGTGATCGCGCCGACGACCCCGAGCGGCACGCGGCGCACCAGCGCGGTGGACCCGGGCGGCGTCGCCGGGATCTCGTCGTACCGCTTGTCGGCGAGCTCGCCGTACCAGCGGAACGTCTCGGCCGCGCCGGGCACGTCGACCGTGAGGGTCTGCGCGATCGGCTTGCCCGAGTCGAGGGTCTCGAGCAGCGCGAGCTCCTCGAGGTTCGCCATCATCAGGTCGGCGAGACGGATGAGCGCCTTGCCGCGCTCGGCGGCGCCGATCCGGCTCCACGTGCCTGCCTCGAACACGCGGCGGGCGTGGTCGACCGCGGCATCCACGTCCTGCGCGGTGCCTGCGGCGAGGTCGGTCAGGTGCGCGAGCGACCCGGGGCTCGTCACGGCGAGGGTGGCGCCGTCTGCGGCATCCAGCCGCCGTCCGTCGATGACCGCGCGGCCGTCGATGGCGAGGTCGCGGGCACGGGCGGCCCAGTCGATCGTGGTCTGGTCGACGGCGGTCTGGTCGATCGTGCTCATACTCGTTCTCCTTCGAGGGTCGCGATCGGGGCGGAGGATGCGGCGCGGCTGCAGGCGACGTCGAGAGCCGTCCAGGCCAGTGCGAGGGCGCCGTCGCGCAGGGCCCGCTCGGCGGTCGCTCCGACGCATGCCTGCGCGAACTCGGGCTGGTGGTTGCTCGCGTCGCCGCCGACGCCGATGTAGGGATGGATGGCGTCGACCACCTGCGAGACGTTGCCCATGTCGGTCGAGGCGCGGTTCATCGTGGCGGCCACGGGATCGACGTCGAAGTCGCGGCCGAGGGAGATGGCGTTGGCCCGGTAGAGGTCGAGCGCCTGCTCGTCGGTGCGCATCTCCGAGTAGCGGCCACCCTCGGGCGTCACGGTCAGCACGGCACCGGTCGCGAGTGCGCCGGCCTCGAAGCAGTTCAGCACGCGCTGCTCGAGTTCGAGCAGCTTCTCGGTGCTCTCCGCGCGCACGTACCAGCGGCCCTCGGTGCGCTCGGGGATCGCGTTGGGCGCCTCACCGCCCCGGGTCTGCACGCCGTGCACGCGCACGCCCGGCGGCAGCTGCTGGCGCAGCAGCGCGATGGCGGTCTGCGCGATGAGGAACGCGTCGTTCGCGTTGACGCCCCGCTCCGGGTAGGCCGCGGCGTGGGCGGCCTTGCCGTCGTATCGGATGTGCCAGTGCGCCACCGCGAAGGGTTCGGCTTCGGCGACGTCGACCGGGGCGGGATGCGCCATGAGCGCGAAGTCCAGTTCGGTGAAGGCGCCGCGCTCGAGCAGCTCGATCTTGCCGCCGTAGCCCTCCTCGGCGGGGGTTCCGATGACCTCGACGGTGATGCCGAGGTCGTCCGCGATCTCGGCGAGGGCGATCGCTCCCCCGACGCTCATCGCCGAGATGAGGTTGTGGCCGCATGCGTGGCCGAGCCCGGGCAGCGCGTCGTACTCGGCGAGGAACCCGACGGTGAACCCGTCGCCCGATCCGTGGACGGCGCGGAAGGCGGTCTCGAGGCCGAGGTAGGGTCGCTCCACCGCGAATCCGTGCCGTTCGAGCACCGCCGCGACACGCGCCGACGACCGCACCTCCTGCCAGCCGACCTCCGGGTCGGCGTGCAGCTCGTCCGAGAGCGTCACGAGCTCGGCGTCCACGTCCGCGAGCCGGTCGGCGATGCGAGCCTTGAGCAGCACCCCCCGGTCGTCGAGCGGCACCCCCCGGTCGTT
>NZ_DATEJS010000051.1:0-6121 GCF_035277845.1 Microbacterium sp.
AACGACCGGCGGGGGGCGCTGCGCTCGCTCAACGACCGGCGGGGGGTCCTGCGTTTCGGCTCGCTGCGCTCGCTCAACGACCGGCGGGGGGCGCTGCGCCCACCTCTGCCCGGTCGTTGAGCGAGGGAGCGCAGCGACCGAGACGAAACGCAGCGACCCGCCGGCTCAGTCGAGCAGCAGCGCCGGCTCCTCGAGGATGGACGCCACGTCCGCCACGAACCGGCTCATGCCGTCGCCGTCGACCACGCGGTGGTCGAACGAGCCCGAGACCGTGGTGACCCAGCGTGGGCGCACCTCGCCGTCGACGACCCACGGCTTCTGCCGGATCGCGCCCATCGCGATGATGCCGGTCTCGCCGGGGTTGATGATCGGGGTTCCGGCATCCATCCCGAACACGCCGATGTTGGTGATCGTGATGGTGCCGTTCTGCTGCTCGGCGGGCTGCGTCTTGCCCTCGCGGGCGGTCAGCGTCAGCTTCTCGAGCGCACGCGCGAGCTCGCGCGTGGACAGGTTCTGGGCGTCCTTGATGTTCGGCACCAGGAGCCCCCGCGGGGTGGCCGCGGCGATGCCGAGGTTCACGTAGTTGCGCACGCGGATCTCGGCGCCGCCGTCGGTGTCCGCCCAGACGGCGTTGACCATCGGGGTGCGCCGCACGGCCCAGATCACGGCGCGCGCCATGATCAGCAGCGGCGACACCTTGATGTCGGCGAAGTCGGGGGACGCCTTGAGGCGCTTGACGAGCTCCATGGTGCGGGTGGCATCCACATCGGTCCACACCGACACGTGCGGGGCACTGTAGGCGGAGCGCACCATGCCGGAGGCGACGGCCTTGCGCACGCCCTTGACCGGGATGGTCTCCTCGCGGGTGGGGTCGGACGGGGCGAGCGTCGACGGCGCGGTGGCCTGCACCGGGGCGACGGCGGATGCCGCGCGGTCCACGGCGACCGGGATGGTCTCCTCGCGCACCTGCGACCATTCGGGTGTCGTCACATTGCGGAAGACGCTCGCCTGCGACGCGTGCTTGACGACGTCGTCGCGCGTCACCTCACCGGCGGGGCCCGACGGCACGACCGTGCCGAGGTCGACGCCGAGGTCGCGCGCCAGCTTGCGCACCGGGGGCTTGGCGACGACGCCGACGGATGCCGCGACCCGTTCCTGCGCGGGCTTCTGGGCGGGGCGGCGGCGCGACTGCACCTGACCGCCGGTACCGTAGCCGACCAGCACGGAGCCGGCGGCCTCCTCGGGCTCGGCCGCCGCGGGGGCGCCGTGCTCGCTGCGTCCGGCGGTGACGTCGGCATCCGCCCCCGCACCCACGATCGTGATGATCGCGGTGCCGACGTCCACCGTCACGCCCTCGGCGATCAGCAGCTCGCCCACCGTGCCCTCGAACGGCGACGGCAGCTCGACGAGCGACTTGGCCGTCTCGATCTCGACGAGCACGTCGTTGACGGCCACCGCATCGCCCGGCGCGACGCGCCACGACACGATCTCGGCCTCGGTCAGTCCCTCCCCCACATCGGGCAGGACGAAAGTCTGGGTGCTCATGGACGGTCCCTTCGGAAAGACGCAGCCCGCGCCCCCTCCTCGTTGACTTGCCCTGGATGTACGCGACACGCCGGGCGCGTCGTACATCCAGGGCAAGTCAACGAGGGGAGGCGGGGGCTGAGCGCGGCGTGCATGTCAGTAGGCCAGGGCCCGGTCGACGGCTTCGAGGATGCGGTCGGGGTCGGGCAGGTAGACGCCCTCGAGCTTGGCGGGCGGGAACGGCACGTCGAAACCCGACACCCGCAGCACCGGGGCTTCGAGGGCGTAGAACGCCTGCTCCATGACGGTCGCGGCCACCTCGGACCCGACCGACACGTTGCCGGGTGCCTCCTGGGCGTAGACCATGCGCCCGGTGCGGCGCACGGAGTCGAGGATGGGCCCGTAGTCGATCGGCGACAGCGACCGCATGTCGACGACCTCGCAGCTGGTGCCCTCGGACTCGGCGAGCGCGGCCGCCTGCAGCAGCGTCGTCACCATGGCGCCGTGACCGACGAGCGTGACATCGGTGCCGCGGCGGACGACCCGCGAGGCGTGCAGCGGCAGGGCGCGCGCCGACAGGTCGACTTCACCCTTCATCCAGTACTTCGCCTTGGGCTCGAGGAACACCACCGGGTCGTTCGAGGCGATGGCATCCTGGATCATCCAGTACGCGTCGTTCGGGGTCGACGGCGACACCACGCGCAGGCCCGCGGTGTGGGCGAAGTACGCCTCCGGGCTCTCCTGGTGGTGCTCGACGGCACCGATGTGCCCGCCGTAGGGGATGCGGATGACGACCGGCATCTGCAGGTTGCCCTCGTGCCGGTTGGTGAGCTTGGCGAGCTGCGTGGTGATCTGGTCGAACGCGGGGAACACGAACCCGTCGAACTGGATCTCGCACACCGGGCGGAACCCCGCCATCGCCAGACCGATGGCGGTGCCGATGATGCCGGACTCGGCCAGCGGCGTGTCGAGCACGCGGTTCTTGCCGAACTCCGCCTGCAGCCCTTCGGTGACGCGGAACACGCCTCCGAGCGGGCCGATGTCCTCGCCCATGAGCAGCACGTGGTCGTCGTCGGACATCGCCTGGCGCAGGCCCGCGGTGAGGGCGCGCACGAACGGCATGGTCTGGGTGGTCACGGCGGCGGCGGTCTCGATGGTGGTGGTGTCGCTCATCGCGCGTTCCCCTCGAAGGATGCCTCGTACTCGGCGAGCCAGGCGCGCTGCCGCTCGATCAGCGGATGCGGCTCGGAGTAGACGTGGGCGAACATGCCGTCGGCGGGGATGCCGTCCAGGGCCGAGGTGCGCTCGCGGATGTCGTCCGCCGCGGCTTTGGCCCGGGCGTCCACATCGGCGAAGAACCCTGCGGTGGACCCGCGCGCCTCGAGGAACGTGCGCATGCGCGTGATCGGGTCGCGCTGCGCCCAGGACTGCTCTTCGCCTGCACTGCGGTACTTGGTGGGGTCGTCGCTGGTGGTGTGCGCGCCCATGCGGTAGGTGACGGCTTCGATGGCGCGCGGCCCCTGGCCGGACCGGGCCTCGTCCAGAGCGCGCCGGGTCACGGCGTAGCTGGCGAGCACGTCGTTGCCGTCGATCTGGATGGACGGCATCCCGTAGCCCTCGCCGCGGCGGAACAGCGGCGCCGGGGACTGGGTGGAGACCGGAACCGAGATGGCCCACTGGTTGTTCTGCAGGAAGAACACCTCGGGGGTGCGGTAGCTGGCCGCGAAGACCATGGCCTCGTGCACGTCGCCCTGGCTGGACGCCCCGTCGCCGTAGTAGACGATGACGGCCTGATCGCGGTCGACGTCGCCGGTGCCGCTGCGTCCGTCGAAGGCCATGCCCATCGCGTACCCGGTGGCGTGCAGGGTCTGCGAACCGAGCACGAGCGTGTAGATGTGCGTGTTGCCGTTCGCCGGCTCGGCCGGGTTCCAGCCGCCGTGCGTGACGCCCCGCATGAGGCTCGTGATGCCGAGGGGGTCGACGCCGCGGATCATGCAGACGACGTGCTCGCGGTACGACGGGAAGACGTGGTCCTGCGGGCGGGCCGCGTGCGCGGACCCGACCTGCGCGGCCTCCTGCCCCTGGCTCGGCGGCCACAGGGCCAGCTGCCCCTGCCGCTGCAGGTTCGTGGCCTGCTTGTCGAATGCGCGGGCCACCGCCATGTCGCGGTAGAACAGCTCGAGCTGCTCGTGTGGCAGCGCCTCGATGATCTCGAGGTACGGTTGCGCCGCCGGTGTGGGCGCGAGGGTGCCGTCGGCCGCAAGGATGCGGACGATCGCCGGGTCGTCGGACTGGCTCACCGTTCTACGCTATCGCGCGCGCCGGGTGCTCAGCTTGGAGAGTGTCGATAACGGATGCCGCGATCCGTACGACATTCTCTACAGCGGTGCTCTCGCCGACGGAGATGCGGATGCCGTCTCCTGCGAAGGGGCGGACGATGAGTCCGGCCGCCTCGAACGCGGCCGCGGCGTCGGTCGTCTCGGCACCGGTGGCGAGCCAGACGAAGTTGCCCTGGGTCTGCGGGATGCTCCATCCCTGCGCCCGCAGCCGGGCGACGAGGTCGTCGCGGCGCTCGACGATCGTGCTGACCCGGTCGAGCAGGTCGGCCTCGGCGTCGAGGGAGGCGAGGGCGGCCTCTTCGGCCTGCGCGGTCACGGACAGCGGGATGGCGGTGCTGCGCGCGGCATCCAGGATGCGACGGTGCCCCACCGCGTAGCCGACGCGGAGGCCGGCGAGCCCGTACGCCTTCGAGAAGGTGCGCAGCACGACGACGTTGGGATGCCGGCCGGATGCCAGCACGCGGCGTCCGTCGACGGCGTCGGGGTCGGTGACGAATTCGGCGTAGGCCTCGTCCAGCAGCACCAGGGTGTCCGCCGGGACCTTCTCGATGAATGCGTCGAATTCGGCCTGCGTGACGATCGGGCCGGTCGGGTTGTTCGGCGTGCACACGATGACCGCCCGGGTGCGCGGCGTGATGGCGGCCGCCATGGCGTCGAGGTCGTGGCGGGCATCCGGCAGCAGCGGCACCTCGACCGGGGTGGCGCCGGCGATGAGCACGAGCCCCGGATACGCCTCGAACGAGCGCCAGGCGTAGACCACCTCGTCGCCCGGGCCGGCGGCGGCGAGCATCAGCTGGGCGATGATGGCGACGGAGCCCGAGCCGATGTGCACGTCGTCGGGACCGACCCCGTATCGCTCGGCGAGCGCGTGGCGCAGGCGGGAGGCGGTGGCATCCGGATACCGGTTGATCGCGGTCTGCTGCTGCATGGCGTCGAGCACCGACGGCAGCGGATCGAACGGGTTCTCGTTGCTGGAGAGCTTGAACGCGTCGGCTCCGGCCTGCTTGCCCTGCTTGTACGGCGGCAGGGCGGCGATCTCGGGCCGCACGCGAACGGGGATGTCGTCACTCACGCTCCGAGTCTAGGAGCGCGGGTGCTTCCCGGCCCATGGGCCGCCCCGGGCGTGGGAGACTCCGATCATGAGGTTCATCATCCACATCGTCGTGAACGCGTTCGCGATCTGGGTCGTCACCCTCATCCCGACCCTGAAAGTCACCGTCGCGCCGTTCGCGCCCGGCGGGACGCTGCAGTACGTGCTGACGCTGCTGGTGATCGCCCTGATCTTCGGCCTGGTCAATGCGATCGTCGGCACCATCGTGAAGATCCTGGCCTTCCCGCTGTACATCCTCACGCTGGGTCTGATCTCGCTCGTCATCAACGGATTCCTGCTCTGGCTGACGGGATGGCTGACGCACTGGTGGAGCTGGGGTCTTCGCGTCGAGAGCTTCTGGTGGGGTGTCGTCGCGGCCCTTCTCATCACCGTCATCAACTGGATCTTCGGCATCTTCCTGCGCCCCGCCCGGCGTCGCTGACGCAGCGGCGCCGCTTCACTCAACGGCCGGCACCCTCCCACGGCGCCGGGCCCCAGTACTGCCCGGGCGGCGGGGGCGGATCGACGTGCGGCGGTTCGGGCACGGTCGCGTCGTACTCCAGCACCTCGACCGAGACCGCGGCCCCGAGCTCGGCGATCCTGTCATGGACGGGCCGCAGCTGCGGGTCTCCGGATGCCTCCGCCAGCCGCGCCGTCTGGTCGTACGTGCCGAGGCCGTGCGCCGACAGCGGTCCGTCGTCGAGGGGTACGTCGCGGCGGATGACGACGCTGCCGTCCGAGCCCACCGGCGCGGCCGAGCCTCCCGCCGTCAGGTTCGCGACGATGTCGTGATCGTGCCTCAACTGCACGCTCAGCACGTCGTCGGACACCTGCGCCTCGGTCGGGGAGCCGGCTGTGACGAGCAGCTCCGTGCGGAACCCGCCGTCGAGGGCGATCCGCCCGGCGATCATGCCGCCCTGCGAATGACCGACGAGGTCCACGGTGTCGCCGGGGCCGGCCCCCGCCATCGCCAGCGCGCGCGCCGTCGCCTGGTACGACGTGCTGGTCTCATGCTGATAGAGCTTGAGGTTCGAGGTCATGTTGCTCGGATCCGTGCCGCCGAAGCCGCCGTCGCGCGTGCCGCGGATGTACGCCGCGTATCGGCGGGTGCCATCCGGCATCGTGTAGCGCTCGACGCGGACGAGTACTCTCTCTCCGTCCGGAATCC
>NZ_DATEJS010000052.1:0-2404 GCF_035277845.1 Microbacterium sp.
GTTCTTCGTCACGCCGTGGAACTTCCCGCTGGCGATGGCGACCCGCAAGATCGCGCCGGCGCTGGCCGCCGGCTGCACCGTGGTCATCAAGCCGCCGGCACTGACCCCGCTGTCGACCATCTTCTTCGTGCAGCTGCTCGAGGAGGCGGGCCTGCCCAAGGGTGTGGTGAACGTCATCCCGACCTCGACCAGCGGCAAGGTGTCCGCGCCGATCATCGCCGACCCGCGGCTGCGCAAGCTGTCGTTCACCGGGTCGACCGAGGTCGGCCGGCGTCTGATCGCGCAGGCCGCCGAGGGCGTGCTGCGGGTGTCGATGGAGCTGGGCGGCAACGCCCCGTTCGTCGTGTTCGAGGACGCCGACCTCGACAAGGCCGTAGACGGCGCGATGCTCGCGAAGTTCCGCAACATCGGCCAGGCCTGCACTGCGGCGAACCGTTTCATCGTGCACGAGTCGGTCGCCGACGAGTTCGCCCGCAAGGTCACCGAGCGGGTCAACGGCATGAAGATCGGCCGTGGCACCGAGGAGGACGTCACCATCGGCCCGCTCATCGACACCGACGCGGTCGCCAAGGCCAAGGAGCTCGTCACCGACGCGGTCGGCCGCGGCGCACAGCTGCGCACCGGCGGCGAGGCGCTCGAGGGCGTGGGCACCTTCTTCCAGCCCACCGTGCTGTCCAACGTGCAGCCGGGCAGCGACATCCTCCGTGAGGAGATCTTCGGACCGGTGCTCGCGATCGCGACGTTCGCCGACGAGGACGAGGCCGTGCGCCTGGCCAACGACACCGAGTACGGCCTGGTCTCCTACGTGTACACGCAGGACCTGCAGCGCGGTCACCGCATGATCGAGAAGCTCGAGACCGGGATGATGGGACTGAACGCCGGTGTGGTGTCCAACGCGGCGGCTCCGTTCGGCGGTGTCAAGCAGTCCGGCATCGGCCGCGAGGGCGGCTCCGAGGGCATCCACGAGTTCCTTTCCACCAAGTACACCCTGATCCCTGCCGTCTGAGGCAGAACGGAACGATAGAAAATGAGCGACTACGCAGTCGTGAACCCGGCCACGGGGCAGACCCTGGCCACCTATCCCACCGCAACCGACGCCGACGTGGCGAACGCGCTGGATGCCGCGGCATCCGCGTACGCCTCGTGGCGTGAGACGTCCGTCGACGAGCGTGCCGCGCTGATCCGCCGGGTGGCCGAGCTGCACCGCGAGCGTCGCGACGAGCTCGCCGCGATCATCGTGCGGGAGATGGGCAAGCCGCTGTTCGCCGCGTACGCCGAGGTCGACTTCGCCGCCGACATCACGGAGTTCTACGCGGACAACGCCGCGAAGATCAACGCCGACCAGCCGCTGGACATCCTCGCCGAGGGGACCGCGGTGATCCGCAAGGCGCCGATCGGGGTGCTCCTGGGCATCATGCCGTGGAACTTCCCCTATTACCAGGTGGCGCGGTTCGCCGCTCCGAACCTGGTGCTGGGCAACACGATCATCCTCAAGCACGCGCCGCAGTGCCCCGAGTCCGCGGCCGCGATCGAGAAGATGTATCTGGATGCCGGCTTCCCGGTGGGCGCCTACGTGAACGTGTACGCGACCAACGAGCAGGCGGCGACCATCATCGCCGACCCGCGCGTGCAGGGCGTCTCGGTGACCGGCTCCGAACGTGCCGGCGCGGCCGTGGCCGAGCTCGCCGGCCGCAACCTCAAGAAGGTGGCGCTGGAGCTCGGCGGGTCCGACCCGTTCATCCTGCTGTCCACCGACGACATCGACGCGGCCGTGGCGGGTGCGGTGGATGCTCGCCTGGACAACAACGGTCAGTCCTGCAACGCTCCGAAGCGCTTCATCGTGGTGGACGGCCTGTACGACGCCTTCCTCGAGAAGTTCACCGACGCCATGAAGGCCCAGGTGGTGGGCGACCCGTTCGCCGACGACACCACGGTCGGCCCCCTCTCGTCGCTCCCGGCGGCGGAGCGTCTCGCGGCGCAGGTCGACCACGCGGTGGCGCAGGGTGCGACCCTCGTCACCGGCGGCACGCGCGACGGCGCGTTCTACGCCCCCACCGTGCTCACCGACGTCACGCCCGACATGGACGTGTACCGCGAGGAGCTGTTCGGCCCGGCCTCCGTGGTCTACCGCGTGGCGGACGAGGATGCCGCGGTGAAGCTGGCGAACGACACCAGCTTCGGGCTGGGCTCCTACGTCTACACGACCGACCCGGCGCAGGCCGACCGCGTGGCCAACAAGATCGACGCGGGCATGGTCTACGTGAACGTGACCCTCGCCGACTCGCCCGAGCTGCCCTTCGGCGGCGTGAAGCGCAGCGGCACCTCCCGTGAGATGGGTCTGCTGGCAGCCGACGAGTTCGTCAACAAGAAGCTCATCCGCGCCGCGGTCTGACAGATCGCGACG
>NZ_DATEJS010000053.1:0-4349 GCF_035277845.1 Microbacterium sp.
CGTACAGTCGACCGGCAGCCCGGTCGGGCTGCTGCAGCCGAAGCTGTACGCGGGGGCATCGGCCTCGGCGACGGCCGCGGGGTTCCGCGACATCACGTCCGGGAACAACGGCGCCTTCGCGGCGAAGTCGGGGTGGGATGCCTGCACCGGCCTCGGCTCCCCGGACGGCGCCGCACTGCTCACCGCCCTCGGCAGCTGAAGGTCACGGGTCCCGGCTGGCCCGCCGGCGGACGGTCGGCCGGGCTCGCGGGCGCGAACACAGGGTGGATCGGCCGGTGACGGGCTCTACAAACCCGAATCGGTCGATTTCCCCTGTACAACGTCCCGACGGGTGAGGGGCCGGCGCGCGCGAAGAGCGGACCGGCGCCGACACGCCGGGGATCCGGCGGCTGTATCAGGGTGCTGGGAGCCTCGCTCCTCTCACTGGACGATGCCGGGCCCACGGCATCCGAACCTGGGAGGCCCTCATGGCCGAGACTCCGAGCCCGCGGCTCACCACATACGGCGACGTGCGAAGGCTCATCGCGCAGAACGATCTGGGGTGGCAGGTGCTGCCCTCCATCCCCGACGACACCCCTCTGGTGCGACGGCTGCTCGGCGGGCCGACAGCGAAGCCGGCCGATCCGAGCAGGCGCGTCGACGTGCTCAAGCTCGTCGCCGACCAGCCGAGCGCCCGGCACCTCGTCGCGGCGACGTCGCCCGGTGCCGGCGCAGAGGCCGGCGCCGCGGAGGCCGGCGCCGCGGCGGGCGGCGCGGGCGGCACACGTCCGGCATCCGTCGACTGGCGCACGCACAACGGCTGGCCCACCTTCACCCGCACCCGCGACCAGTTCGACTCGGAGCACTGCTGGATCTTCGCGCCGACCGGCATCATCGAGGCGATGACGCGCATCGAGCACTGCGTCTGGGCGCCGCGCTCCGAAGGCGACGTGGTCAAAGGCCTGAGCGTCGTGGTCGGCCAGTGCGGCGACTCGGTGAACACGCTCAACTGGGCGAAGAACAACGGGCAGGCCGATCCGGGATGCATCCCCTGGCCGTTCCCGGCGGCGCGCAACGACGGCTACTGGATTCCGGGCCCGACAAACTGCGGCACCGGCTCGACGCAGCACACGACCGCGACGACCACGTTCGACCGCAGCGGCCGCACGGTGAAGGTCCCGGCGTTCACGACGCTCAGCAACACCGACGACATGAAGAACTGGATCTGGGCGGTCGGTCCCACGGTCGCGAGCTCCATCACCATCTACGACGACTTCTACGGCTACAGCGACATCTCGACCGTGTACCGGGCGGCCCCGAACCAGAGCTCGAACGGCACCCACGTCGTCGACGTGGTCGGGTACGACGACGGCAAGCAGGCGTGGCTCATCCGCAACTCGTGGGGCGGCACGCCGGGCGGCGACGACTGGGGCGACCACGGCTACGGGTGGATCGGCTACGGGCAGATCGGCATCGACTCCAACCCGATGTACGGCCTGCGCGGCATGAACCCCGACCCGTGGAGCAAGCGCTTCAACCACAACGGGGCCATGTTCGAGAGCGGCGACGGCGCCAACCACGACAACTTCGAGCTGTTCGTGCACGACCCGGGCGGCGGCATCGCGCACTGGTGGCGCGACAACGGGAACGGCAGCCTGCCGTGGGCGAAGGCATCCGGATTCGCGAACGACGCCGGCTCGGAACCGACCGCCACCGGCACCACCTTCAACCGCAACTTCGAGATGATCTACCGGTCGAACGCGAGCCGGCTGCGGCACTGGTGGTTCGACCAGACGGGCGGCACCTGGAACGACGGCGCGACCTTCGGCCCCACCAACGCGGTCGGCACACCGGGCTTCGTGGAGAGCCACTACGGCCCCGGCAACTTCGAGGTGGTCACCGCGCTCTCCAACGGCAACATGCAGCACTGGTGGCGGGACGGCGGCGGCTGGCACCCCGGTCCGGTGTTCGGCAACCCGCCCATCGTGGTGCACGCCGAGCCGCTGAACGAGGAGTCGCAGCCCGACGCCGAGCCCGAGACGAAGGACGGGATCATCATCACGCCCCCGCGTCCGATCTTCGGCAACCCGATCGCCGAGGTGGGCGGCAGCCTCATCGAGACGACGACCGGTCACCTCGAGCTCGTCTGCCTGCTGCGCAACGGCGAGCTGCAGCACTGGACCCGCGACGACGGCGGCACCTGGGGCTGGTCGGCCGTGACCACGTTCGCGGCCGGATGCCACGGGGCCCCGGTGATGATCGAGGGTCAGTACGCGCGCACCGACGAGTTCTCGTCGGGCAACTACGAGCTGGTCGTGGCGTTGACGAACGGGACGCTGCAGCACTGGTGGCGGGACCTCAGTGGCGTGTGGCGCTCGAGCGCCACGTTCGGCACGGGCATCGACAAGGCGCTGACGCTCGTGCAGAGCAGCTTCGGGTTCAACCTCGAGGTGGTCGCGCGGCGGCAGGATGGCAACATGCAGCACTTCTGGCGCGACGGCTCCGGCTGGCATGACGGGGTTGTCGTTGGCCCTGCCCTCTGAGCTCGACCTGGTGATCGGGGCGCAGTTCCGCGCCCCGATCACCGGCGCGGGCAGCCAGGGCTACCGGTGGCTGGCGACGGTCACCGGCGATGCGGATGCCGTGGAGGTGCGCACGGTCGGCGTGCCGCCGGCCGGGGACTCGCCCGGGGTGGGCAGCTACCCGAGGGAGCTGCAGATCGACGCGCGGCGGGCGGGGACCGCGACGGTGGAGCTCGCACTCACCCACGCCGGCGGGCGCGTGCGCGAACAGCACCGGATGGTGGTGCGGGTCACCGAGACCGCGTCTTGAGCGTGATCTCGGCCGTGCGCGGGTCGGGGTCGTGCCCGGCGCCGGTCACCTCGTAGGGGTCGATCCGGTATGCCGCCACGATCATCGCGTTCGCCGTCGCGATGAACGGCACCGCGAAGAACGCGCCGGCGATCCCGCCGACGGCGGCGCCCGTCGCGACCCCGAGCACGACGCCGAGCGGGTGGACCTTCACCGCGCTGCCGGTGAGCAGGGGATGCAGCACGTGGCTTTCGACCTGCTGCACGAGCAGCACGATCGCCAGCATGATGACCGCGTGCACCCAGCCGTTGAACAGCAGCGCGATGCCGACCGCGACCACCCCGCCGACGATCGCGCCCACCACCGGCACGAACGCGCCGAGGAACACGATGACCGCGATCGGGATCGCCAGCGGAACGCCGAGGATCGCCGCGCCGACGCCGATGCCGATCGCGTCGACGGAGGCGACGACGAGCTGCACGCGGATGAAGCTCGTGAGCGTCCGCCACCCGGCGTGGCCTGCGGCGAGGATGCGCGGGCGCGCGGCCACCGGGAAGATGCGCGTGACCCACACCCAGATGCCGCGCCCGTCGATGAGGGCGAAGAGCGTCGTGAAGATGATGATGAAGATCGCCTCGAGGGTGTGCACGAGGCCGAGGCCCGCCGCCGCGACGCCGGTGCCGATCTGACCGGCGTGGCTCTGGACGAAGTCGGTGAGGTCGGACACCCACTTGGTGAGCTGCGCCTCGGTGATGCCGAACGGCTGCGTGGCGAGCAGGTCGCGGGCCGACTCGATGGTCTTCTGCACCTGCCTGTCGATGTGCGGCAGCTCGTACCGGATCTGCAGGGTCACGATCGTCGCCAGCACCCCGAGCGCGGCGAACACCACGATCCAGGCGGTGATGACGGCGAGCCATTTCGGCCATCGGTGCCGCTGCAGGGCGGCGGAGAACGGCACGAGCAGCGCGGACAGCACGAGCCCGATGAGGAACGGGATCGTCACCTCCGACAGGCGCACGGCGAGCGCCACGACGACGCCGACGCCGATCAGGATGACGACCACGCGGGCCGTGTACTCCGACCCGGTGCGAAGTCCGGAGGGAATCGGGTTCGGCTGCGGGGTCGCGGGCCGCTCAGCGGTCTTGGGTCGCCGGAAGGCACTCATCCCCCGACGCTACCGGGAGCCCCGCGGCGTGCCGCCGTCCGCGCCGCGTGTCCCCCGCCGCGGCCCCGTTCCGTCAACTCCCGCCCGGGCCGTACGCCGCGGCGACATCCTTCGACGTCATCCCCTGTGCGTACGTCGGATGCTGCGGCCAGCCGTCCGGGACGTCCTGCCACTCCTCCTGCCGGCCGTACGGCAGCACGTCGACGAGCCCGAAGTTGTGCGCGAGCTGCTCGACGCCTCGGCCGTTCGTGTGCCAGGTGCGGTACACGGTGTCGCCGTCGCGCAGGAACACGTTGAACCCGAATCCGCCGTTGCGGGGTGCACCCATGTCCGCGCCGAACGGGCTGTGCGCCGTGGAGTACCACTCCATCTTGTTGCCCACCTTCTCGCGGTA
>NZ_DATEJS010000054.1:0-2917 GCF_035277845.1 Microbacterium sp.
ACGCTCGACCGGCTGCTGCCGGACGGCGCGCACGTCACCGGCTCGGTGCGGTTCGACGGCAAGGAGGTGTTCGCCCTCAAGGGCGAGCAGCTGCGCGCCTACCGTGCCGAGGACGTGGCGATGATCTTCCAGGATGCCCGCGCGTACACCAACCCGGTGCGTCGCGTCGGGGACTTCCTCACCGAGGCTCTGCGCACCAACGACAGGATGCCGAAGCACGCGGCCATGAAGCGGGCCGTCGACCTGCTCGCCGAGGTGGGCATCAGCGATCCGGAGCGCCGCCTGCGGCAGTATCCGCATGAGCTGTCGGGTGGCCTGCTGCAGCGCGTGATGATCGCCGCCGCGGTGGCGGTGCGGCCGCGGCTCATCCTCGCCGACGAGCCGACGACGGCCCTGGACGTCACCACGCAGGCCGAGGTCATGGCGATCCTCGGGCGCATGCAGAGCGAATACGGCCTGGCGATGGTGTTCATCACGCACGACCTGGAGCTCGCCGGGGCCGTGTGCGACGACACCATGGTGCTGTACGCGGGGCAGGTGCTGGAGCACCAGGCGTCCCGGTCGCTCGCGCACGACCCGCTGCATCCGTACACGGCGGCGCTCATGCAGGCCCGGCCCGAGATCGACCGCCGCGTCGACCGGCTGCCGGCCATCCCCGGCCACCCGACGACCGCGTACGAGGCGCCCGTCGGCTGCCCGTTCGCGCCGCGCTGCCGGTTCGTGCAGGACGCGTGCCGGGAGCAGACCCCACCGCTCATCCCGATCGAGACGATCACCGTGGGAGCGCCGCAGGGAACCGGGGTTCCGCAGGGTCTCAGCCGCTGCCGGCGGATGCCCGAGCTGCGCGGAAAGCTGTTCGAGCCCGTCGAGGTGGTCGAGGTCGTCGAGGAGGCCCAGTCATGAGCGCAGACACCCTGTTGAGCGTCCGGGACCTGACGAAGGTCTTCGGGCACGGCCGCAACCAGGCCACCGCCGTGGCCGGAGTCACGTTCGACCTGGAGCAGGGCGGCGCCATGGGCATCGTCGGCGAGTCCGGATCGGGCAAGACCACGACCGCGCGCATGATCATCGGGCTGGAGACGCCCACCTCGGGCAGCATCCGCTTCCGCGGCGAGGACCGCACCCACCCCGCGCGCGGCGTGCGAGCGCTCCGCGAGCGCGGTCGCAATATCCAGATCGTGTTCCAGGACCCCTACACGTCGCTCGATCGCCGCCAGCGCATCGGCGACTGCCTGGCCGAGGTCATCGGCGTGCACTTCCGGCTGGGCCGGGATGCCACCAAGGCGCGCGTGCGCGAGCTCGGCGAGCTCGTCGGCCTCGACGAGCGGCAGCTGAACGCCCTCCCCAAGAGCCTGTCCGGCGGTCAGCGGCAGCGCGTCGCGATCGCCCGGGCGCTCGCCGCCGAGCCCGAGGTGCTCATCCTCGACGAGGCTGTCTCGGCCCTGGACGTCTCGGTGCAGGCGCAGATCCTGAACCTGCTCAGCGACATCCGCGATTCGCAGGGCGTCAGCTACTTGTTCATCAGCCACGACCTCGCCGTCATCCGCCAGGTGACCGAGCACTCCATCGTGATGCGACGGGGCGAGGTGGTCGAGCAGGGGCTCACCGCCGACCTGCTCGACGATCCGCAGCATCCGTACACCCGCCAGCTGCGCGACAGCGTGCCGCGCGACGGCTGGGATCCCGCATCCGTCCTCACCGCACACCACTGAACTGGAGTCATCCGAATGCACATCACAACCAAGCGCGCGCTGACGGTGACCGCCGTCGGCGTCACCGCCGCGCTGGCCCTGGCGGGATGTTCCGCCGGGGCGAAGAACGCGGGATCGTCGAACCCGTCGACGGGACTGGTGGTCACCACTCCCGCGGCCGCCGGCACCGTGGACCACATCACCTGGAACGTGTTCGAAGGCGAACCGCAGACGGTGGACCCGTACCACTCCGCCGACTACACGCCGAACATGATCAACTCCAACATGTGCGAGAACCTGCTCGCGCAGACGCCGGACTTCCAGATCAAGCCGAACCTGGCGCAGTCGTACTCCAACCCGGACCCGCTCACGTGGGTGTACGACATCCGCCCGGGGGTCACCTTCTGGGACGGCCACCCGCTCACCGCCGACGACGTCGTGTACTCGCTCGACAAGAACTGGAAGGACCCGACCAGCTTCTACAACTACCTGTACGCGAACGTCGCCTCCATCACGAAGACCGGCCCGCTGCAGGTGACGGTCAAGCTGAAGGCGCCGGACTACCTGTTCAACGACGAGCTGTCCGCCACCGCCGGCGTCATCGTCGAGAAGGACTTCACCGAGAAGGCCGGCAAGAACTTCGGGTCGCCTTCGGGAGGCCTCATGTGCACCGGCCCCTACAAGTTCGGCGGGTGGACCCAGGGTCAGTCGATCACCGCGGTCGCCTACGACGGCTACTGGAACAAGGCGCTCAAGCCCAAGGTGAAGAAGATCACGTTCACGTTCCTCACCGATGACTCGGCGATCACGTCCGGCCTGCTGTCCGGCGAGATCGACGGCACGTACAACGTGCCGGTGTCCGGCATCCCGACGCTGAGCAAGACGAGCACCGGTTCGCTCTACCGGGGCAAGGCCGGGCTCGAGGTCGAGTTCGTCGTGGCCAACCAGAAGGGCGCGCTCAAGAACGCGGACATCCGCAAGGCGCTGCAGCTGGCGATCGACTGGAAGGGCATCGGCGCCACCGTCTACGGCGGCGAGGGCACGCCGACCAGCCTGCAGATGGCCTCGGCGTCCTTCGGCTTCGCCAAGACCCCGCTGGACGCGCTGGCCAAGCAGGTCAACACGACCGACGGCGGGCCGCAGATCGCGAAGGCCAAGGCGCTGCTGAAGGATGTGCCGGCCGCCGAGCTGCAGCAGCAGATCAGCCTCGTCGTCCCGCAGCAGGC
>NZ_DATEJS010000055.1:0-40066 GCF_035277845.1 Microbacterium sp.
CTCGTGCAGCGCTGGTATCGCGAGACCACCCACGCCGGCGCGGCGCTCGACGACGGTGCCAAGCAGAAGCTCACGGCGCTCAACCAGCGCCTGTCGACGCTGTCCACCCTGTTCGAGAAGAACCTGCTCGCCGACACCAACGACCTCGCGGTGCTGTTCGCCGACGCCGCCGAGCTCGACGGGCTGAGCGAGGGCGAGCTGTCCGCCGCGGCCCAGGCCGCCGCCGACCGCGGGGTGGACGGATACCTCGTCACCCTCACCCTGTTCACCGGACACCCGTACCTGGCGAGCCTCACCCGGCGGGAGAGCCGGGAACGGCTGCTTGCGGCATCCCGCGCCCGTGCCGCCCGCGGCAACGCCAACGACAACGACGACGTGCTCCTCGAGATCGCCCGTCTGCGCGCCGAACGCGCGCAGCTGCTCGGCTACGCGAGTCACGCCGCCTACATCACGAGCGACGAGACCGCAGGCTCCCCCGGAGCGGTCCACGATCTGCTGCGCCGTCTGGCGGTCCCCGCGGCCGCCAACGCCCGCACCGAGCAGGCCGGTCTGCAGGCCCTCGTCGACGCGACGGATGCCCCCTACCCGCTCGCCGCGCACGACTGGGCGTTCGTCACCGAGAAGGTGCGCAAGGCCCGCTACGACCTCGACTCCGCCGCGCTGCGTCCGTGGTTCGAGGCGGAGCGCGTGCTGCAGGACGGCGTCTTCGCGGCCGCGCACCGGCTCTACGGCGTCCACTTCACCGAGCGGCACGACATCCCCACCTACCACCCCGACGCCCGGGTGTTCGACGTCACCGACGACGACGGATCGCCCGTCGGCCTCTTCGTCCTCGACCTGTACACGCGGGACACCAAGCGCGGCGGCGCATGGATGAACCCCATCGTCGAGCAGTCCGCGGTGCGCGGCACGCTGCCGGTCGTCGTCAACAACCTCAACGTGCCCAAGCCCGCTCCGGGCGAGCCGACCCTGCTGAGCCTCGATTTCGTCACCACGATGTTCCACGAGTTCGGCCACGCCCTGCACGGCCTCTTCGCCCGCACCACGTACCCGCACTTCTCGGGCACCTCGGTGTTCCGCGACTTCGTCGAGTTCCCCAGCCAGGTCAACGAGATGTGGATGCTGTGGCCCGAGATCCTGGACGGCTACGCCCGGCACATCGACACCGGCGAGCCGCTGCCGGGCGACGTCGTCGAGCGCCTGCGCGCCACCGAGTCCTTCAACCAGGGATTCCTCACCAGCGAGTACCTCGCCGCCGCGTGGCTCGACCAGGCCTGGCACTCGCTGAGCGCCGAGCAGGCCGCCGCGGACATCGACGTGGCATCCTTCGAGGCGGCGGCGCTCGCGGACATCGGGCTCGACAACCCGCTCGTTCCCACCCGGTACTCGTCGACCTACTTCGCGCACGTGTTCTCGGGCGGCTACAGCGCCGGCTACTACTCGTACATCTGGAGCGAGGTGCTCGACGCCGACACCGTCGAATGGTTCCGGGAGAACGGCGGGCTCACGCGCGAGAACGGTGACCGGTTCCGGCAGCGTCTGCTCGGGGTGGGCGGCGCGAAGGATCCGCTCGAGGCCTACCGCGACTTCCGCGGACGCGACGCCGAGATCGCGCCACTGCTCGCACGACGCGGCCTCGACGCCTGATCGGAGCTCAGGGGATGGCCGGCACGCGCTCTCGAGCCACGCCGGACATCCCCGCACCGATCGCCGACAGCACCGCGCTGATGATCAGCAGCAGCCAGAAGCCGCCCACGAGGGCGACGAGAGTGGCACCGACCAGCGGGCCGACCAGCTGACCCAGCGCCGCCGAGACGTTCACCAGTCCGAGGTCGCGGGCATGGTCGTCGGGGTACGGCAGCAGGTCGGTCGCGAACGCCAGACCCACCGTCGAGAACGCGCCGTAGCCCGCTCCCAGCACGGCCGCCGCGATCATCGTGGTGGTGAGACTCGGGGCGACGGCGATGACCACGGCGGCCGCCGCCTGCACCGCACCTGAGGCGACCGTGAGTCCCCGCCGGCGACCGGTCTTGTCCGACCACCAGCCTGCAAGCACCGACGCGAGGACCACGAACACGGTGTAGACGACGATCACGAGCAGCAGGTTGTCCTGTGCCTCCGACTCCTTCTCCCCCAGGCCGTACATGAGGAAGAAGAGGAACAGCGTGGTGGGCAGCGCGTTTCCGACGTTGGTGACGAAGCGTCCCCACACCACCCAGGCGAAGTCGCGATGCGTGAGCGCGGCCCACGGCGCGCCCTGAGCGACGCGTTCGGGGCGGCTCGCGGTGGGCGGATCGGGCAGCAGCGCGGCGGCCGCGGTGCCGACCACGGCGATGAACACCGCGAGCACCACATAACCCGCGAGGATCGAGAGGCCGAGCAGTACGACGGCGCCGACGCCGAGCACGATCCCGACCGCCTGCGACGAGCTCGCCGACGCGGATGCCGCGCCGCGCTGCGACTCCGGCAGCTGGTCCGCGATCAGCGCGGTGAACGCGGCGGATGCCACCGCCACACCGATCGAGACACCGGTCCACGCGATGCCGATCGGCCAGGGCCCGTGCACGAGACCGGTCACGACGAGGCACAGCGCGGTGAACACGCTGGCGCCGCTCGCCCAGGGCCGGCGCCGACCCCAGCGCGACCGGGTGCGGTCCGACAGCATCCCGGAGAGCGGACCGGCGATCACGCCGGCGAGGCCGCCGACACCGAGCACCACGCCCGAGTAGACGACGCCCGCGACCCAGGTGCCCGTGGTGCTCGTCGCCGTGTTGAGCTGGGTCGGCAGCAGCAGCTGGATCGGCGTGAGCTGAACGGTCCAGATCGCGAGCCAGGCGAGCGTGAAGAAGGCGAACCACCGCGTGCCGACCTTCGCGGGCGCGACGGTGTTCATGCGCGGGCCTCCGCCCGCCCAGGGCGTCGCCGCGCGGGCAGAAGAGCTTCAGCGGTCGTCATGCAGCTGACTCTACGGCCGCGTGGCGCCGAACGGCGGAAGGTCGGCGTCGCGTCAGGCGCTCTTGCGCTTCTGACGAAGAACCAGGGTGGGCGCCGCGCCCGTCTCGACGGCGGCGCGGGTCACGATCACCTTGTCGACGTCTTCGGTCGACGGGATCTCGAACATGATCGGTCCGAGCACGTCCTCGAGGATGGCGCGCAGGCCGCGGGCACCGGTCTTGCGTGCGACGGCCAGGTCGGCGATCGACTCGAGCGCCTCGGAGTCGAACTCCAGCTCCACGTCGTCGAGCTGGAACATCCGCTGGTACTGCTTGACGAGCGCGTTCTTCGGTCCGGTGAGGATGTCGATGAGAGCGGTGCGGTCGAGCGGCGAGACCGAGGCGACCACCGGCAGGCGCCCGATGAACTCGGGGATGAGACCGAACTTGTGCAGGTCTTCGGGCTGCACCTCGCTGAAGAGGTTCTGATCCTCGTCTTTGCGGTGCAGCGAAGCGCCGAACCCGACGCCGTGCTTGCCCACGCGGGACGAGATGATCTCCTCGAGACCGGCGAAGGCGCCCGCCACGATGAACAGGACGTTCGTCGTGTCGATCTGGATGAACTCCTGGTGCGGGTGCTTGCGGCCGCCCTGGGGCGGCACCGAGGCCACCGTTCCCTCGAGGATCTTCAGCAGGGCCTGCTGCACACCCTCGCCCGAGACGTCGCGGGTGATCGACGGGTTCTCGGCTTTGCGGGCGATCTTGTCGACCTCGTCGATGTAGATGATGCCGGTCTCGGCGCGCTTGGTGTCGAAGTCCGCGGCCTGCAGGAGCTTCAGCAGGATGTTCTCGACGTCTTCGCCGACGTAGCCGGCCTCGGTGAGGGCCGTGGCGTCCGCGACCGCGAACGGCACGTTCAGCCGCTTGGCGAGCGTCTGCGCCAGGTAGGTCTTGCCGCAGCCGGTGGGGCCGAGGAGCAGGATGTTGCTCTTCGCGATCTCGACCTCGTCGGCGCGCTGCTCGGCGGTCTGCAGAGTGCCGTGCGCGCGCACGCGCTTGTAGTGGTTGTACACGGCGACGGACAGGGCGCGCTTGGCGTCGTCCTGGCCGACGACGTACTCCTCGAGGAAGGAGAAGATCTCGCGAGGCTTGGGCAGGTCGACCTCGACGAGCTCACCCGACCCGGACTCGGCCATGCGCTCTTCGATGATCTCGTTGCACAGCTCGACGCACTCGTCGCAGATGTACACGCCGGGGCCGGCGATCAGCTGCTGGACCTGCTTCTGGCTCTTGCCGCAGAAGGAGCATTTGAACAGGTCGGCACCTTCACCGATGCGTGCCATGCGGCTCCTCCTTTGGTCTTCGACCGAACCGGCCGGTTGTGATCGAGCCTAATCGAGCCGTCCGACATCCGCTCGGATCTGGCTGACACGTGTCGTGCCGCGTCACACCCGGCGAAGACGACGGATGCCCCGCCGCCGCGCGACGAGGCATCCGGGACGTCCTCAGGCTCCGAGGGCCGGCAGCCCGCCGCGCTTGCGCGTGGTGAGCACCTGGTCGACGAGGCCGTACTCGACGGCGTCGGCCGCGGACAGGATGTTGTCGCGGTCGATGTCCTTGTTGACCTGCTCCTGCGTGCGGTTCGAGTGACGGGCCAGCGTCTCCTCGAGCCACGTGCGCATGCGCATGATCTCGTTCGCCTGGATCTCGATGTCCGACGCCTGCCCCTGCCCCGCCTCGCCGACGGCGGGCTGGTGGATCAGGATGCGCGCGTTCGGCAGTGCGAGGCGCTTGCCGGGAGCGCCGGCCGCGAGCAGCACGGCAGCCGCCGACGCCGCCTGACCGAGCACGACGGTCTGGATCTGCGGCGAGACGTACTGCATCGTGTCGTAGATCGCGGTCATCGCTGTGAACGAGCCACCGGGCGAGTTGATGTACATGATGATGTCGCGGTCGGGGTCCTGCGACTCCAGCACGAGCAGCTGCGCCATGACGTCGTCGGCGGACGCGTCGTCCACCTGCACGCCGAGGAAGATCACGCGGTCCTCGAACAGCTTGTTGTACGGGTCCTGGCGCTTGTAGCCGTAGGCGGTGCGCTCTTCGAACTGCGGCAGCACGTATCGGCTGCCGGGCATCTGCAGTGCCTGGGGTGCGCGCACGCCGGAACCGGGGATGTTCATTTCCATGTCTGTGTTCCCAACCCTCAGTTCGAGGCCTTCTCGGTGCCGCCGCCGCCGATGACGTCGGATGCGGACTCGCGGATGTGGTCGACGAACCCGTACTCGAGAGCCTCGTCGGCCGAGAACCAGCGGTCGCGGTCTCCGTCGGCGTTGATCTGCTCGACGGTCTTGCCCGTGCGCTTCGCGGTGATCTCGGCGAGACGCTTCTTCATGTCGAGGATCAGCTGCGCCTGCGTCTGGATGTCGCTGGCCGTCCCGCCGAAGCCGCCGTGCGGCTGGTGCAGCAGCACCCGGGCGTTCGGGGTGATGTAGCGCTTGCCCTCCGCCCCGGCGGTCAGCAGCAGCTGCCCCATGGACGCCGCCATGCCGATGCCCACGGTCACGATGTCGTTCGGCACGAACTGCATGGTGTCGTAGATCGCCATGCCCGCGGTGATCGAACCGCCCGGCGAGTTGATGTAGAGGTAGATGTCCTTCTGCGAGTCCTCCGCCGCAAGAAGAAGGATCTTCGCGCAGATCTCGTTCGCGTTCTCGTCGCGCACCTCTGAGCCCAGCCAGATGATGCGGTCCCTCAGCAGCCTGTCGAAGACGCTGGTCGCGACAAGGGGTTCAGCCATTGCAGCTCCTGTGTTCGTGGTCGTGGGATCGAATCTACCGGCGAGTCGCGCGCGACCCGCCCGTGTTCGCCCTGGGCAGAGCAGGCGGTCGGGATCGCCGGATCTCGGCGGAGACGACGAGGGGCGGATCGCTGCTGCGATCCGCCCCTCGGGTGCGATGCGATTACTCGGCGGCCTCTTCGGTCGCGGCGGCCTTCTTGGCGCGCGTCTTCTTGGCGGGCTTGGCCTCCTCGACCGGCGCCTCCTCCGCGACGACCTCATCCGCACCGGCCTCGTCGGCAGCGTCGTCGGCAGCCTCGTCCTCGGTCTCGGTGGCGACGAAACGGCTCATGTCGACCGGGTTGCCCTCGGAGTCGACGACCGTGACCGTGCCGAGCGCGACGGCGAGGGCCTTGTTGCGCGCGACCTCGCCGACGAGGGTCGGCAGCTGGCCGTTCTGCTGCAGGGCGTTCACGAAGTCCTGCGGGGCCATGCCGTACTGCGAGGCGGACTGCACGATGTACTGGGTCAGCTCGTCCTGCGACACGTCGACGGTGTGCTTCTCGGCCAGCTTGTCGAGCACCATCTGGGTGCGGAACTGCTTCTCGCTGGCCTCGGTGACCTCGGCGCGGTGCTCGTCGTCCTCGAGACGGTCCTCGGACTCGAGGTGCTGGTGCACCTCGTCGAGCACGAGCTGCTCCGGCACCGGGATGCCGGCCTGCTCGATGAGCGTCTCGATGAACTTGTCGCGGGCCGCGGCGCCCTGCGTGAAGGATGCCTGCTCCTTGACGCGCTCGGCGAGGCTGCCGCGCAGCTCGGCGATGGTGTCGAACTCGCTGGCGATCTGGGCGAAGTCGTCGTCCGCCTCGGCGAGCTCGCGCTCCTTGACGTTCTTGACGGTGACCGAGACCTCGGCCTCCTCGCCGGCGTGCTCGCCGCCGATGAGCTTCGAGCGGAAGGTGGTGTCCTCGCCGGCGGTCAGCGACTCGATCGCCTCGTCGATGCCCTCGAGCAGCTCGCCCGAGCCGACCTCGTACGAGACGCCCTCGGCGCGGTCGATCTCGGCGTCCCCGATGGTGGCGACGAGGTCGAGCTCGACGAAGTCGCCGGTCTTGACGGGGCGGTCGACCGGCACCAGCGTGCCGAAGCGGGCGCGCAGGCGGTCGAGCTCCTCCTCGACGGCGGCCTCATCGACCGGAACGGCGTCGACGGTGACGGTGGTGCCCTCGTAAGCGGGCAGGTCGAACTCGGGACGGACGTCCACCTCGACCTCGACCTTGAGGTCGCCGGAGAAGTCCTTCTCATTCGGCCACTCGACGACCTCGGCGCTGGGGCGACCGACGATCTTGACCTCGTTCTCGGTGACGGCCTGACGGAAGAAGGTGTCCAGACCCTCGTTCACGGCGTGCTCGATGACGGCACCGCGCCCGACGCGCTGGTCGATGATCGCCGGCGGCACCTTGCCCTTGCGGAAGCCGGGGATCTGGATGTCCTCGGCGATGTGCTTGTAAGCGTGGGTCACGCTGGGCTTGAGGTCCTCGGGCGTGACCGAGATGTGCAGCTTCACGCGAGTGGGGCTCAGCTGCTCGACGGTGCTGGTGACCATACCTGTTCGTTCTCCTCTGGTTTCCGTGCACGCACGTGCACGGCGGCTGAAGGTTGTGGGGCTCTGTGGGGCCGTGTTCGTCGGGGCGACAGGATTTGAACCTGCGGCCTCCCGCTCCCAAAGCGGGCGCTCTACCAAGCTGAGCTACGCCCCGGGCGCGCACGCGGAGTGCGCCGAAACGGCCACAGAGAGTCTAGCCGACCGGACTGCACGGCCTCTGCACGCGGTCGGCGGCGCCGCAATCATCCACTACACTCGTGAAGGTCGCATTCGCGGCCCCGGGGATGTAGCTCAATGGTAGAGCCTCAGTCTTCCAAACTGATTACGCGGGTTCGATTCCCGTCATCCCCTCCACGGAAGAAGCGCACGACCACCGGTCGTGCGCTTCTCCGTTGTGCGGCCTGCAGCTGTCGGGCTTCGGACCGGCGGGGGATGCACGGCCACCGGTCGTGCATCCCCCTTGTGTGCGATCGGCGCCCCGGGGCGCCGTGCTGCGGCGGCGGGGAGACGTCGTCCCCTCCGCCAATCGGACGGACGACCACCGGTCGTGCGCCCGAGGCTTCCGGTGCGGTTCGCGTCCGAGTCGCGCGAACCGCACCCCCTGCCATCACTGCGGATCGTCGGCGGAGCCCTCCACCCCGCCGGTCGATCAGCGCTGGATGAGCGTGAAGATGTTGGTGACGCCCCAGACCACCGGAGCGGCGGCGGCCAGCACGACGCTGAGCACCAGTGCGGTGATCGCGACGGCCTTGGGGGTGAACGGGCGGGTGAGGCCGATGATGGCGAGCACGAGGGCGGTCGCCAGCAGCGGAAGCGCCACGTAGAGGGCGGCGGGTGCCAGCAGGATCGCGGCGGCGACGGCCACCCCGCCGAGAGCGGCGAGAGCGAGCGCGACATTGCCGAAGGTGTTGCGAGTGCGCGGCTGAACGTACGTCATGACGGACATTTGAAGACTCCCCAGGATGATGGTCACTTGTCATTTCGGACTTCGGGAGACCCCAGATCTCCCTGCTGAATTCACGGTACCGCGCACCGATGGGCGCGATCCCGGACTTTCCGAAGTCTTGAGCAAACCTTTGGCGACCCCGGCGGAACGCCGCTCGACGAGGACTTCCGGCTATCCGGCGGGCGGGTCGGCCCGATGACGTCGCCGGGTCACCATGCGGCGTCGACTGCGCTCACGCCGGCGTCGCACCTTCGTGCTCGGCGACGTGGCGCCGGTACACGACGGCGTTGTTCACGAGGCGCGCCCTCTCGTCGTCCGTGAGCTCCCGGCGCACCTTCGCCGGCACACCCGCGACCAATGAGCCGTCCGGCACGACGGTCCCTTCGAGCACCACCGCTCCCCCGGCGATCAAGCATCCGCTGCCGATCCGCGCACCGTTGAGCACGACGGCGCCCATGCCCACGAGCGAACCGTCGCCGATGGTGCAGCCGTGGATGACGGCGTTGTGCCCGACCGACACGTTCTCGCCGAGCACCACGGGGTGCCCATGATCGACGTGCACCGCCACGTTGTCCTGGAGGTTGCTGCCGGCCCCGATCGTGATCGAGTCGCCGTCCGCGCGCAGCACCGCGTTGTACCAGACGCTCGATCCCTCGAGCAGACGCACATCCCCGATGATCCGGGCACCGTCGGCGACGAAGGCGCTCTCATGCAGCTCGGGCGTCTTGCCGATGACGGTCAGGATCGAAGCGGTGGCGGAGATGCTCATGGTCTCGAGCGTAGACCGGCGGTCGGTGACGCACGCGTGCCGGAATCAGGCGAGGTGCGTCACGCGTCCACCCAGGATGGTGGCTGCGACGGGCATCCTCCGGACCTCGTCGGCGCTTGCGGTGAGCGGATCCGCGCCGCAGAGGATCAGGTCGGCGACCTCGCCCGGCATGATCGTCGCGGCGTCGTCCGCGCTGCCGCCGCGGGTGGACGCCGCCAGGGCGGTCCCCGCGTCGAGTGCCTGATCCGGCTGCCACGGGTCGCGTCCGTCGCGCGTGCGCCACACGGCGGCGGCGATCGCCGCCCACGGGTCGAGCGGGGCGACCGGGGCATCCGACCCGAACAGCAGCGTCGCACCGGCATCCTGCAAGGACCGCAGGGCGTACGCGCGCGCCGTCTGGCGCGCCCACAACGCGTCGGTCATGTCGCGGTCGTCCAGGAGGTGCACGGGCTGCACGCTGGCGCCCACGCCGAGCCGGGCGAACCGCCGCAGGTCGGGTGCCGCCACCAGCTGCGCGTGCTCGATGGTGCCCCACGCGCCGGTGGCGGCGAACGCATCGAGGGCCACCGTGTTCGCGCGGTCGCCGATGGCGTGGATCGCGCAGGCGAGGCCTCCGCCCGCCGCCGCGGTCATCAGCTCGCGCAGATCGTCGGGCATGAGGTTCAGCGTGCCGAGGTTCGAGGGGTCATCTGCGTACGGCTGCGAACATGCGGCGGTGCGGGTGCCCAGCGACCCGTCGGCGATCACCTTGAGCGGACCGACGTGCACGAGGTCGGATGCCGCGTCGCGCAGCGGGTCGCCGCTCGCGAGCCCTTCGGCGAGCGCCCGGTCGAGATGGTGCGGATACACCGCGAACTCCACGCGCCACAGGTCGAACCCGCCCGCGAGGCGACGACGCCACGCCTCGTCGTTCCACCCCATGTCCAGATCGACCACGCCCACGACGCCGCGTGCGGCCGCGGCGGCCGCGGCATCCCGGACCATCGCGTCGGCGAGCGAGGGTTCGACCTCGTTGAGGCGGCGGGAGACCTCGAAGGCGTCGTTCTCGCGGAGCACGCCGTCCGCGGTGGCCGGGAACCCCTCCCGCCGCAGGGCCGCCGAGTTCAGCCACATGCTGTGCGCGTCGGCGTTCACGAGGTAGGTCGGGATGTCGCCGGTCACCGCGTCGACGGCGTCGAGCGCGGGGGCATCCGGCCAGAGCGCGTCACGATAGCCCGTGCCGATGCGGCGTCCGTCGGCAAGGGGCGGGACGTCGCGGATGAGGGTCAGGGCCTCGGCTGCGGAGCGGGCGGCCTCGAGGGACGTGCGCTGGGCGTTCAGCGCCCACTGCACGGTGTGCACGTGGTGGTCCCAGAGCCCGGCGGCGAGCCAGGTCCCGGAGCCGTCGAGCACCGTGCCGCTGCGCGGCAGCGCACCGGCGGGGCCGATGTCGGCGATACGGCCGCCGGCCAGGTGCACGTCCACGGGCTGGTCGCCGAACGGGTCGAACCGGTCGCGTGCGGCCAGTCGCACGCCCGCGATGACGTCGACGTCCCCGCCGACCTCGGGAGCGGATGCCATGGCCTACTCCCCTGCCGCCGGGTGCACCCGGCGCATCTCGGCCGCGAGCTGCGGATGCGCGAACGGACCGTCGCCCTGCAGCTCGGCGATCACGCGCTCCACCAGGTCGGCGGGCTTGTTCTGGCTCATCTTGCGCTTCGCGCTCACCCGGGTGGGGGTGAGCCGGAAACCGACGGTGCCGGTGGCGAGCTGTTCGATCGCGGCCGGATCGTTCGGCGGCTCCCACATCAGCCGGGGCTCCGGATTGTGCCGCTCGAAGTGCTGCACGAGGCGGTCGAGGGCGCGCAGATTCTCGGCGTCGCTCAGCAGTACGGGAACACCCGCCAGATGCACCGCCGAGTAGTTCCACGTCGGCACCTGCGTGCCGTCGCCGTACCAGCTCGGCGAGATGTACCCGTGCGGACCGGCGAAGATGACCAGCAGCTCCCGCTCGCCGAGCCCGTGCAGGCGTTCATCGGGCCGCCCGACATGCGCGACGATCGTGAGGTCGTCCCGTTCCGGGTCGAGCATCATCGCGTAGTGGGAGGCGACGAGTCCGTCCGGCGTGTCGCTGATCATCGTCGCGAACGGGTTCTCGTCGACGATCCGCCGCATCTCGGTGAGGTCGCCGAGCACGAACTTCGGGTTGTAGCGCATGCATCCAGGCTATTGCGAGGCCGCGCGCCCGGTCTGTCACCGCCGCCTCACGCCTGGCAGCTCGGGCACCAGTACAGCTTGCGGGCCTGCATCTCCTCGACCACGATCGCGGTGCCGCAGACCCGGCATGGGAGTCCGGCACGGTGGTACACCCAGTGGCGGTCATCGCGGCTGGCCATGGCGCGGCGCCAGTCGTCGGGCGACAGATCGTCCATCGTCATCATCTGGCCGGTCTCCACGCCGATGCGCAGCAGCCGCACCCAGTCGTGCCAGAGCTGCCGGACGACCTCAGGGCGCACCTCGCGCCCCGGCGTGTGCGGATTCTGCCGCGCGCGGAACAGCAACTCGGCGCGGTAGACGTTGCCGATGCCGCTGACGATCGCCTGGTCCATGAGCAGCTGACCGATCGCGACGTTGCGACGCGCCACCGCCGTCACGAACCGGCGCTCACCCGTCTCCGGATCGTCCACGAGCGGATCCGGACCGAGCTTCGCGATGGTCTGCAGCACCTCGTCGGGCGTCTGCACCACACAGGCCGTCGGCCCGCGGAGGTCCGCGCAGGTGGCATCCGTCATGAGCCGCAGCCGCACCTGGCCGACCACCGGCGGTGGCCATTCCGTGCCGTCGTCGGCGAGTCCCGTGGTCTGCTCCGACATGCGCACGTGCACGCGCGTCTTACGGGGCGCACCGATCGACGTCAGCGAGTTCTCGCCGGCGCTGTCGAAGACGGCCCCGCCGAGCGCGGCGTCGAGGTCGGTGCCGCGCTGGTTGGTCTGCCCCATCCGTCCGTTCGCGGACGCGATCGTCGGATCGACGAGGATCTCCCCGGCGAAGTCCCACGCCCCGTACAGGCCGAGATGCACGCGCAGCCAGACCTGCTCGTCGAACTCGGCGAACATCTGCTTGCCGACCGCGCGCACCGCCGTCATCTCCCGTCCGGAGAGCACCGCGGCCCCCTCGGCGAACCGGCCCTGCGGGCTCGACGCCGTGACCGGACGGCCGACGAAGTTGCGCTCGAACTGCCGCGCGATGCGGTGGACGGAGTGCCCTTCGGGCATCAGCGACCAGCGCGCGGGTCGGGCAGCAGCGCGCCGGTGTCCTCGAAGGCGCGGATCTGCGCGATCCGGCGCACGTGGCGCTCCTCGTCCGAGAACGGGGTCGCGATGAACGTGTCGATGAGCGCGACGACCTCGTCGAACGTGTGCTGCCGCGCGCCGATCGCGATGACATTGGCGTCGTTGTGCTGGCGCGCGAGCTCGGCGGTCGAGGTGTTCCACACGAGCGCGGCGCGGATGCCGGCGACCTTGTTCGCGGAGATCTGCTCGCCGTTGCCGGACCCGCCGAAGACGATGCCGAGCGCCTCGACGCCCGCCGCCTGGTCGGCGACCACGGCCTGCGCGGCGCGGATGCAGAACGACGGGTAGTCGTCGACGGGGTCGTAATCGATCGGGCCGTGGTCGACCACCTCGTGGCCGGCGCCCCGCAGGTGCTCCTGCAGGCGGACGGAGAAGTCGAGGCCGGCGTGGTCGGTCGCGATGTGGATGCGCATGATCTCGATCCTAGAGAAGGCCGGTCAGGGCGCGATGCCGGCGGCGGCGGGCTTGAACCCGGCGCGGATGTTCTCGCAGCATCCGGGGCGGCACACGTCGTACCACGGGCCGAGATCGGTGAGGTGCACGCGGTCGGTCACCGCTGTGCCGGCGAGACGTTCCTGCACCAGGTCGACGAGACCCGACACGAACGCGGGGTCCACGCCCGGGGTGCGCGTGCGCACCGCACGCAGCCCCGCCTCGGCCGCAGCCTCCAGCGCCTCGTTGTCGAGGTCCCAGAGAACCTCCATGTGGTCGCTGACGAAGCCGAGCGGCACGACCGCGACCGCGGTGATCCCCTCGCTCGGGAGCTCGGCGATGCGGTCGCACACGTCGGGCTCCAGCCACGGCTGCGACGCCGGGCCGGAGCGGGACTGGAAGACGAGCTCCCAGCCGACCCGCGCGGCCGCCGGGATCTCCTCCGCGACCGCCGCCATGACGACGGCTCCCACCGCGCGATGCTGGGCCGCGTATGCGCCGCCCTCGCCGAAGTCCTGGTCGCGCGGGCCGGAGCGCTCGGCGTCCGCGGTCGGGATGCTGTGGGTCGAGAACAGCACGTGCACCTGCTCCGGCGCCGTGCCGTCGGCGAGCAGTTCCGCGAGCCCGTCGCGCACGCCGTCGACGAACGGCTGCACGAAACCGGGGTGGTCGAAGAACTGGCGCACCTTGTCGATGGTCACGGTCTCGCCGAGCCCGGTGTCGGTGAGCACGCGGGCGAAGTCCTCGCGGTATTGCCGGCAGCTGGAGAACGAGGCGTAGGCGCTCGTCGCGATCGCGATCAGGCTGGTGTCGCCGGCGGCCGCGGCATCCTGCACGGCGTCTTCGAGCATGGGAGCCCAGTTGCGGTTGCCCCAATAGACCGGAAGCGCGATTCCGCGCGACGCCAGTTCGGCCTCGAGCGCCGCCTTGAGCGCACGGTTCTGCGCATTGATCGGACTGACCCCGCCGAAGTGGCGGTAATGGTGCGCGACCTCCTCGAGGCGCTCGTCGGGGATGCCGCGCCCGCGCGTGACGTTGCGCAGGAAGGGGATGACGTCATCCTGACCCTCCGGCCCGCCGAAGCCGGCGAGCAGGATCGCGTCGTATGCGACGGGCTCTTCGATGTGGGGAGCACCGCACGCGGCGGCGGGAGAGGCGAACGGCACAGTCTGATCCGATGTCACCTCTCCATCCTGGGGGCACAGTCGCACTGAAGGTGAACAGAGTCCCCTGGCAGCGGCCCCTCCATGACGGGCCGTAACGGGCGCCGTCGCATAGGCTTGGTCAGGTTGCCGTCGGTGCCATCAGCATGTGCGGCATATGACCCCTCATCGATACGGGAGCATCGCAGTGCCAGGAGAGAACCTCACACGGATCGAGGCGCAGGAGCGCCGCGCCATCGTCGACACGCACGAATACGACGTGCGACTCGACCTCACCCGCGGCGAGGAGGTGTTCGGGTCCGTCAGCACCGTCCGGTTCGCGGCGACTCCCGGGGCTTCCACCTTCATCGACCTGATCGCGGGCGAGGTGCACTCGATCACGCTCAACGGGCGCAGCATCCCGGTCACCGCATTCGCCGATTCCCGCATCGCGCTGACCGACCTCGAGGCGCAGAACGAGCTCGTCGTCGACGCCGACTGCCTGTACACGAACACGGGCGAGGGCCTGCACCGCTTCGTCGACCCGGTCGACGGCGAGGCGTACCTGTATTCGCAGTTCGAGGTGCCCGACTCACGGCGCGTGTTCGCCGTGTTCGAGCAGCCCGACCTGAAGGCGGGCTTCCGCTTCACGGTCACGGCGCCGGCCGCGTGGAAGGTCGTCTCCAACTCCCCCACCCCCGAGCCCGCCGAGCACGGCGACGGCACGGCGACGTGGGACTTCGAGCGCACCCCGCGCATCTCGTCGTACATCACCGCGCTCATCGCCGGGCCGTACGAGGCGACGTTCTCGGAGCTGACGAGCGCCTCGGGCACGGTCGTGCCGCTCGGGGTGTACGGCCGCAAGAGCCTGTGGCAGTATCTCGACGCGGACTACATCTTCGACAAGACCCGTCAGGGCTTCGCGTACTTCGAGGAGAAGTTCGGCGTCGCCTACCCCTTCGAGAAGTACGACCAGCTGTTCGTCCCCGAATTCAACGCGGGCGCCATGGAGAACGCGGGCGCGGTGACCTTCACCGAGACGTACGTGTTCCGCAGCAAGGTGACCGACGCCGTCAAGGAGCGCCGCGTCGTCACGATCCTCCACGAACTCGCGCACATGTGGTTCGGCGACCTCGTCACGATGAAGTGGTGGAACGACCTCTGGCTGAACGAGTCGTTCGCCGAATGGGCGTCCACGATCGCCACGGCCGAGGCCACCGAATGGACCGAGGCGTGGACCACGTTCAACGCGATGGAGAAGACCTGGGCGTACCGTCAGGACCAGCTCCCCTCCACGCACCCGGTCGTGGCCGAGATCAACGACCTGGAAGACGTCCAGGTGAACTTCGACGGCATCACGTACGCCAAGGGCGGCTCGGTGCTCAAGCAGCTCGCCGCGTGGGTCGGCATCGACGCGTTCTTCGCCGGTGTCGGCGCCTACTTCCGCAAGCACCAGTGGGGCAACACCGAGCTCGGCGACCTGCTCGCCGAACTCGAGGTCACCAGCGGCCGCGACCTGTCCACGTGGTCGAGGAAGTGGCTGGAGACGGCCGGGGTGAACACCCTCACGCCGCTCATCGAGGAGGATGCCTCGGGCCTCATCAGCCGCTTCGCGATCGTGCAGACCGCTCCGGCCGACTATCCCACCATCCGCCCGCACCGCCTCGGCGTCGGCTTCTACCGCTTGCAGGGCGACGAGCTCGTGCGTGTGCACAGCCTCGAGCTCGACGTCGACGGCGACCGTACCGACGTGCCGGCGCTCAAGGGCGTCGCCCGCCCCGATCTCGTGCTGCTCAACGACGGCGACCTCGCGTACGCGAAGATCCGCCTCGACAAGCGCTCGCTCGCGACCGCGATCGCCCATGTGTCGAAGATCAGCGACCCCCTCGCGCGGTCGCTCGTGTGGGGCGCCGCGTGGGACCAGACCCGCGACGCCGAGGCATCCGCCTCCGACTACGTCGACCTGGTACTGGCCAACATCGGCGCCGAGACCGAGTCCACGACCGTGCGCACCACCCTCGGCCAGCTGCTGCTCGCCGCCAACGCGTACGTCGACCCCGCCGAGCGCGAGAACACCCGCGTGCGCGTCGCCGACGAGCTCTGGCAGCTCGCGCAGGCCGCCGAGGCCGGCAGCGACAGCCAGCTGCAGCTGGTGACCGCGTTCGCGTCCGCTGCCGCGGAATCCGGGCAGTGGGCCCGGGTCAAGGCGCTGCGCGACGGGGAGACCACCCTCGAGGGCCTCGAGATCGACACCGACCTGTCGTGGCAGCTGCTGGTGTCGCTCGCAGCCGGCGGCGTCGTCACCGCGTCCGACATCGACACGGCCCTCGCCGCCGACAACACGGCGAAGGGCGGCGAGTTCGCAGCGCAGGCCAGGGCCGCGCTGCCGGACGCCGATGCCAAGCAGCAGGCGTGGGGCTCGCTCGTCGACCACGACGACCTGCCCAACACCGTGGTCCGCTCCGCCGCACTCGGTTTCGTGCATCCCGCCGGCCGCAACCTGCTCGAGGCGTTCGTGCAGCCGTACTTCGACATGCTGCTGCCGATCTGGAACTCGCGCACGTACCAGATCGCGCAGTACCTGATCGTCGGGCTGTACCCGGCTCCGCTCGCGAACCTCGAGCTGCAGAACGCCACCCGGGCCTGGCTGCGCGAGAACGCGGACGCCCCGGCCGCGCTGCGCCGCCTCGTCGCCGAGAACCTCGCCGGCGTCGAGCGCGCGCTCGCGGTGCAGGAGCGCGACACCCAGCAGTGAGGGGCTCAGCCGTGTTCAGCGCCACCCCCGATGTGACCAGCCCCGGCTTCTGGGCGCCGGTCGTCAGCTTCCTCGTCGATGCGGGCGGAAATCTGCTCGCTGTGGCGGGGATCATCGTCGCCGCCGTCGTCATCGTCTGGATCCTGCATCGCATCATCCGGCTGGTCGTCACCCGGATCGTCAACGGCGCCAAGTCCAAGGCCCAGGTGGCCGACACCATGGCCCTGGACCGGTCGCCGGTGGCATCCGTCCGGCTCGTGCAGCGCACGCGCACACTCGGGTCGATCCTGCGCAACATCGTCAACGTCCTGGCGGTGATCGTCGCGCTGCTGCTGATCCTCGGCATCGTGGCGCCGAACGCGCTCGGATCGCTGACGCTGCTCACCGCCGCCGTCGGCGCCGGCCTCGGCTTCGGCGCGCAGAACATCGTCAAGGACGTGCTCAACGGCATCTTCATCGTGGCCGAGGACCAGATCGGCATCGGCGACGTCGTCGACCTCGGGCTCGCGACCGGCGTCGTCGAGTCGGTGAGCGTGCGCATCACGCAGGTCCGGGACGTCAACGGCACGCTCTGGTATGTGCGCAACGGCGAGGTCACCCGCATCGGCAACATGTCGCTCGGGTGGTCGCGCGTGATCATCGACCTGTCCGTCCCGGTGGATGCCGACATCGAAGAGGTCGAGGAGAGCATGCTGCAGGCCGCGCGCGGCCTCGCCAAGGATGCCAAATGGCGCACCCGCATCATCGAGCAGCCCGAGGTCTGGGGCCTGGAGTCGATCTCCGGCGACGCCCTCGTGATCCGGCTGGTGATGAAGACCCGCGCCGGAGCGAAGGACGACGTCGCCCGCGAGCTGCGCATGCGCCTCAAGAACGCGATCGACGAGCTCGGCATCCAGCTTCCGCAGCTGAACTCGATCATGCTCACCGGACTCGAGGGGGCCCAGCGCGTCCGCGGCGCCAACCCCCCGCGCACCAAGCCCGTGCCGATCGACTCCGACGTGGTCTGGAAGCCGAAACGCCAGCCCAAGAAGCAGAAGAAGGCGTCCGATGCCGGAACGGAGCAGCATGACGGATGACGCGATGCCGACCTTCTACGAGCAGGTCGGCGGGCACGAGACCTTCCGGCGGCTGGTCGACCGCTTCTACGCCGGCGTCGCGACCGACGACGTGCTGCGCCCGATGTACCCCGAGGAGGACCTCGGCCCCGCCGCGGAGCGCCTGATGCTGTTCCTGGAGCAGTACTGGGGCGGCCCGACCACCTACGGGGAGCGGCGCGGTCACCCCCGGCTGCGCATGCGGCACGTGCCCTTCCACGTCAACCCGGAGGCGCGCGACCGCTGGCTCGGGCACATGCGCGTGGCCGTGGACGAGCTGCAGCTGCCCGAGCTCTACGAGACCACGCTGTGGGACTATCTCGAGCGCGCGGCTCACGCGATGGTGAACACGTTCGAACCGACCCCGGGAGCGGCCGGCGGCCCGAACCCGGACGGGCGGCCCGGTCTCGGCCTGCACAGCGAGAGCACGCGATGAGCATGCGGCACCAGGCCGACGTCCTCGTCATCGGATGGGGGCTCTCCGGCCTGGTCGCCGCCTCCGAAGCCGTCGCCGCCGGCAAGCACGTCATCATCGTCGACCAGGAGCCGCGCAGCAACCTGGGCGGACAGGCGTGGTGGTCGTTCGGCGGGCTCTTCTTCATCGACTCGCCGGAGCAGCGGCGCATGGGCATCCGGGACAGCTTCGAACTCGCCCGGCAGGACTGGCTCGGCACGGCGGGGTTCGACCGCGAGGAGGACGTCTGGGCCCGCCGCTGGGCCGACGGCTACCTGCAGTTCGCCGCCGGAGAGAAGCGCGCGTGGCTGCGCGGGAAGGGCGTCGGCTTCTTCCCGGTCGTCGGCTGGGCCGAGCGCGGCGGTTACACCGCCATGGGCCCGGGCAACTCCGTCCCCCGGTTCCACATCACGTGGGGCACCGGCCCCGGCGTCGTCGAGCCGTTCGCCGCGGCCGTGGCGGAGGCCGAGGAGGGCGGTCTCGTCACGGTCCTTCCCCGCCACCGGGTGACAAGGCTCACCGTCGCGGACGGGCGGGTGACCGGGGCATCCGGGCACGTCCTCGAAGCGTCCGGAGCCGCGCGCGGCGTCGCCACCGCCCGCACGCCCGTCTCCGACTTCGAGGTCTCGGCCGAGGCCGTGGTCGTGGCCTCGGGCGGCATCGGCGGCAACCACGACCTCGTGCGGGAACAGTGGCCGAAGCGCCTGGGCAGCGCCCCCGAGTCGATGATCACCGGCGTGCCGGCGTACGTCGACGGGTCGATGCAGCAGCCTTCCGCCGACGCGGGCGCCCGGCTCGTCAACGGCGACCGCATGTGGCACTACGTCGAAGGCATCCGGAACTGGGATCCGGTGTGGCCGGACCACGGCATCCGCATCCTGCCGGGCCCGTCGTCGATCTGGCTGGATGCCACCGGCCGCCGGCTGCCGGTGCCGCTGTTCCCCGGCTTCGACACCCTGGGCACACTGCAGCACCTGCGCGCCACCGGGTACGACCACTCGTGGTTCGTGCTCTCCCGGAGGATCGTCGAGAAGGAGTTCACCCTCTCCGGCAGCGAGCAGAATCCGGATCTCACCGGCCGCGACGTGCCGGAGCTGCTGCGCGCCCGGCTGGGGCGCGGGGCATCCGACCCCGTGCAGGCCTTCCTCGACCACGGCGCCGACTTCGTGGTGCGCGACTCGCTGCCGGGCCTCATCGACGCCATGCGCGAACTGCCGGGCGGCGAGGCGCTCGACCCGCAGCGGGTGCACGACGAGGTGGTGTCCCGGGATCGCGAGATCGAGAACGAGTTCACGAAGGATGCGCAGATCGCGATGCTGCGCCAGGCGCGCGCGTTCCGCGGCGACCGGCTCATCCGCACGGCGAGCCCCCACCGGATCCTGGATCCGCAGAACGGCCCGCTCATCGCCGTGAAGCTCCACGTGATCACCCGGAAGTCCCTCGGCGGCATCCAGACCGACCTGCAGTCGCGCGCCCTCGGCGCCGACGGCGAGCCGATTCCGGGGCTGTTCGCGGTGGGCGAGGCCGCCGGGTTCGGGGGCGGCGGCGTGCACGGCTACCGAGCGCTGGAGGGCACCTTCCTCGGCGGCTGCCTGTTCTCCGGGCGGAACGCCGGACGCGCGATCGCGGCGCTCTGACGGCCGTGGCGTGCGTCGCGGGCGCCCGTGGCCGCTACAGCCAGCTGCGCTTCTTGAACATCACGTACAGGAACACCGCGAACGCCAGCATGACCAGAAGCGCCGCGGGATATCCCCACAGGAAGTGCAGCTCCGGCATGCGCACGAAGTTCATGCCGTAGATGCCGGAGATGAGGGTGGGCGCGAAGATGATGGCCGCCCAGCCCGAGATCTTCTTCATGGCGTCGTTCTGGCGCTGCGCGACGAGGGTCGCGTTGACGCTCAGCGCGTTCTGCAGGTTCTGCTTGAGCTCCTCGGTCTTCTCCACGACCCGGAGCACGTGGTCGAGCACGTCGCGGAACGAGCGGCGCAGCTCCAGGGCGGACGGGTCGCCGTGCCGGCGCCCGAGGTCGACGCGGATCGCCTCGATCAGCGCGATCAGCGGCTTCGTGGCGCGCTGGAAGTCCATCACCTCGCCGGACAGGTCGTAGATGCGCTTGGCGACCGTGCCCGCCTGGTCCGAGAACAGCTGCTGCTCGATCTCGTCGACGTCGTCCTCGAGCCCCTGCAGCACCGGCTGATACCTGTCCACGACCTCGTCGATGATCGCGTAGAAGACGCCCAGGGGGCCGTGGGACAGCAGCTCCGGGGCGGCTTCGAGCCGCGCGCGCACGAGCGCGAGGTTCGGGGACTCCGCGTGCCGCACGGCGACCAGGAAGTCCTCGCCGATGAACGTGTGCACCTCGCCGAACTCGACTTTCTCCGTCTCATCGAGATAGCGAGCCGGGCGCAGCACGACGAACAGCGTCTCACCGAAGTGGTCGAGCTTGGCGCGCTGATGGCCTTTGAGGGCGTCCTCCACCGCGAGGGGATGCAGCTGGAACTCCTCGGCCACGATCCCGAGCTCGGCCGCGTCGGGGCGGTACAGGCCGATCCAGGCGAAGCCGCCGTGCTCCTGCAGGGCTTCGAACGTGTCCTGCAACCCCGCCGGGGTCGCCACGCGGCGCCCGTCGACGTAGATCGCGTCGTCGATGACTGTCACCGACCGAGTCTCCCACAGCGGGCGCGTCGGCCCGCTGACAGCGGACGCGCGTCGGATGCCTCAGGCCGCGGATGCCGCCGACGGGCGCCGGCGCACCAGCACGTGCCCACGCCGCAGGGACACCCGCGTCCAGACACCGGCGGTGCGCACGGTCGCGACCTCGTCGCCGTGGATGAATCCGAGGGCGAACGCGGCGAACCCCACGCCGGCGGGAAGCCCGAGCAGATCGTCGTCGGGCGCGCCCCAGATGCGGGAGCGGACCGCGCGGACCACGTCCTCCCCCGCGGCATCCGGCACCGCGTGTGCGACGGACGCCATCCCGTGCTGGGCGCGCGCGGCGATGAGGGATGCGGCCATCTCACCGGCCTGCTCCCAGCCGGCCCGGGGCGGTGCGATCCCGGCCCAGGCCGTGCGCGTCGCGCTGGCGGGCAGTGCGACCGCGTCGGACCCGTCGGCGGTCAGTGCGGACGCCTGCACGACCAGGTCGCACTCGAGCTCCGGATCGATCGGCAGCACGCGCATCCCGAGCACCGTCGGGGTCGAGTCGAGGATGCCGGTCGAGGTCAGCGCCGCACAGCTCATGGCCAGGGCGCCGCCGGCGGCGCGCAGGTGCACGAGGCCGTCGTCGAGCCGCGCGGCGCGCGCGGCGAAGGTGAGCAGATCGGCGGCGGCTTCGGAATCGGCGAACACAAGGCGTGCGGACATCCTGCCCAACCTACCAATCGCGGCTGTGCGGGGGCTCCGACGCCGGGACCCTAGACTCGGAGCGCGGCCTGTGCCGCCCACACCCGGAGGCTGCGCGTGACCGACGAACCGCTCATCGACCCGATCGAGTCGCTGCTGGAGGTGCTCGATCTCGCGGAATCGGAAGCCCGCACGACGGAGGACATCTTCACCGGCGTGTCCCAGCCGATGCCGCTCGGGCGTGTGTACGGCGGCCAGGTGCTCGCGCAGTCGATCGTCGCGGCGTCCCGCACGGTGGACGGCGACCGCACCCCGCACTCGATGCACGGCTACTTCCTGCGCCCCGGCGACGCGGACCGCGGCATCACGTTCGCCGTGGACCGCATCCACGACGGACGCTCGTTCTCGACGCGTCGCACGCAGGCCTTCCAGGAGGGCGTGCCGATCTTCTCGATGATCGCGTCGTTCCAGATCGCCGACGAGGGCCTGGAGCACCAGAAGCCGATGCCGGCGGACGTTCCGCCGCCGGAGGAGCTGCCGGACGTCGAGGACCACCTCGCGGGGCTGCACCCGATGTCGAAGCGCCTGTTCACCGACCGCCCCGTGGATCTGCGGCACGTCCCGTCGCCGATCTACCTGAGCGTCGAGGGAGACCCGCAGCCCCATCAGGCGGTCTGGATGCGCACCCGACGTACGCTGCCCGACGACCCCGCGATCCACCGGGCGGCGCTCGCGTACCTCAGCGACCTGACCATCCAGGAGTCGATCCTGCGGGCGCACGGGGTGCCGTGGGCGACCCGCGGGCTCAAGGTCGCGAGCCTGGATCACGCCATGTGGTGGCACCGGCCGGGGCGCGTGGACGACTGGATGCTGTACGTGCAGCACTCCCCGAGCGCCCGCGGCGGGCGCGGTCTCGCGCACGGGCGGGTCTATCAGCGCGACGGACGTCTGCTGGCGAGCGTGGCGCAGGAGATCATGGTCCGCGTGCCGGAGGTCGCCGGATAGCGCGCTGCGGACCGGGGCGCCTGTCGTCCGCAGCGCCTCGGCTCAGCGGCGGTGGGTCAGGCTCGGCGCGTCAGCGGCGGTGCGTGAACGCCGGCGGCGGCCCCAGGTACGGCGACCAGGCGGCCCGCTCCTCGGCACTCAACCGCAGGGGACGGCCGGATGCCGCATCCACCTTCACCACGATGGTGAGCGCGCGGGCGTAGATCGTCTGCGGAGCATCCTCCGACGCGGTCTCGAGCGGTGAGCACACGTCGTAGCAGACGTCGATGCTGGACCCGCCGAGCCTGCTGAACCACAGCTGGACGTCGAGCGGATGCCGTCCGTACGGCACCGGCGCGTAGTACTCGATCTCCTGCCGCGCGATCAGCGTCAGCACGCCTGCGTGCAGGCCGGACTCGAGCACCGCGGTCGACGGTGCCGCCTCGCCCGGATCCGGCCGCCAGAAGACCCGCACGCGGGCCTCTTCGAGCAGCTTCAGCATGGCCGTGTTGTTGACATGGTTGAACGCGTCCAGGTCGCCCCATCTGAGGGGGATCGGGACGTGGAGGCGTTCGCCGTCGCCGGCCGGGCCGGAAGCCGTCGGGCTCTCAGTCACGCGTGAGCTTCCGGTAGGTCGTGCGATGCGGACGCGCAGCCTCGACGCCCAGACGCTCGACCTTGTTCCGCTCGTAGGCCTCGAAGTTGCCCTCGAACCAGTGCCACCGGTCGGGATTCTCGTCGGTGCCCTCGTACGCGAGGATGTGCGTCGCGATCCGGTCGAGGAACCACCGGTCGTGCGTCACGACCACGGCGCAGCCCGGGAACTCGAGAAGGGCGTTCTCGAGCGACTGCAGGGTCTCGACGTCGAGGTCGTTCGTGGGCTCGTCCAGAAGCAGCAGGTTGCCGCCCTGCTTGAGCGTCAGCGCGAGGTTCAGCCGGTTGCGCTCACCGCCGGAGAGCACACCCGCCTTCTTCTGCTGGTCCGGCCCCTTGAACCCGAACTTGGACACGTACGCACGTGACGGGATCTCCGTCTTGCCGACGGTGATGAAGTCGAGGCCGTCGGAGACGACCTCCCACAGCGTCTTGTCCGGGTCGATGCCGCCGCGGGACTGGTCGACATAGCTGATCTGGACGGTCTCGCCGATCTTCAGGTCGCCGCCGTCGAGCTCTTCGATGCCGACGATCGTCTTGAACAGCGTGGTCTTGCCGACGCCGTTCGGGCCGATGACGCCGACGATGCCGTTCGGCGGGAGGCTGAAACTGAGACCGTCGATGAGCGACCGGCCGTCGAAGCCCTTCTGCAGTTTCTTCGCCTCGATGACGACGCTCCCGAGGCGCGGCCCCGGCGGGATCGTGATCTCCTCGAAGTCGAGCTTGCGGGTGCGCTCGGCCTCGGCGGCCATCTCCTCGTAGCGGGCCAGGCGCGCCTTCGACTTGGCCTGGCGGCCCTTGGCGTTGCTGCGCACCCAGTCGAGCTCCTCGGCGAGGCGCTTGGCGAGTTTGGCGTCCTTCTTACCCTGAACCTCCAGGCGCTCGGCCTTCTTCTCGAGGTAGGTCGAGTAGTTGCCCTCGTAGCCGATGAGCCGGCCCCGGTCGACCTCGGCGATCCATTCCGCGACGTTGTCGAGGAAGTACCGGTCGTGGGTGATCGCGATCACCGCTCCGGGGTACTTCTGCAGGTGCTGCTCGAGCCAGAGCACGCTCTCGGCATCGAGGTGGTTCGTGGGCTCGTCGAGCAGCAGCAGGTCGGGCTTCTGCAGCAGCAGCTTGGCCAGCGCGACGCGGCGCTTCTCACCGCCGGAGAGCGGTGCGACGAGGGCGTCCCCCGGCGGGGTGCGCAGAGCGTCCATGGCCTGGTCGAGCTGGGAGTCGAGATCCCAGGCGTCAGCTGCGTCGATCTCCTCCTGGAGCGCGCCCATCTCTGCGAGCAGCGCATCGAAGTCGGCATCCGGATCCGCCATCAGCCCGGAGATCTCGTTGAAGCGGTCGACCTTCGCCTTGATGGCGATCCCGTCCTGGATGTTCTCCAGCACCGTCTTCGACTCGTCGAGCACGGGCTCCTGCATGAGGATGCCGACGCTGAAGCCCGGCGTGAGCTTGGCGTCGCCGTTGGACGGGTTGTCGAGCCCGGCCATGATCTTCAGGATCGTCGACTTACCGGCGCCGTTCGGACCGACCATGCCGATCTTGGCACCCGGAAGGAACGCCATCGTGACATCGTCGAGGATGAGCTTCTCACCGACCGCCTTGCGGGCGCGGACCATCTGGTAGATGTATTCAGCCATAACCGGACCAGTCTATGCGGGGTTCACCCCGCGATCGGGCGTCCAGCGCATGAGGCATCCGCGCTCGACACGGCGCGGCGCCCCCAGCACCGGCGGGCACCGGCCGCGGCGTGCGTCAGAACGGCGTCTCCCCCGACGCACCCGATCCGGCGAGCGCAAGCTCCGGTACGGAAGCTGCGCCGCCGCGGGCATCCGGGGCGCCGGCCGCATCGCCCCCGTCGGCTGCCACCGGACGCGCGGCGTCGTCGGGCTCGCCACCCGAGGCGGCCCACGCCTCGGGAGCACCCGCCACGGCCTTCACGAATGTGGTGGTGCCGAACAGGAGGTCATGTCCGATGCTGTCCGCCTCGATCTCGGCGGAGAAGCCCTTCGAGCCCGATCCGTTCTCCCACTCCCGCAGCTTGATCCGGCCGTGCACGACGACGCGGTCGCCACGGTGCAGCGACGCGAATCCGTGATCGGCCAGCCCGCGGAAGGCGGAGACCGCGTACCAGCTCGTGCCGGTCTCGACCCACTTGTTCTGGGTCTTGTCGAGCATGCGGTGCGAGCTTCCCACTTTGAAGCTGAGCACCGCGACGCCGCTCGGCAGGTGGCGCAGCTCGGGTTCGGTGATGTTCCCCGTGACGGTGATGGTGTCGCTCATGTGCGTTCCTCTCGGTATTCGGCGGGGAACCTCCCCGCTGTCTCCGGTGCCCGCGTGCCCTGGTTGCCGGGCACCGGAGACAGGACCACCCTGACCCGCGGGCGGTGCGCCGCGACAGGGCCGGGCCGGATCTGTGGAGAAGGCGGCACGCGGCCTCACCTGTGGACGGACCGGCCCCGAGCGCTGCCGCGGGCCGACCCTCACGAACCCGCGCAGGAGCCCCGCGCCAGCCTGCGCCGACGTCGATGTCGGAGGTCGAACGTATGTTCACGGTGAGGAGGCAGACATGACCATCATCCCGATCGACACCGCAGTCGGTGCACCGAGCCGCCCGCTCAGCGCGACACCGCGACTCGTCCCGGTGAGATCCGGGCGATGGCGGGTCGTCGACGGCGCCGGCCGCATCATCGGCCATCTCGACGATGTGAGCGATCAGCACGGCTCACGGTTCCGGGCGTCGCGCTACCGGCGCGCCACCGGTGCGCTCGTCACCGTCGGGGAGTTCCACCGCCGGACGGACGCCGTCGATGCGCTCCGTTACGCCGGCTGAACCGGATGTCAGACGACCGCGTCGACGAGAGCCGTGCCGCGGATCGCCGTCCCGGCGCGCTGGGAGACCGCCGGCCACACATCGGCGAGGATCCCGACCGCGGCGCGCAACTCCTCCGGGGCGGCGGTGAACGGGATCCGCAGACGGGCATCGTGGCCGCCGCCGATCCCGAAGCGGGGACCCGCGGTCAGGTGCAGCCCGTGCGCGTGCGCGGCGACCACGAGAGCGGTGCTGACCGGCGCACCGAGATCCACCCACAGAGACACACCCCCGTCGGGAGTGCGCGCCGTCCAGTCCGGCAGCTGCGCGGCCATGGCCTCGAGAAGCGCATCCCTGCCCGCACGCAGCAGGGCGCGCCGCTGCGGCAGGATGTCGTCCAGCCGCCGGACGGCGAGCGCGGCGATGGCCTGGTCGAGGTCCGGCGTGCCGAGATCGAACGCGGGCCGATGCGCGACGAGCCGACTGAGGAGGTCCGGTGCTGCCCGGATCCATCCCACCCGCAGACCTCCCCACACGGTCTTTCCGAGCGAGCCGAGGTGCACGATCCGGCACAGCCCGTCGGACAGCACGGGGCCGAACAGGGGTCCGTCGCCGACGGAGAGATCAGCCGTCGTCTCATCGACGATGAGGATCGTCCCGGCATGACCCGCAGCGCGGACGACGGCGTCGCGCTCGAGCGCGCTCATGCTGCGCCCGGTCGGGTTCTGGTACACGGGCATGAGGTAGGCGAGCAGCGGCCGGGTACGCGCGAAGACCTGTTCGGCCTGGTCGATGTCCCAGCCGGTCTCGCTCGACACCGGCAGCGGCACCAGACGCGCACCTGCGGCCCGCAGCGCGTCGGCTGCATGCGGATACGTGGGCGTCTCGATCGCGACGCGGTCGGCGCGTCCCACCATCACGGCTGCGATCAGGTGGATCGCCGCCTGCGCACCATTGGTGACGAGGATCTCCTCCGGCGATGTGGGCAGCCCCCGCCGGGTGTAGCGATCGGCGATGGCCGATCGCAGGCTCTCGCTGCCGATCATGTCGTATCCGGCCTGCCCGATGAACGTCGTCGCCTGCTGCATCACCTCTCCGGCGAGCGAGGCGAGGCCTGGCCACGCCGGCGGGCAGGCCTTCTGCAGGTCGATCCCGCCACGTGCTGCGCCCAGTTCGACGATCCGCTGGGATGCGGGGAGCGTGACGCTGCCTGCGCCACGGTGGCTCTCGATGTGACCGGAGTCGCGCAGGCTCTGGTAGGCCGATGCGACCGTCGTCCGGCTCACGCCGAGCTCCGCGGCGAGTTCGCGTTCCGCCGGCAGGCCCGTCCGCGCGACGATCCGGCCGTCCAGGCACAGCAGCCGCACGGCATCCGCCAACGACTCGTATGCGGGCTCGCGCTGACGCCACACACCGAGAAGAGTCGCGAGGGCCCGCGCCGACAGCCGTGTATTCATAAGGCCACCTTACGACGATTGGCCACTGACAACCGGGCCAATTTTCGGGTTGGATGGAGATATGACGCGACGGGTGGTGCAGCTGATCCTCGGCCTTGCTCTGTACGGGGTCGGCGACGGGCTCATGATCCGTGCCGGCTTCGGTCTCGACCCCTGGACGGTGTTCGCCCAGGGACTCTCGCTGCACACCGGGATCGGCGTCGGGTGGATCACGAACATCGTCGGGCTGCTGGTGCTGCTGCTGTGGATCCCCCTGCGTCAGAAGCCCGGAATCGGCACCATCGCGAACATCCTCGTCGTCGGCACCGCCATGCAGCTGACGATCACGGCGGTGCCCGAGGTGGATTCGCTCCTCCTGCGCGTCACCCTGTTCGTCACGGGCATCCTGCTCGTCGCCGTCGCGAGCGGACTCTACATCGGGGCCCATTTCGGCCCCGGGCCCCGCGACGGTCTCATGGTCGGGATGCACGCGCGCCTGGGCTGGCCGATCTGGCTCTGCCGCGGCGGGGTCGAGGTCACCGTGCTCGCGGTGGGATGGCTGCTGGGCGGCTCGGTGGGGATCGGAACGGTCGTGTTCGCGTTCGGGATCGGCCCGCTCGTCGGGCTGACCCTGCCGCTGCTGGACACGCGGCGGGCAGTGCCAGGATCGCGCCGCACCGTCCCCGTGGAGCCGGCACCGACGACGGTCGGCTACCCGGCAGGGGACGGCGACCGGTAACCTGGAACCCCTTCCCTCCGTAGCTCAGGGGACAGAGCGAGCGGTTTCTACCCGCCAGGTCGGGGGTTCGAATCCTCCCGGGGGGGCGCAGTGGCCGCAGCGGTGCGACACATCCTTCGACACTCGGGAACGATGCCGCCTCCCGCGACGTTGTCATCACTGAACCGAAACGAGTGCGCTGCGTCGACCACGCCGTGCACGAAGGGAGAAACGTCATGGCTGCTGAACACGCGATCCTCGCCGGCGGATGCTTCTGGGGCGCCCAGGAGCTGCTGCGCACCAGCCCCGGTGTGATCTCGACCCGCGTCGGATACTCGGGCGATCCCACCACCCCGAATGCGACCTACCGCCACCACGGCGATCACGCCGAGGCCGTGGAGATCGTCTTCGACCCCGACGTCATCACGTACCGGGAGCTGCTGGAGTTCTTCTTCCAGATCCACGACCCGTCCACGCGCAATCGGCAGGGCAACGACATCGGGCGCAGCTACCGCAGCGCGATCTTCTTCGCGTCCGACGAGCAGGAGCGCACCGCTCGCGACACCATCGCGGACGTCGACGCGTCCGGCCTGTGGCCGGGACCGGCCGTCACGGAGGTGGAGCCCGCCAGCGCGTTCTGGGAGGCCGAGGAAGAGCACCAGGACTACCTGCGCAAGCACCCCGGCGGCTACACCTGCCACTTCGTGCGGCCGAACTGGCGCCTGCCGCGACGCTCCGCCGACGTCTGACGGCGCCGCCGCCCGGCGGCCGATGTCCGAGCCGGTCATTAGGATGTCCCCCATGGTGGCATCTTCAGAGAACGACCGGCTGGTGTGGATCGACTGCGAGATGACGGGCCTCGATCTCGAGGTCGACGAGCTCGTCGAAGTCGCCGTGGTCGTGACGGATTTTGAGCTGCGTCCCCTCGATTCGGGGTTCCAGATCGTGATCAAGCCCGACACCTCGGCTCTCGAGCATATGAACGACTTCGTCACCAACATGCACCGCAAGTCCGGTCTGCTCGAAGAGATCCCCGGCGGCGTGACGCTCGGCGAGGCGGAGTTCGAGGTGCTCGAGTACATCCAGCGCTTCGTGCCTCTCGAGGGCAAGGCGCCTCTGGCCGGCAACACGATCGGCACAGACCGGATGTTCCTGGCCAAATACATGCCCCGGGTCGATCGCTGGCTGCACTACCGGAACATCGACGTCTCCAGCATCAAGGAGCTCTCGCACCGCTGGTTTCCGCGCGCCTACTTCAACGCCCCCGCCAAGGAGGGCGAGCACCGGGCCCTCACCGACATCCGCGAATCGATCCGGGAACTCGCCTACTACCGCCAGTCGGTGTTCGTGAGCGACCCCGGACCCTCGAGCGACGAGGCCAGAGCCGCGGCAGCGGCGGCCGTTTCGTTGTTTGCGCCCAACGTATGACAGAATCGTAGGGTTGCCCCGGCACGCCGGGGACACGGTGGGTATAGCTCAGTTGGTAGAGCACCTGGTTGTGGTCCAGGGGGTCGCGGGTTCAAGTCCCGTTACTCACCCCATATCTTCATGAGAGCAGCATGCGCATGGACGAATGGGATGCCGAAGCATTCGAGAAGCTCGTCACGGATGAGCTCGATCGACTGCCCGACGACATGATCGACGGCCTCGACAACGTCGTGTTCGTGGTGGAGGACCGCCCCGAGGACGGCAGCCTCGATCTGCTCGGTCTGTATGACGGCATCGCCCTGACGGAGCGCGACCGGTACGGCATCGGCGAGCTGCCGGACCGCATCATCCTGTACCGCGAGCCCCACCTCGCGGCGTGCGACACCGAGGCGGAGCTCCGTGACGAAGTGCACACCACCCTGGTGCACGAGATCGGACATTTCTACGGCATCGACGACGAGCGCCTTCACGAGCTGGGGTGGGCGTGACCGGCGTCGCCGCTCCCGATGTCGACGAGCGCCTGGACCAGCGGCTCGACGCCCGTGCCCTGCGTCCCTGGCAGACCGTCGTGTGGAACGATCCGGTCAACCTGATGAGCTACGTGGTCTACGTGTTCCGCACGCACTTCGGCTACAGCCGGGAGAAGGCGACCACGCTCATGCTCCACGTGCACCAGGACGGCCACGCGGTCGTGGCCGAGGGCGCCCGTGAGCAGATGGAGCTGCACGCCCGCGCGATGCACGACTACGGCCTGTGGGCGACGGTGCGGGAGGTCGACGGATGACCCCCGGTGGCGCGCTGCTGGACCTCACCCGGGCCGAGACCGCGCATCTGTCGATGCTGGTGCGGGATTTCCTGGTGGTGCTCGAGGAGTCTCCGGCGGATGACCCGGCCGTCGCGCGCCTCGTCCCCTCGGCCTACCCGGACGATCCGTCGGCGTCCGCCGACTTCCGCGCCCTGACCGAGGCGGACCTGCTCGAGACCCGCCGCGCCGACGCCCAGACCGTCCTCGACATGCTCGGACCGGTGGATGTCGCAGTGCTCGACTCGGAGGCCGCCCACGACGTCGTCCCCATCGCCGTCGACTCCGCGCATCTGCCGGCCTGGCTGCGCACCCTCACGGCGCTGCGACTGGTGCTGGCGACGCGCATCGGGATCACCGACGAGGACACGCAGCCGGTCGACGACCCTCGGTACGGTGTGTACGAGTGGCTCGCCTTCCGGCTGGATCAGCTCGTCGAGTCCGCCATGGGACGCGACTGAGGCGCAGCGGGCGTCACGGCACGTCGAACCGCAGCGTCGCCAGCCGCTGCGGAGCATCCTGCTGCACATGCACCCTCTCCTGGGCTGCCCATCGGTCCCAGTGCGGACGGTATGTGTCACCGTCCCGGGCGAGTGCTCGCCTGCGCCGGGAGTCCGCGGGCGACTCCAGCCAGACCCGGATGTCGCTCAGCGCCGCCGTCTGCTCGGTGATGATGCCGGACCCCTCGACGATGAGCGGCAGCGCCGGGTCGACCGCGTGCGCTTCCGCGTATTCTCCGGCCGTCCAGTCCCACCGCTGCCAGACACCGACCGTGCCGCGCGCATGCGGATAGAGCACGTTCGCACGCGCCGTCTCGACGCCGTCCGCGAGACCGTCCCACCCCGGGTAGAGCGAATCGAGCGCCACCAGCTGGACACGCCCGCGCAACGGCCACGCCGACACGATCGCGCGGGCGAGCGTGCTCTTTCCGGAGCCGCTGCAGCCGTCGACGAGGATGACGGGGTTCGACACCGCCTGCGCCCGCACGGCGCCCACGACCGCGGCGACAGCCGAGTCGAGGGCGAGGCGGACGGGGTCGCGACTACTTCTTGCGAGCGCGGATGACACGGCTGAGCGCACGACCCGCGACCCACACGAACGGGATGGCGACGGCGAGCATGGCGACCGGGTTGGCTTCGAATCGCAGACCGCCGGCCCGGCGCACATAGGCGCCGACGGGGATCGCCCAGCCGCCGCCTGCTCCCCCGCCGTTGCCGACGTCATCCGAACCGGCGCCGAAGCCCGACCAGGTCACGGCCACCGGGATGAAGTGCACACCGTCGACATCCTGCGGCTCGCCGTAGGCGCTGTGCACACCGAACGCCAAGGCTTGCTGGCCGAGTTCCACTGCGAGATTGGGCATGCCTCCACGCTAGCGCGCGGGCGCACCCGACGCACCCGACGCCGCGTGGCTCACGGCACCTGCCCGGGCCGGGGGTTGGACGGCAGAGCGGCGACGTCCCGCCGCGCCCCCAGCAGCGTCGCGCGCGTGACGGCGCCCTTGCCGAAGCGCGCCGACACGTCATCGACCGCACCCTCCAGGCTCCGCCACTCCTCGTCGTCGTCCCAGAGACCGGCGACGGTGCCGCTCGCCGGTCGCAGCTTCTCAGCGCGCACACCCACGAGACGGACGGCCTGGCGCCGCTCGAGCGCGTCGAACAGGTCGAGCGCCGCCTCGCCGATGCGCTGGCCGACCGACGTGGGCGTGGGGAGCGTCTGGGTGCGGGTCACGGTCGTGAAATCGGCGAACCGGATCTTGATCGACACCGAGCCGGCCGTCCATTCCTGGGCGCGCAGGCGTGCCCCGACGCGATCGGCGAGACGTCGCAGCTCGCTTCGCAGCACGCCGGCATCCGCGATGTCGGCGTGGAACGTCTCCTCGTGGCCGACGCTCTTCTCCACCCGCTCCGTCTCGACGACGCGGGGGTCGATGCCGCGTGCGAGGTCGCCGATGCGCTCCGCCATGGCGGGGCCGAGCGCACGCACCAGCACCGCCTGCGGTGTGCGGATCACGTCGGCGACGGTGTGGATGCCCCGCCCCGCCAGGGCTTCGGCGGCCTTGGGGCCCACGCCCCACAGCGCGCGCACGCTGCGCGGCTCGAGGAACTCGAGGGTGCGGTGTGCGGGAACGATGAGCAGCCCGTCGGGCTTGCTGATCGTCGATGCCATCTTGGCGACGTGCTTGGTCGACGCGACCCCCACGCTGCAGACGATGCCCACCTCGTCGAGGATGCGCTCGCGCAGCATGACCGCGATCGTGCCGGGGCTCCCCCACAGTCGCCGGGCCCCACCCACGTCGAGGAACGCCTCGTCGATCGAGAGCGGCTCGACGAGCGGCGTGATGCTGCGGAACACGTCGAAGACCTGGCGCGACACCTCGACGTACCGCTCGAAGCGCGGGGCGACGGTGATCGCATGCGGGCACAATCGGAGCGCCTGCGACACGGGCATCGCGGATCGGACGCCGAACCGCCGCGCCTCGTACGACGCACTCGAGACCACGCTGCGCCCCTCGGGTGCGCCGATGATGAGCGCCTTGCCCCGCAGCGACGGATCGTCGAGCACCGCGACGGATGCGTAGAACGCATCCATGTCGACGTGCAGGATGCGGGTGCCGCTGTCGTCCGCGCCCGGCCGCGAGACCAGGCGCCCCGTTCCGTCCGCGCGACCCATCCCCCTATTGTGACGCGACCCTCCGACATCGAGGTCGGAGGGTCGCGTCGCGGAGTCCCGCGGTGTCAGGATCCGGCGCGCTCCAGGATGAGCTCGCGCACGCGGGCGGCATCCGCCTGGCCCTTCATCGCCTTCATGACAGCGCCGATGACGGCGCCGGCGGCCTGCACCTTGCCGTCGCGGATCTTCTCGAGGACGTCGGGCTGGGAGGCGAGCGCCTCGTCGATCGCGGCGATCAGCGCGCCGTCGTCGGACACGACCGCGAGTCCCCGGGCGTCGACGATCTGCTGCGGCGTCCCCTCGCCCGCGACCATGCCCTCGAGCACCTGGCGGGCGAGCTTGTCGGTCAGCGTGCCGGCGTCGACGAGCTGCTGCAGCGCCGCCACATCGGCCGGCGCCACCAGCTCGGTCGCTTCGCGCTCCTGCAGATTCGCGAGTCGTGCGATCTCACCGGTCCACCATTTGCGGGCCGCGGCCGGGCTGGTGCCGGCGGCGACGGTCGCCTCCACCTCGGCGAGCACGCCGCCGTTGACGACGTCCTGGAATTCGAGGTCGGTGCAGCCCCACTCGGCCTTGAGGCGACGGCGACGCTCGGCGGGCGGCTCGGGCAGCGCGGCGCGCAGCTGTTCGATGAGCTCGAGCGACGGCTCGACGGGCAGCAGATCCGGCTCCGGGAAGTACCGGTAGTCGTCGGCGTCCGACTTCGGACGTCCGGGCGACGTGGTGCCGGTGTCCTCGTGCCAGTGACGCGTCTCCTGGGTGATGGAACCGCCGTCGGCGAGGATCGCCGCCTGCCGCTGGATCTCGTACCGCACGGCGCGCTCGACGGAGCGCATCGAGTTGACGTTCTTCGTCTCGGTGCGCGTGCCGAGTCGCTCCTGCCCGCGCGGGCGCAACGACACGTTCGCGTCGCAGCGGAGGTTGCCGCGCTCCATGCGGGCATCCGAGATCCCGAGTGCCAGCACGAGGTCGCGGATGGTGCGCACGTACGCCGCGGCGAGCGCGGGCGCCCGGTGCTCCGCGCCGAAGATCGGACGCGTCACGATCTCGACGAGCGGCACCCCGGCACGGTTGTAGTCGACGAGCGAGTACTCGGCGCCCTGGATGCGACCGGTCGAGCCGCCCACGTGGGTGAGCTTGCCGGCATCCTCCTCCATGTGCGCACGTTCGATCGGGATCTTCACGAGCTCGCCGCCCTCGAGTTCCACCTCGACCTGCCCGTCGAACGCGATGGGCTCGTCGTACTGGGAGATCTGGTAGTTCTTGCCGAGGTCCGGGTAGAAGTAGTTCTTGCGGGCGAAACGGCTCGACGGCGCGATCGAGCAGCCGAGGGCGAGGCCCAGGCTGATCGAGTACCGCACGGCCTGCTCGTTGACCACCGGCAGCGAACCGGGAAGACCGAGATCGACGGGCGCGAGGTCGGTGTTGGGATCGCGGCCGAACGAGTTCGGCGCGGCCGAGAACATCTTCGTCTTGGTGTTCAGCTCGACGTGCACCTCGAAGCCGAGCACCGGCTCGAACAGCTCCAGCGCCTTGTCGAAGTCCATCAGGGTGTCCTTGGCCATCAGCGGGCTCCCGTCGATCCGGTGGTGGGGGTGAGGGCCGGGGCGCGATCGAGCAGCGGGGCTCCCCAGCTGTCGACCAGCGCCGCCTCGAGCGCTGCACCGACGCGGTACAGGCGGGCATCCTCCCGCGCGGGCGCGAGGAACTGGATGCCGACGGGCAGGCCGTCCTCGGCGGCGAGGCCCGACGGGATCGAGATCCCCGGCACGCCGGCGAGGTTCGCGGGGATCGTGGTCACGTCGTTGAGGTACATCTGCAGCGGGTCGTCGATCCGCTCGCCGATCCGGAACGCGGTGGTCGGGGCGGAGGGCGTGGCGATGACGTCCACCTGGGCGAACGCCGACGCGAAGTCCTGCTGGATGAGCGTGCGCACCTTCTGGGCGCTGCCGTAGTAGGCGTCGTAGTACCCGGCCGACAGCGCGTAGGTGCCCAGGATGATGCGGCGCTTGACCTCTTCGCCGAACCCGGCGTCGCGGGTCGCGGCCATGACGTCCTCGACGGTGCCTCCCGTGTTCGCCACCCGCATGCCGAAGCGCACCGAGTCGAACTTGGCCAGGTTGCTGGACGCCTCGGCGGGAAGGATCAGGTAGTAGGCGGCGACGCCGTATTCGAAGTGCGGCGCGCTGATCTCGACGATCTCGGCGCCGTGCGCCTGCATGAGGTCGAGCGAGGCACGGAAGGAGGCCGCGACGCCGGGCTGGAACCCGCTGTCCGGCAGCTCCGTGATCACACCGACCCGCAGACCCTTGAGGACGTCGCCCGAGGCGCCCTCGCGGGCTGCCGCGGCGAACGACGGCCAGGCGTCGGTGAGCGAGGTCGAGTCGCGGTGGTCGTGACCGCCGATGACATCGTGCAGCAGCCCGGAGTCGAGCACGGTGCGCGTGACGGGCCCGACCTGGTCGAGAGACGAGGCCAGCGCGATCGCGCCGTACCGGCTCACGCCGCCGTACGTCGGCTTCATCCCGACGGTGCCGGTGACGTGGGCGGGCTGGCGGATCGAGCCGCCTGTGTCGGAGCCGAGTGCGAGGGGAGCCTCGAACGCGGCGACGGCCGCCGCCGATCCACCGCCCGAGCCGCCGGGGATGCGGTCGAGGTCCCACGGGTTGCGGGTCGGGCCGTAGGCTGAGTGCTCGGTCGACGAGCCCATGGCGAACTCGTCCATGTTCGTCTTGCCGAGGGGCACGAGGCCGGCTGCGCGCGCCCGGGCGACGACGGTCGCGTCGAACGGCGACATGTAGCCCTCGAGGATCTTCGATCCGCTCGTGGAGGGCATGTCGGTGGTGACGAGGACGTCCTTGATCGCGAGCGGCACGCCGGCCAGTTCACCGAGGGCCTCTCCGGCCGCGCGGCGACGGTCGATGCCCTCGGCCACGGCGACGGCCTGGCCGTTGACGTGCAGGAACGCGTGCACGTCGCCGTCCACGGCGGCGATGCGGTCCAGGTGCGCACGGGTCGCCTCGACGCTGGAGATGTCGCCCGCCGCGAGCTTCGCGGCCAGGTCGGCAGCGGAAAGCCGGATGATGTCGGTCACTGTGCTTCCCTCTGTCACTGTTCTTCACCGAGGATCGCGGTCACGCGGAAGCGACCGTCGGCGGCATCCGGCGCATTCTGCAGCGCCTGCTCGCGGGTGAGCGTCTCGCCCACTTCGTCGGGACGGTAGACGTTCGACAGCGGGATCGGATGACTCGTCGCGACAACGTCGGGCGTCGCGACCTGCGACACCTTGGCGATGTTGTCGACGATCACGTCGAGCTGGCCGGTGAGGCGCGTGACCTCGTCGTCGCTCAGCTGGATCCGCGCGAGAACGCCGAGATGGCGCACAAGATCGGGGGTGATTTCAGACACTCCCCCATTCTAGGCGGGCGCCTGTTTCGGCTCCGTGTCGGGTCCGGCCCGGAGCCTTCCGACGCGTGACGCGGCCGCCGGGCGTCACGCGTCCAGCGCGTCCGGCCCCTGTTCGACGAGGATCTTGAACTGCGCGGCGTCCAGGATGCGGATGCCGAGCTCCTCCGCCTTCGCGAGCTTGGATCCCGCCCCGGGCCCGGCCGCGACGAAGTCCGTCTTCTTGGACACGCTGGACGCCGCCTTGCCGCCGGCGGCGATGATCGCCTCCTGGGCGCCGTCGCGCGTGTAGCCCTCGAGCGAACCGGTCGCGACGACCGTGAGCCCGTCGAGAACGCCCCCGCCCGCCGTCACCGCTCCGGGACCGGGGTGTCCGGGAGTGGCCCACTGGACGCCGGCGGCGGTCCACCGCTCGACGATCTCGCGGTGCCAGTCGACCTCGAACCACTCCAGCAGCGAGTCGGCGATGATCGAGCCGACCCCTTCGACCTGCGCGAGGTCTTCCCGGGAGGCGGCGCGGATGGCGTCGAGGGAGCCGAACCACTGGGCGAGGGCGCGCGCGGCGACGGGCCCGACGTGGCGGATGTTGAGCGACACGAGAAGCCGCCACAGCTCCTTGGTCTTGGCCCTTTCGAGCTCGGCGAGCAGCTTCACGGCGGTGCTGGACGGCTGTCGCGCGTTCATGCCCTCGCGCTTCTCCGCCGCCGTGGCGTTGCGCCGGAACGGCGAGCGCTTCTTGACCTCGCCCTCGTCATCCTCCTTCGGCAGGCCGGTCTCGGCGTCCCGGACGACGACCTCGATCGGCACGAGTTCGTCGAGCGTCAGTTCGAACAGCCGCGCCTCCGTCGGCAGCGGGGCGGCGACGGGACCGGCGGGCTGCGTGAGCGCCGCGGCGGTGACCTCGCCCAGCGCCTCGATGTCCAGCGCGCCGCGCGATCCGATGTGCTCCACCCGCCCGCGCACCTGGGCCGGGCAGGCCCGGGCGTTCGGGCAGCGCAGATCGATGTCGCCCTCCTTCATGGGGCGCAGCGTCGAGCCGCACTCGGGACACGCCTCCGGCATGTGCCACTCGCGTTGCGAGCCGTCGCGCCGTTCGATAACGGCACCGAGGATCTCGGGGATGACGTCGCCGGCCTTGCGGAGCACGACGGTGTCGCCGATCATCACTCCCTTCGCCTTCACGACCTGCTGGTTGTGCAGCGTCGCCTGCCGGACGGTGGAGCCAGCCACCCGCACTGGCTCCATCACCGCGTAGGGGGTCGCCCGGCCGGTGCGCCCGACGCCGACGATGATGTCGAGCAGCGTCGTGTAGACCTCTTCGGGCGGGTACTTGTACGCGATCGCCCAGCGCGGGGCACGGCTGGTCGCACCGAGCACGTCGTGCAGCGCGAGCTCGTCGACCTTGACCACGATGCCGTCGATCTCGTGCTCGATGTCGTGGCGGTGCTCGCCGCGCGCGGCGATGTAGTCGGCGACCTGGTCGATGGTGTCGAACACCCGCGTGTGCGGCGAGACCGGCAGCCCCCAGCCGGCCAGCACGTCGTAGATCTCGGACTGGTTCGGCACGTCGGGATGCTGCCAGGCGCCGATGCCGTGCAGGTACAGCGAGAGGCGGCCGAGGCGTTCGCGCATCAGTCGCAGCTGTTCGGGCGTCTTGTTCTCGGTGCGCTGGCGCAGGCTGCCCGCCGCCGTGTTGCGGGCGTTCGCGAACTCCGGGAACCGGGTGGGGATCGCCTCGGCGTCGCGCCCCTTGGCGAGCTGCTCGGCCACCCAGGCCGCCTGCAGGCTGTGCTGGCGCTCGTTCAGCGCCTCGAAGTCCGCGCCGCGCAGGAACACCTCGCCGCGCACCTCGAAGAACGCCGGCCAGCCGGCCCCGGACAGCCGCCTCGGGATCGCGGGGATCCACTCGACGTTCTCGGTGATGTCCTCGCCGACGCGCCCGTCGCCCCGGGTGGTGGCGGTCTCGAGCACCCCGTCGCGATAGGCCAGGCTGATCGCGAGCCCGTCGATCTTGAGCTCGCTGAGCCACCGCACCGGCTGGCCGGCGGCTTCGCGGGTCTTGTGCGCCCAGTCGCGCAGCTCGTCGATGGAGAAGACGTTGTCGAGGCTGAGCATGCGCTCCGCGTGCTCGTGCGGCGGGAAACCGACCGAGACGATGCCCGCACCCACCTGCTGGGTCGGGCTGTCGGCGGAGATCAGCTCCGGGAACGCCCGCTCCAGCGCCTCGAGCTCGTGGATCTTCTCGTCGTACTGGGCGTCGCTGACGAGACTCGCACCTTCGGAGTAGTAGACCACCCGGTACTGCTCGATGAGCTCACGCAGGGCTGTCGCCGCGCTGCGCGCCTGGTCGAAATCGATCGTGGTCTCGTCGCCTGGCTCGGTCACCCCGCCAGTCTAGGAGGCGCCTCGGACATCGACCGGGCGGCGGATCACACGCCCGCGGGCACCGCCGACACCGTGCGCGCGATCGTGAACTGGCCGATCACCCGCGTGCCGTCGTAGAGCACCGCCGTCTGGCCGGGCGCGACGCCCTCGAACGGGGCATCCGGACGCACCACGACCTCGCCGCCCCGCAGCTCGGCACGGGCCGGCACCGGGTCGGCGTGCGCGCGGATCTGCACGTCGCACGCGAACGCATCCGTCTCGGGCGCGCGCCCCGCCCACGAGAACCGGTCGCCCGCGATCTCGCCGATCGACAGGGCCTCTTTCGGTCCCACCACGACCGTGTTCGACACGGGTCGCACCTCGAGGACGAACCGCGGCTTCCCATCGGGCGCCGGCACGCCGAGCTTCAGTCCGCGTCGCTGCCCGACCGTGAACGCGTGCGCCCCCTCGTGCCGGCCGATGACCGCTCCGGCGGCATCCACGATGTCGCCGGACTCGGCGCCCACCTTGTCGGCCAGCCAGCCACGGGTGTCCCCGTCCGGGATGAAGCAGATGTCGTAGCTGTCCGGCTTCTGCGCCACGGTCAGACCGCGCTCGGCGGCCTCCGCGCGCACGATCGCCTTCGACGGCGTGGACCCGAGCGGGAAGTACGTGTGCGCCAGCTGCTCGGCGTCGAGCACGCCGAGCACGTACGACTGGTCCTTCGCCGCGTCGGAGGCGCGGTGCAGCTCCCGACCCGCCGCGGTGTCGACGAGCGTGGCGTAGTGGCCGGTGCAGACGGCGTCGAAACCGAGCTCCAGCGCGCGCTCGAGGAGTGCCGCGAACTTGATCTTCTCGTTGCAGCGCATGCACGGGTTGGGGGTGCGCCCCGCCTGGTACTCGGCGACGAAGTCGGCGATCACGTCGTCGCGGAAGCGCTCCGAGAAATCCCACACGTAGAAGGGGATGCCGAGCAGGTCGGCTGCCCGCCGGGCGTCGAGTGCATCCTCGATGGTGCAGCACCCGCGGCTTCCCGTGCGCAGCGTGCCGCCGGCGCGGGACAGCGCGAGGTGCACGCCGACGACGTCGTGGCCGGCGTCGACCGCGCGCGCCGCGGCGACGGCGGAGTCCACTCCCCCGCTCATGGCCGCCAGAACACGCATGGAGCCCAGTCTACGAGCGGGACGTGGGTGCCGGCTGGGCGACCGCGGCGCC
>NZ_DATEJS010000056.1:0-6476 GCF_035277845.1 Microbacterium sp.
AGCCGACGAGTTCCATGGCCGGCAGGTCGTTGACGTCGTTGCCCAGGTAGGCGACGCGATCGAGCGCGATCCCGGCATCCTGCGCCCACGCGGTGAGGGCGGCCGCCTTGTCGTCGATGCCGTTCAGCACGGGGACGCGCAGCTTGGCGGCACGTGCCCGCACGACGGGGTTCGTCTCGGTGGAGAGGATCAGCACCGGGATGCCGGCCCTGCACAGCAGGCCGACCCCCATCCCGTCGTTCCGGCCGACCCGCACCTGCTCGCGCCCGTCGGCGTCGACGAGCACCGAGTCGTCGGTGTGCACGCCGTCGAAGTCGGTGACCACGGCGTCGACGTCGATGGGTCCAGGCCGCTCGAGCAACGGCGCGAGGGCGGATGCCATCGCCAGCTGGTGCTCGTCGTCGATCTCAATGGCGGACGCCTCGGGCACCTCGATGATCGCGGTGCGTCCGAAGAAGCGGTGCCCGGCGGCCCGGAACCCGGCGGCGTCGAACGCGTAGAAGGCCCCGGTCTCGAGGTAGTGCGGGTCGCGGTCCTGCCGGCGGGGGCGGAACGCCGAGTCGTGGTTGATCGCGGCGGCCGTGCCGGAGGCATCCCGGCCCCAGAGGAACCCGTACGTCTCGACGGCGGAGAACGCGCTGTCGTACCCGTCGTCGCGGACGGCGGTCACGGCTTCGTCGATGCCGGCGCTCGGGATGAACGGCGACGTCGCCTGCACGAAGACGATGGTGCCGACCTCGAGGCCGGATGCCTCGAGCGTGTCGACGGCGTGCCGCACCGCGGACTCCGAGGAGGCCGTGTCGCCGGCCAGGTCCGCGGGACGATCCACGACCTGCGCGCCCGCGGCGGCGGCGACCGCCGCGATCTCCGGATCGTCGGTGCTGACGACGACCAGATCGACGCGTTCCGCCGCGGCGGCGGCCTGCACGGCACGGGCGATGAGGGGCATCCCGCCGACCCGGCGCACGTTCTTGCGCGGCACGCCCTTGGAACCGCCCCGGGCCGGGATGACGGCGACCACGATCCCGCTCATCGGCCCTGCAGCGCCTTCATCGCGCGGCCCAACCGGCGCTGGGCGCCGAGCATCGTCAGGCGCAGCTCTTCGAGCCGGGTGACATCGCCGCTCAGCGTGGTCGTGCGGGGGATGAAGCGGCGCCGGCCGCCCGGGAGCGCCAGCTCCGCCAGGCGTCGGCGCGCGAAGTACCGGTGCCGCTCCTGTTCGTCGAGCGACTGCAGCACCCGCTCGGCCCGCGGCCGCAGGTGCGCCATGATCACGGGCTGCATGCAGTAGCCGACGGCATCGACCAGCGCCTGCAGCGCGGCGGGCGTGCGGTACGGCGAGTCGGGCCGGGTGAGCGCGTCCACGATCGTGACCGGGATGCGGTTGCTGTTCTCGAACGGGTCCAGCCGCTGCAGCAGCAGGTCGGTGCCGGCAGAGGCGATCGGCAGGCCGAGCACGGCGCGGGCGCTCGTGAGCGCGGAGGAGAACCCGGCGACGACGCCGACGGTGTTCACCCGCGCGGCCAGCACCTCGGCCGGGGCGGGGCCGTCGTACATCGCCCAGGCGAGCCCGCGGGCGCGGGCGTGCGCCGCGAGGGCGCCGACGAGCGCGGGCGGCGCCGACGGATGCGGCTTGAACACCACGCGCTCCGCACCGAGGTCGCCGGCGCGGTCGATCATCTGGAATTGCATGTGCTGCTCTTCGTCCACCGTCACGAGGTCGAGCTCGGCGAGGTACTGGCCGAGCACGAGGGCGGTGGGGACGTCGGATGCGGCGAGCCGGTCGATCGCGGCATCCTGCACCGTCCGGTCGACCTCCTCGAGGATCGCGCGCACCCGCCCGGCCGCGATCGGCACGCGCACCGCGCCGGTCTCGGTGAACAGCACCGGCTCCACGCCGGGCACGACGTCCGCGTATGCCACGGCGCGCATACGACCGGTGATGCCGCGGCCCAGACGATCGCGGATGGGCGAGTAGGTCATCAGGCCGTCGCCGATGACCGTGAGCGGGGCGGCGACGAAGACAGCGGCGAGCGCGCGGGAGGGTGACACCTGCGGGCTCTGCAGGTAGAGCTCCACGGGCTCCTCGCCGAGCCCCCAGGCGGTGCGCAGCAGCCGCTCCAGCAGGGGCAGCTCATCGGCGGGAGGGCTCCACATCGTCGGCGGAATGGGAGCGATCAGTTCGTTGAGCGACACCACCCGGTCGAAGCGCGCGAGCAGCCCGCGCAGGGATGCCAGCTCGCCCGGCCCGGATCCCGTCTCCGGCACGAGAGCCGCATTCACCGACAGCAGGATGCGGTGGGACGTCTCGGGCACGGCACCCGCATCGATCGCCGCGGCGGCGGTCATCAGTCCATACGCCGAGTTGAGCACGAAGATCTGGGCCATGTCAGCGCGTCCCCCGGGTGAAGCGGGCCAGCATTCGCCGACGGGGCTCCGACATCCGGCGGAGGGCGTCGTCGACGTACTCCGCCGGCACCGCCGCGATGAGGTCGCGCACGCCGCGGCGCAGGTCGGTGCGCAGCGCCGGGGTCATCGCACGCGAGCGACGCAGATGGTGCGCGCACACGGCGAGCGTCGTCCATACCGCCTTCGGCATGTACAGGTCGGCGTGCTCGTCCGCTGCGACCACGTCCAGCGTCTGCGCGAACGCGGGCAGGAAGTCCAGCTGCCGGCGGTCGGCGATCTGGGTGAGGGAGGTCGTCACGCCGCGCCGGTACAGCAGGGCGGGGGCGTCGACGACGGCGAAGGACGTCGCGGTCAGGTGCAGACGCCAGATCCACGGACGGTCCTCCGCCGTGAAGAGGCCCTCCGGGAACGCCGCGAGGCCTTCGTCGATCAGGCGACGATGGAACATTCCCGCCCAGGCATACGGGTAGTCCACCATGGTGGTGTCGTCGTCCGGCAGGATCGCATCGCGGGGCGCGCACACCGTTCCCCGCCACGGGTGCGGTGCGCGCACGAGCTGCCGCCGTCCTTCGGTGACGGTCACGTGGTCGGTGCGCACGAAGTCGCAGTCGAGCGCGTGCATGATCTCGGCGAGGGCCGCGAGCCGGCCGGGCGCCATCCAGTCGTCGCCGTCGACGAAGCAGTAGAGGTCGCCGTCGACGTGCGCGAGGCCCTGGTTGCGTGCACTCGCGAGGCCCACCGGGGTCTCGTTGCGCAGCAGCTCCGCGGAGCCGAAGCGGGATGCCGCCTCCCGCATCCGCTCGCCGGTGTCATCGGTGGAGCCGTCGTCGATCGCGACGAGCTTGAGCGCGTCGGGATCGTCGAACTGACGCGCGAGCGTGGCGAGCGTCGTGCCGATGAAGGGGCCGGCGTCCTTGGCCGGCAGGATCACGGTGACCTGTGTGCCTGTCACGTCACTCCCGGTTCTGTCGGTGCACCGCGGGTGCGGTCTCACAGCAGACTCTCAAGCCCGGGTGACGCCCCGGCGACCCTCCGGCAACGCGTCGGTGAACGACGCCGCGCTCAGACCCGGGCGGCCCACCATTCGCGCAGGCGCCGTTCGGCCTCCTCCGCCGAGATCTCGCCCTCGTCCAGGCGGATGTCCAGCAGGAAGCGGTACGCCTCGCCGACGGCCCGGCCGGGTTCGATCCCGAGGATCTCCATGATCTCGGTGCCGCCGAGCGCGGGGCGCAGGGCGTCCAGGGCCTCCTGTTCGGCGAGTTCGCCGATGCGCAGCTCGATGTCGTCGTAGGCGGATGCCAGCCGGTCGGCCTTGCGCCGGTTGCGGGTGGTCACGTCGGCGCGCGTGAGGATGTGCAGTCGCTCGAGCAGGTCGTCGGCATCGCGCACGTACCGCCGTACGGCGGAGTCGGTCCACGCCCCCTCCGCATAGCCGAAGAAGCGCAGATGCAGCTCGATCAGACGCGCCACCGCATCCGTCGTCAGGGTGTCGAACCGCAGGTCCTTCAAACGTTTGCGCGCCATGCGCGAGCCCTTGACGTCGTGGTGGTGGAACGTCACCCCGCCACCCGCCTCGAGCCGCCGCGTGGGCGGCTTGCCGATGTCGTGCAGCAGGGCGGCGAGCCGCAGCGCGACGTCGGGCTCGGCGTCCGGGTTGCGCGCCTTCTCGAGGTCGATGGCCTGCTGCAGCACCGTCAGCGAGTGCTCGTAGACGTCTTTGTGGTGGTGGTGCTCGTCGACCTCCAGGCGCAGTGCCGGCACCTCGGGCAGGAACTCGTCCATCAGCCCGGTCTCCACGAGGATGCGGATGCCGCGGGTCGGGTCGTCGGTGCGCAGGATCCGCACCAGTTCGGCTTGGATGCGCTCGGCGCTCACGATCCGCAGCATCTCGCGCAGGCGCGTCATCGCCGCGAGGGTGTCGGGGTGCACGTCGAACCCGAGCTGCGACGCGAACCGCGCCGCTCGGAGCATCCGCAGCGGATCGTCGCCGAAGCTGACGGCCGGCTCGATCGGGGTGCGCAGGATGCCGGCCAGCAGGTCCTCGACGCCGCCGGTGGGGTCGACGAGTGTTTTCGCCGGCACGCGCAGCGCCATGGAGTTCACGGTGAAATCGCGCCGCACCAGATCACCGTCGAGGGTGTCGCCGAACTCGATGCTGGGCTTGCGGCTGAGGCCGTCGTACGCGTCGGCGCGGTAGGTGGTGATCTCCACCTGCTCCGCGGGGCTGCCGGGCACCTTCACGCGCGCCGCGATCGTGCCGAACGCACGGCCGACGTCCCAGGTCTTGGACGCGATCGGTCCGAGGATCCGCAGGATCTCGTCGGGGCGGGCGTCGGTGGTGAAGTCGAGGTCGTGTGTCGCGCGGCCCAGCAGCGCGTCGCGCACGGGGCCCCCGACGATCGCGAGCTCGTGGCCGGCATCGGCGAACGCCTTCGCGATCGCGGCGACCACCGGGGAGTCGGCGAGCGCGCCGAGCCGCGCGATCCCCTCGACCATATTGAGCATCCCTCGAGCCTATCCGCCGCCCCTGGGCACGCCCCGGGACGCCCCGACGGTGCCACCGCCGCTGCCACTGCGGCTGCCACCGCCGCGGCCCCGTCCTCCCGCCGTCTTCCGCTCACGTGTCACGAATCGCGGGTGGAACCGTGCGATCGTGACACCCGAGCGGACCGCGGCACGCCCGCGCGTCAGTCCGCGAAGCGCAGCATCCCGGTGAACAGCAGTTCCCGCACGCGCGGCAGCAGGTCCGCGCGCAGTGCCGCGGCATCCGCCTCGAGCAGCTGGGCGATCGCGTCGACGAGCGCCCCCACCGGCAGGTCGCCGTCGCACGCCCCGACGAGGGCGGCGAGCGCGGGGTCCACCTCGAGCACCCGGGCGAACCCGCCGCCCTGGCGCAGCTCGATGACGCTCGGCGCCTCGGCCCCGGGCAGGTGATGTCGCGCCTCCGTCACGTCGGGCGCGGTGAGCAGCACGGATGCCGCCACGTCGTGGTCGTCGAGGCCGCACACCCGGTCCCAGGCGTCCAGCGACCGCGCGAGCGCCGCGCCCAGACCGGCCTCCGCCAGGGGCTGCGGCATCCGCTCGTAGCGGGCCAGGGTCGGGGCGCCGTGCGTGGGGCGTCGCAGCAGCATGTATCCGAAGCCGATCTCGGTGACGCCGCGCGCCTCGAAGTCGTCCAGCCACGCACCGAGCATCCGGTCGTACTCCGCGGAGCCCGCCAGCGTCCCGGCGTCCCGGATCCACAGCTGCGCATACGCGACCGGGTCCAGGCGCTCGCGCTCGATCACCCACGCATCCAGCGGCACGTCCGACTCCGCGACCCATCCCCGCACCCGATCGAGGCCGCCGATGCCGTCGCGGGTCTCCCAGTTGCCGAGCAGCTGTGCCACACCGCCCGGCGCGAGTACCGAGCCGACCGTGCGGACGAACGACGCGGTGACCCCGTCGCCGACGCGCCCGCCGTCGCGGTATTCGTACGAGGGCATGCCCGCCCCTCGCGGCGTGATGACGAACGGCGGGTTGGACACGACCCGGTCGAACCGTTCACCGTCGACGGGCTCGAACATGTCGCCGCGACGCAGCTCGATGCCGTCCACGCCGTTGAGCAGTCCGTTCAACCGCGTCATCCGCAGCGCGCGCTCCGACACATCGGTCGCGACCACGGCGTCCGCGAAGAGCCGCGCACGCAGCGCCTGGATGCCGCATCCGGTGCCGAGGTCGAGCACGCGACCGGTCGGCACCGGCAGCTGCAGCCCCGCGAGCGTGAAGGACGCCCCGCCCACGCCGAGTACATGGTCTTCGGGCAGGGCGTCGTGCAGGGCCGCCTCGTCGAGGTCGCTGGCGATCCACCACTGGCCGGCGCCGGTGTCGTCCACCCAGTCCTGGGGGCGGATGAGCAGCTGCGGATGCACCAGCCCGCCGTCGCTCACGACGGCCCCCAGCCTCTCCAGCCCGCCCACGCCGGTGCCGGGGAGCGCGCGCTCGACCTCCGGCACCGGCACGCTGTCGCCGATCCCGAACAGGCGCGCGATCACCCCGACGCGTGCGCCGGCCTCGTCCGCCGCCGG
>NZ_DATEJS010000057.1:0-17279 GCF_035277845.1 Microbacterium sp.
AAGGAACGCTGCGGGCGGTCACCGTACGAACGCTGCGGACGGTCACCGTAGTCGCGGCGAGGACGGTCCTCGAACGAACGCTGCGGACGGTCCTCGTACGAACGGCGCGGACGGTCGTCGCGGTCGCGGCGGGGCCGGTCGTCATACGAGCGCTGCGGGCGATCGCCGAAGTCACGACGGGGACGGTCGTCGAAGGAACGCTGCGGACGGTCACCGTACTCGCGACGGGGACGGTCTTCGGACGAACGCTGCGGACGGTCGTCCCGGTCGCGGCGCGGCCGGTCCTCGAACGAACGCTGCGAGCGGTCCTCGAACGAACGCTGCGGGCGGTCGCCGTACTCGCGACGCGGACGGTCCTCGAAGGAACGCTGCGGGCGGTCACCGAAGTCCCGCGACCCGCGGGCGTCGCGGGCGTGGGTGCGGATGCCGCGGGCCTCGTCGCGGCCGGCACGGTCGGATGCTGTCCAGCGGGCCTTCTTGGCGGGACCGTCGGACTCGGCCGGGCGGTACCCGCGGTGGTTCGGGCTGCGCGAGCCGGCCTTGGCCGGGGCATCCCGACGGTCGTCACGGCGCTCGTCGCGACCGAAGTCGCGCTGGCCGCCCGGACGGTAGCCGCTCTTCTTGGCGAAGCGCGGGTCGAAACTCTGCGCTCGGCCGCCGCCGGCGGGCTTCTTGTTCTTGGGCATGGGTGTGTCCTTTCGGAGTTCTCGCACGAGAACAGCGACCAGGAACGCAGAAACGCCTGATCATCCCGGACATCCGTCGGCCGGGGGCCATTCACATGATTGTCAACCGCACCGAGTGGTGCGAGACATCGGCCCCACGAGGCGACAAACAACGATCTCCGCTTGGATTGAGCGGTGCCTCGAAGCCGACCTGTCGACGATACCGGGACTGGCTGGGAGAACGCCTGCTGCGACGGACCCGGACGAGCAGAATGGATGCCGTGACCATCCCGCGCTACCCCACCGGCATCCAGTTCCTGCTCACGACACCGGACGGCCGCGCATCGGCCCGCGTCACGGAAGTCGGCGCCTCCCTGCGCGGTCTCGTCTTCGACGGCGTCGACGTGATCGCGCCCTACCCGGTGGGCATGCCGGCTCCGGCGGCGTCGGGCATCGTGCTCGCACCGTGGCCGAACCGCGTGCGGGACGGCAAGTGGACCCAGCGCGGCGAGACCTACCAGCTCGCCATCACCGAGCCGAAGTTCCACAACGCCTCGCACGGCCTGCTCCGCTTCACGGCCTACCGCACGGCCCGCAAGACGCCGGACACCGTGACCCTCAGTGCCGACGTCTTCCCGCAGACCGGCTACCCGTTCCACATCACCTGCGAGGTGACGTATGCCCTGAGCGACACGGGACTCGCGGTGCACCATGTGCTCACCAACGTCGGCGATCGGGATGCCCCGGTCGCCCTCGGAGCCCACCCCTACCTGACCCTCGGAGACCTGCCGGGGAGCGACATCGTGGTGCACTCCCCCGCGGATTCCCGCTACGTGACCGACGAGCGGATGCTGCCGATCGACCTGCGGCCGGTGAATGCCGCCACCGACATGCGTCAGCCGCGCGCCCTCGCCGACCTCTCGCTCGACACCGTCTACACCGACCTGCACCGCGATGCCGACGGCCTCGCCCGCACCACCCTCACCGCGCCCGACGGGCGCCGCGTGACGCACTGGCAGGGCGAGGGCTTCGACTTCCGCGTGCTCTACACGAACCCGGGATACCCGGGCCGCGACACGGCGATCGCGATCGAGCCGATGACCGCGCCCACCGACGCGCTCAACTCCGGCACCGGCCTGCGCTGGCTGACCCCGGGCGAGTCGTGGACCCTCAGCTGGGGGATCGAGTACTCCGCGGGCTGACCGACGCGGCCCGAGGGCAGGCCAGCACAGCTGAGTCGACCCAGCGCTGCAGGGTCGCCGCGCCGTCGGCACCGATGACCGGCACGGCGAGGCGAGCGAACTTCCGACGAACCTCGAGCGCGGTCAGCGGATCCTCCTGCCCACCGCGGACTCGGGTGCCTCGCCGCCGGTGGAGGCGCCCCCGGGCGCGCACCTCGACGAGCGGCTCGGCATCGGCCGCGGGGTCCCGGACGACCACGATCTGATCCAGCCGGTCTTGCACCCGCTTGCTGTCGAAAGCGTCGAAGTCGTGCGGCATCAGCCCGGAACCGTCGAGCACGAGAGCCGCCGCGATCGGCAGACTCATCCGGGCTTGGGCGGCGTCCCGGGGGCGCGCCGGACAGATCATCGGCCGCAGGAAGTCGCTGACGTGCAATCGCACCTCGGCCACCTCCGAAGCGTCCACATCCGCGTCGCGCAGGATGCCGGTGAGTGCGTCGATCGCGGAGTGCGCGCTGCGGCACACCGCGTACGGTTTGATCGCGGAATGACGGAAGTGCCATGTGGAGCCGAGCTCCGCGGTCAGCCGTCCCACGGCTCGCGGATCGCCGCCATACGCGCGCAGGAACCCTCCCCAGACATCTTCGAAGACGTGGAGCGGTCCGGTTGCACCGCCAGCCGCCAGTAGCGCCGCCTCGAGTCCCGCGCGCGCGGCGTTGCCGGCGTGGAGCTGCTTGGTCATCGCCCCGTCCGCGGCGAAGGCCCAGGTGCCGGCCGCGGCGCTGGCCGCGATGCCGAGCGCCGCTGCCGCCTGCTCAGCCTCCAGCGCCAGCATGACGGCGGATGCTGCGGCCGCGGCGAACACCCCGCATGTGGCGGTCGAATGCCAGCCGCGCCCGTTGACCTCGTCGTATCCGCCGAGGGCGAGTTGGACCCGGCGGCCGACCTCGTATCCGGCCACGAGCGCCGGCAGGAGGCGCGACAGCCGCTGCCGATCGGGTCCATGGTTCAGCGACCACAGCACGGGCACGACGACCGCGCCGGAGTGGTCGCATCCCTCCGTGTCGTCGATCTCCAGGCTGTGGGCGGCGACCGCGTTCGCGAAGGCGGCATCCCGGGCTTCCCGCGTCTCGTCGGTGCCGGGCAGGGGCACCGGCCCCGGGGCGGAGTGCACGGCGCGCGCCACCGCGGCCACGCGCTCACCCTGTCCGGCGACCATCGCCCCGAGGGTGTCGAGCAGGTGGTTCCCGGCCTGGTCGACGAGGGAGTGCTCGAGCCCGGCCATCGGCATTCCGGCGAGCCAGTCGCCGAGGTCGACCGCGGCGAGGCCGCTCACGACGCGGCGTCGCTCACGACCGCCTCCGCCGTCGCACCGCCGGCGGCCAGGCGTCGGAACAGCCGATAGGGGTGGTCCACGTCGTCCGCCGCCGGCTGCCACACGGACCTCACCTGGCTGCACGTCGCGAACCAGACGTCGTGCTGCTGCATGCGCTCGAGAAGGCGGCGCAGCAGTGCGGCGCGGCCGGGCGTACCCATGATCTCCGCATTCAGGCGCAGCAGGAAGAGCGTGTTCCACCGGCGGGCGGCGTCGAACTCGGTGATCCAGTTGCCGAGCACGGTGCGATGGCTTGCGATGCGGGACTGCCCGGGCGGGAACGGCGGGTCGAGGTTGAAGCCCAGGTACTGGAGGTCTTCCAGTTCGTACCGGAACGGGATCTCCAGCATGTCGCCGGTGTCATCCAGCCAGAACGGCCGGTCATCCGCGGGGAGCGAGGACGACCAGGTGAATCCGGATGCGGTCATCGCCTCGATGAAGCGCGGATGCCATTCCCCCGCCGGAATCCGGAAGCCGCGCGGCGCTTCGCCGGTGATCGCACCGAGGGCATCGCGACCGCCGAGGATCTCGTCGATCTGCGCGGACAGGCCGAGCCCGTCGAAATCACGGTGGGCCATCCCGTGGCTTGCGAGGTCGCCGCCGGCGGAGTGGATCCTCTCGACCAGCGCCGGCTGCTGCGTCGCCACGAGTCCGGGCACGAACCACGTCGCCGGCACGGCCAGCTCGGCCAGCACCGCGCGCAGCCGGTCGGCGCCATGATCCGGCCCGTACTGCCCGACGGATCGCGACTTCAGTCGCGTTGCGTGGGCCGGATCCATGCTGAGGAACGGCAGGTCGCCGTCGACGTCCACGGTGACCACGACCGCACACTCGGCAGCAGCGGGCCATCCGTTCGGTTTCGACTCGCTCACAGAGGGTTCCTTTCCGCCCAGGCCCGCGCGACATCCGCGCACGTGCGCACGACGATGCGCTCGTCCGCGGCGACGCCGGTCAGGAACTCTTCGAGCATGAGTGCGCGTCCGGGCGTGCCGATGACCTTCGGATGCCAGATGGTCGGCACGGTCAGCCCCTCGGCGACGGCCGCGTCGAGTTCGTCGCGCCACGTGTCGAACGAGTCGCGATAGTCCGCGACGCGGTCGAGCCCCGACGGGAAGTTCGGGCCGCGGTGATACGCGAAGCGCGTGTAGTCGTCGAACAGCGACTTCGCCGGGATCTCGACCAGGGTGCCGCCGTCATGGCGGAAGGGCCGGTCGCCGTTGCGCAGCGAACTGGAATATTCGAAGCCGGCTTCCTCGAGCAGCCTGGCGGTCGACGGATGCCAGTCCCCGGAGGGGGCCCGGAAGCCGGTGGCGACCTGCCCGAGCTCACTCGCGAAGATCCGCTGAGAGTGGGCGAGGACCTCGCGCTGCTCCTGCTCGCCAAGCCCGAAGAACACCTCGTGCCGATGCCCGTGGTTCGCGATCTCGTGCCCCTCGGACACGATCCGCCGGCACAGATCCGGCCAGTGCTGCACCACCCAGGACGGTGTGAAGAAGGTCGCCGCGAGCCCGTTGCCGCGCAGCATGTCCAGGATGCGCGGCAGCGCGCGGTGGGTTCCGTACGCGCCGAGGCAGAAATAGCCCGGCTTGTTCCAGAGGGCGCCGCTGAGCATCGCGTCGCCGGTCGGGCCGTCGAGGTCGAAGGCGAGGACCAGCGTGGCGTGGTGCGCCACGCCGGTCCCCGCCTGGACGGGTGAGGTGGGACTCACGGGATCACTTGACTCCGTTGATCGCGGGCGCCCGGAGGCCGTATGCCACGCCACCGGTCTCGAGGATCTTCTTCATGGTGCCGTCGTCCACCATCGCCTTCAGCTGAGCGAGCACCTTGTTCTCGAGAGCCGTGTTGCCCTTCGCGAACGCGGCACCATACGGAGTCTGGTTGACGGGGCTCAGCACCTCCGGGTACTTTCCGGGGCTCTGCTTGTTGAAGTACACGAGGTTCTCCGCGCCCTGGACGGCCAGCAGCGCCCGGCCCTGGTCGAGCTGCAGGCGTGCGGCCGCCCCCGAGTCGGTCGCGACGATGTTCACCGCGGGGTGCCCGGCGTCGACGCACACGGTCTTGCTGAAATGCTGCAGCGCCGGGTAGTAGTCCGTCACCGAACTCACCGCGACGGACGTGCCGCAGGCATCCGTGTCCTTCGTGAAATCCTTCGCGTGCGCGGCGGTCGTGTAGAAGCGGCCCTGCGAGTTGAAGTAGTCGATGAAATCGAGGGTCTTCTGCCGGTCGACGGTGTCCGACATTCCGGAGAACACGATGTCGACCCGGTTGGTGCGCACCGAGCTGATGAGCTGGTCGAACTTCTGCTGGACGAAGTTCACCTTCAGACCCAGCCGCTTGGACAGCTCGGTGACCAGGTCGACGTCGACGCCGACGAGCTTGTCGTCGGATGGGTTGAGATACTCCATGGGCGGGAAGTCCGGCGACAGGCCGACGGTGAGCACACCGCTCTGGATGGTCTTGACCTTCGAGTCGGCGGCCGTCTGGTTGCCGACGATGGCGCCGCTGCAGGCGCTGAGCCCGAGGGCTGCGGTGAGGGCGAGAACGGCGGTCGCCGCCGCGCGAGAGCGCATCTTCATTCTTGGTCGCTTCCTTCGCTGGTGTGGGGATTGAGGACACGCGCGAGGAATGCACGTGTCCGGGGGTTCTGCGGGTTGTCGATGACCTCGGCCGGGCTGCCCTGCTCGACGATCACGCCACCGTCGACGAAGACGACCCGGTCGGCGACCTCGCGGGCGAAGCCGATCTCGTGGGTGACGACCATCATGGTGAGACCGCCCGCGGCGAGTTCCTTCATGACCTTCAGCACCTCCCCGACGAGTTCCGGGTCCAGCGCGGAGGTGGGCTCGTCGAAGAGCATGACCTCCGGCTGCATGGCGAGGGCGCGCGCGATGGCGACCCGCTGCTGCTGCCCGCCGGACAACTGCCGGGGGTAGGCACCCGCGCGGTCGGCGAGCCCGACCGTCTCGAGAAGGGGCATCGCGATCGCCTTGGCGGCATCCGTCCGCATGCCGCGCACGATCCGCGGCGCGTGGATGACGTTCTCGAGCACGGTCATGTGCGGAAAGAGGTTGAACCTCTGGAACACCATTCCGATCTCGCTGCGCTGGCGCGCGATGTGCGACTCGCGCACCTCCTGGAGCACGTCCGGCGACGACGTGCGCCGATGACCGATCACGTGGTCGCCGACGAAGACGAGACCCGACGTCGGCTGCTCGATGAAGTTGACGCAGCGCAACAGGGTGCTCTTGCCGGACCCGGACGGACCGAGGATGCACACCACCTCTCCGCGGTGCACGTCGAGGGAGATGCCGCGCAGCACCTCGTTCGCACCGAAGCTCTTGCGGATGTCCTCGAGCCGCACCAGCGGCTGCTCCTGCGCGATCAGGCTCATGCCGTCCTCCTGCGACCGGTGAAGAACCAGCGCAGGCGCTGGAGGGGCGTCATCGGCAGCGACCTGCTGGAGCTGCCCTTGGCGAAGTGCCGTTCGACGTAGTACTGGATGATCGACAGCACGGAGACGGCGATGAGGTACCAGATGCCCGAGACGATGAGCAGCTCCATGATCATGTTGTCGACCAGATAGATGTGCTGGGCCTGGTTCAGCACCTCGGACGCGCCGATCGCCGACGCGAGCGAGGTGGTCTTGAGCATCCCGATGACCTCGTTGCCGATCGGCGGCAGGATCACCCGCATCGCCTGCGGCAGGACGACGGTGCGCATCGTCGCACCGGAGGTCAGGCCGAGCGCCTTGGATGCTTCGGTCTGTCCCTCGTCGACCGAGAGGATGCCGGCCCGCACCACTTCGGCGGTGTAGGCGCCCTGGTTGATGCCGAGACCCAGGATGGCGGCCAGCAACGGCGTCACGACGTCGACCGTCCGCCACTCGATGACCCCCGGCACCCCGATGAGCGGGAAGACGAGCGCGATGTTGAACCAGAGCAGCAGCTGCAGGTACACCGGCGTGCCCCGGAAGAACCAGACATAGAGCCAGGCGATCCCGCTGACGACCGGATTCGACGAGAGCCGCATCACCGCCACGAGGACGCCGAGCAGGATGCCGATGATCATCGAGACGACGGTGAGCACCACGGTCACGCCGAATCCGGAGAGGATGGCGGACGCGGTGAGGTAGGACCCGACGGTCGCCCAGTCGATCTGGGCCGTCGCGAAGGCGAAGACGATCGCTGCCAGGATCGCGACCGTGACGATCCCCGCGATCCACCGTCCCCAGTGGCGCACCGGGTGGATGCGGTAGCTGACGGGAGCCGTCGCGGCGGCCGGCATCTCGGTCGTCGGCGCGGTCATGCTGTCGGCTCCAACCGGACGAAGCCGTTCAGCGACTCCGCGACCGACCGCCGGATGCGCTCCACCTGGGCGGCGACGTTCGCGGGCGCCGTTCCTCCCGGGCCCGAGCGGCGCGCCAGCGCGGACTGAACGCTCAGGCGTTCCAGCGCGGACTGCGTCAGTCGCTCGTCGATGGCGATCGCGTCGTCCAGGGTGAGCTGTTCGAGCACGAGTCCGTGGTGTTCGCAGTACTGGACGGCGCGCCCCGCGACATCGTGCGCCTCGCTGAACGGCACCCCCTGCTCGGCCAGCCAGTCGGCGAGTTCGGTGGCGAGGGTGAAGCCGGCCGTGGCCTGGGCCGCCATTGTCTCGGCGCGCACGGTGAGCGTCTCCACCATGCCGGTCATCGCCGGCAGCACCAGGTCGAGCGTGTCGGCGCTGTCGAACGCGAAGTGCTTGTCCTCGCCGAGATCCCGGTTGTACGCGAAGGGAAGGCCCTTCAGCACGGAGAGCATGCCGGTGAGGTTCGCGATCAGGCGCGCGCCCTTGCCTCGAGCCAATTCGGCGACGTCCGGGTTCTTCTTCTGGGGCATGATCGACGACCCGGTCGACCAGGCGTCATCCAGTCCGATCCAGCCGAACTGCGCGCTCGCCCAGAGGCACAGCTCCTCGGCGAGGCGGGAGACATCCGTCGCCGTCATCGCCGCGGCGAAGAGGAAGTCCGCGACGTGGTCGCGGCTCGAGACGCCATCGATCGAGTTGACGGAGAGGCCCTCGAACCCCTGCTCCCGTGCGGCTTCGAGCGGATCGCGGCTGAGGGGGTTGCCCGCCAGCGCGGCTCCGCCGAGAGGCGACAGCGCGGAGGACCGCCACGCGTGACGCAGACGCTCCACATCGCGGCTCAGCGCCGCCGCGTGCGCCAGCAGCTGGTGTCCGAACGTGATGGGCTGCGCGGGCTGCAGATGAGTGAAGCCCGGCGCCGGCACGGCCCCGGTCTCCTCAGCCCGGCGGATGAGTGCCTCGATGAGCGCGACGACCTCGACGGCGAGCTGTGCCGAGGCATCCCGCAGGTAGAGGCGCAGCTCGTTCGCGGTCTGGTCGTTGCGGGAGCGGCCGGCGCGGAGCTTGCCGCCGAGGTCTCCCAGCTCGGCCACGAGCAGACGCTCGAGATAGCCGTGGACATCCTCGTCGGAGGAGGTCTGGCGCAGGTCGCCGGCTTCGTGGCGGGCGACGATGTCGTCCAGGGCGGACTCGATGGTCGTGCGCTCGGACTCGGTCAGGATGCCGGCGCGCACGAGCTCGCCCGCGTGGGCTTTCGAGCCGATCGCGTCGTATCGCACCATTCGGAAGTTGTCCGCGGGGCTGCGCGACAGGTCCTCGAGGGCCGTCGCCGACGGTCGGGCGAACCGCCCACCCCAGAGCTTTCCCGGTTCGTGGGTACTGGCCGGGCGTGTTGTGGGGACGCTCATCCGTCCCTCCCTTCTCCCCTGAAGAGCAGTAATGTCTGACAATATTCACGAGATTGGTCGCCCATGTCAAGAGAATGTCTGATAATTTTGAGGAACCAGATGATCGGGCGATCTGAGAGCATTGGTCTCAACCGCCGTGCTGGGGAAGGTGCGAAAGATGACACGGGTGTCACCGACTGCTGAGACCGTCGCCGAGGTGATCCGCAGCGCGATCGTGTCGGGCGAGCTTCCCGGAGGAGCGGCGGTCACCGAGAAGTGGGCGAGCGAGAAGTTCTCGATCTCTCGCCTGACGGTGCGCGAGGTGCTCCAGTCGCTCATCGCCGAGGGGTACCTCGCCCGCCGCCCGTACCACAGCGCGCACGTGCGTGAGTTCAGCGAGACCGAGATGCACGACATCCTCGGTGCGCGCGAACTGCTCGAGGGGTATGCCGCGACGCGTTCGGTGAACGCCGCCGAGAAGGACCGGCAGCGACTGCGCGAAGCCCTCCACGCCTACCTCGCCGCGATGGACGGCGACGACGTGTCGGAGGCCGCCCGCCGCCATCGTGCTCTGCACGTCGCCCTGGTCGGGATGGCCGGCAACGAACGGCTGGTGCGTCAGGAAGAGCAGCTGATGGTCGACTCCAGCATGATGGTGGCGGTCATCGACGCCCGGCGCGACGACGTGGAGAAGATGAAGCGCGTGCACACGCAGCTCGTCGACGCGTTCCTCGAGGGTGATCAGCAGCTGGCGGCGCAGCTGGTGCGCGAGCACCTGCACATGGTCGACAAGGCCGCCGTCGAGGAGCTCGCCGGCCGGCGCTGACTCCGGATCCGCGTTCCGACTCGCTCGGCCCGCGACGCGACCGCGGCGGACTCGAGTCCTAGGCTGGCAGAACGGCTGAACCGGCCGTGTCCGAGGGCCCGCGTCACCCGTGCGGGCCGGAGAGGGTTCGACGATGAGCCTCAGCAACATCGAGATCGCGCAGTCCGCCCGGATGCTCCCGATCGGGGAGGTGGCCGCCGGGCTCGGCATCCCGGCCGACAGCCTCGAGCCGTACGGCCGGTTCAAGGGCAAGGTCTCGCTGCCGTATCTCGCGTCTCTGCAGGATCGCCCCCAGGGCAGGCTCGTGCTGATGACCGCACTGTCGCCCACCCCGGCGGGCGAAGGCAAGACGACCACGACCGTCGGACTCGGCGACGCGCTCACCCGCATCGGCGAGAAGGCCATGATCTGCCTGCGCGAGCCCGCGCTGGGGCCGGTCTTCGGCATGAAGGGCGGCGCCGCCGGCGGCGGCTACGCGCAGGTGGTGCCTATGGAGGACATCAACCTGCACTTCACCGGCGACTTCGCCGCGATCGAGTCCGCCACGAATCTGCTCGCCGCGCTCATCGACAACCACATCAACCACGGCAACGCGCTCGGCATCGACGCCCGCCGCATCACGTGGCGGCGCGTGCTCGACGTGAACGACCGGTCGCTGCGCGATGTGGTGATCGGCCTCGGCGGCGCGGGCAACGGATTCCCCCGCGAGTCCGGATTCGACATCGTGGTGGCGTCCGAGGTGATGGCGATCTTCTGCCTCGCGGTGAGCATCGCGGACCTGCGCGAGCGACTCGGCGACATCGTCGTGGCCTACACCCGGACGCGGATGCCGGTGCGCGCCCGCGACCTCGACGCCCACGGCGCGATGACCGCCGTGCTGCGCGACGCCCTGGCGCCGAACCTCGTGCAGACGCTCGAGAACACGCCCGCGTTCGTGCACGGTGGCCCGTTCGCGAACATCGCGCACGGCTGCAGCTCGGTGATCGCGACGAACGCGGCGCTGCGGCTCGCCGACTACGTGGTGACGGAAGCCGGGTTCGGCGCCGACCTCGGGGCGGAGAAGTTCGTCGACATCCTCTGCCGCACCACCGGCCTGCGCCCGTCGGCCGCGGTCATCGTCGCGACCGTCCGTGCCCTGAAGTACCACGGCGGCGTCGACGTGCCCGACCTGCCCGCCGAGAACGTGGCCGCGCTCGAACGCGGCATGATCAACCTCCGCCGGCACCTGCGGACCGTCCGCGACACGTGGGGCATCCCCGCGGTCGTGGCGATCAACCACCGCGCCGAGGACACGGAGGCCGAGGTGGCGGCCGTCGTCGCCGGCGTCGAGGCGGTCGGGGCGACGGCGATCGTGGCCAGGCACTTCGCCGAGGGCGGAGCCGGTGCGGAGGAGCTCGCCCGCGAGGTGGTGCGCCTGTGCGACCAGCCGTCCGAGCTGAGCTTCACGTACCCGGACGAGCACACGCTCTGGGACAAGATGAAGGCGATCGCCACCCGCATCTACCACGCCGAGGACATCATCGCCTCGACGAAGGTGCGCGATCAGATCCGCCGCCTGCAGGACGAGGGGTACGGCGACTACCCGGTGTGCGTCGCCAAGACCCAGTACTCGTTCTCGACCGATCCGAAGCTGCGGGGCGCCCCGGCGCACCACGTGGTCGACATCCGCGAGGTGCGGCTGGCAGCCGGCGCCCGCTTCATCGTGATGATCTGCGGCGACATCATGACGATGCCGGGTCTTCCGGTCACGCCGGCCGCGAACACGATCACGGTCGACGACTCCGGGCGCATCATCGGCCTGTTCTGAGGCCGCGGACCGGTCAGGATGCCGCGCGCGATGCGTCCGCCAGCTCGGCGGCCGCCTCGACGCGGGCGCGCTTCGCGGCCCGACGGTCGCGGCGGCGCTCCTTGGCGCCCTCGACGAGGTTGTAGAGCGTCGGGAGCACCAGCAGCGTCAGCACGGTCGACGACACGAGCCCGCCGATCACGACGATCGCGAGCGGCTGCGAGATGAACCCGCCGTGCCCCGTGATGCCGAGCGCCATCGGGGTGAGCGCGCAGATCGTCGCGAGGGCGGTCATGAGGATCGGGCGCAGGCGCCGCGATCCGCCGGCGATGACCGCATCGTGCGCGCGCAGGCCCTTCTCGCGGTACTGGTTGATGAGATCGACGAGCACGATCGCGTTCGTCACCACGATGCCGACGAGCATCAGCACGCCGATGAGGGATGCCACGCCGAGCGGGACGCCCGTGACGATCTGCAGCCCGATGGCGCCGGTCGCAGCGAACGGCACCGAGATGAGCAGCAGCAGCGGCTGCCGCAGCGACCGGAACGTCGCCACCATGACGATGTAGACGATGAGGATGGCGGCGAGCAGGGCGAGGCCGAGCTGGCCGAACGCCGTGGACTGCTGGCTGGACACGCCGCCGATCGTCGCGGTCGCGGACTGCGGCAGGTCGGCGCCGTCGAGCGCCTTCGCCACCGACGCGTTGGCGACCGACAGGTTGTCGGTCGACGGGGTCGCGGTGACGGTCGCGGTGCGCTGGCCGCGCTCGGTCGTCACCGACGTGGGTCCCTCGGTCTGCCGCACGGCGGCGAGGGAGTCGAGACGCACCTCGCCGGTCGCGGTGGGGATCTTCAACGCCTGCAGCTGCGCGATCGTCGTCGGGGCATCCTTCGTCTGCAGGTACACCGTGAGGTTCGTGGAGTCGATCTCGACGGTGCCCACCCGCTGGGGCTGCATGGCGCTCGAGACCATGCCGCTGATCGCGGACTCGGTGAGGCCCTTCTCGGCCGCCTTCTGCCGGTCGACGACGACGCCGATGTACGGCAGGTCGGCGGAGAGGTTGCTCGTGACCTGGCCGATGCCGGAGGCCGTGCGCACCGCGCTCTCCACGGCGTGCGTCGCGGTCGCGAGGGTGGCGGCATCCGGCGCGGAGATGTCGACCTCGATGTCGTTCGAGCTGAAGCTGTCGGACGCCTGCACGGCCAGCGTGCCGACGCCGGTGAGCCCCGCCACGGCATCCTTCACGTCGTTCTGCACCTGCGTCTGGTCGGCGTCGGGATCGGTGGTGATCGAGTACGTGATGCCCGCGCCCCCGCCCGAGAACGCGTCGCGCAGGGCGGACCCGGTCGATCCGATCGACGTCTGCACGGTCTGGATGCCGTGGATGCCGCTGATCGCCTGCTCGACGGTGCGGGATGCCGCGTCCTCCGCCGCGAGGGACGGTGCCGCACCGAGGTCCTGGGTCATGGTGAACGTGTTCTGCCCCGAGTTGCCGAGGAAGTTCGTCTTCATGAGGGGTGCCGCGGCCAGGGTGCCGGCGAGCACCAGCACCGCGATGACGATCGTCACCCAGGAATGCCGCAGCGTCCACCGCAGGATCGGCAGGTAGCCGCGCTGCAGACGCGAGGGCGGGGCGTCCTCCGACTCGGGGTCGACCGGATTGCCGGCCGCGTCGACCAGCGCCTTGCCGGGCTTGAGGAACCAGTAGGCGAGCACCGGGACGATCGTCAGGGCGACGAAGAGGGACGCCAGCATCGCGATGGTGACGGTCAGCGCGAACGGCCGGAACAGCTCGCCGGTCACGTCGCCCACGAACGCGATCGGCAGGAACACCGCCACCGTCGTGATCGTCGACGCCGACACCGCCGTCGCGACCTCGCGCACGGCGCGGGTGATCGCCGTGAGCTTGAAGTCGGCTGGGCCCACGCGCCCCGAGGCTCCGGGCGACGCGCCAGCGGCGTCTGGAGTGGGCGTGGGGATGCCGACGTAGTGCCGCTTGATGTTCTCGATGACCACGATGGAGTCGTCGACCACGCGGCCGATCGCGATCGTCAGGGCGCCGAGCGTGAGGATGTTCAGCGAGTACCCGAACGCCTCGATGCCGATGAAGGTGATGAGCACGCTCGTCGGGATCGAGATCGCGGCCACGAGGGTGGAGCGCACCGACAGCAGGAAGATGAAGATCACGATGACCGCGAACAGCAGGCCGAGCAGGCCCTCCTGGGCGAGCGAGTCGATCGACTGCTGGATGTAGGGAGCCTGGTCGAACACCACCGTGATGGTCGCGCCGTTGAGTTTCTTCTCGAGCGTCGGGATCTCGTCGCGGACGGCCTTCGAGACGTCGACGGTGTTCGCGGACGGCAGCTTGGTGACCGCGACGGTGAGCGCGCTGCGGCCGTCCACGCGCGAGATCGTGGTGACCGGGTCGCGGTCCTCCACGACGGATGCCACGTCGCCGATGGTCTGGATCGCGGGCGCGGCGGTCACGGTCGGGGTGGGGACGAGCCCGGAGGGGAGGCCGGTGGGCCGCTGCTGCGTCGGCGCGGTGGCAGCGGGGATCAGCGGCAGCGCCTTGATGGCGTCGACGGAGGTGAGGCGCTGACCCGACTGCACGGTGAGGGTCTGCTCGTGCTGCGTGACGCTGCCGCCGGGGAACAGCACGCCGTTCTGCTGCAGCGCGGAGCCGATCGACTGGGTGCTCAGCCCGGCGGCGGCGAGCTTGGCGGCATCCGGTGTGATCGTCACGCGGGAGCCGCGCCCGCCGACGACCTGAGCCGCATTGACCCCGGTCAGCTGCTCGAGGTCGGGAACGACGTCGTCGTCGAGCACGGTCTGCGTCTGCTGGGCGTTCGCGAAGCCCGTCACTGCGAGCTGGATCACCGGGAAGTCGTCGATGTTCGCGGCGATGACGCTCGGGTCGACGCCCGCCGGCAGGGTGTCCTTGATGCGGTCGATCGCCAGGCTGACCTTCTGCTCGGCGGTCGTGAGGTCGGTGCCGTACACGAACGACGCCTGCACGATCGACGAGTTCGTGGTGCTCGTCGCGCTGGACTTGTCGAGGCCGTCGACGCCCTGGATCGCGTTCTCGATGGGCGTCGACACGTCGTTGGCGACGACCTCGGGCGAGGCACCGGGGTAGTTCGCGACGATCACCAGCTGCGGGAACTGGATCGACGGGATCAGCTCCTGCTTGAGGTTCACCAGGGCGAGTCCGCCGAACACGGCGGCGACGATCGTGATGAGGGCGATGAGGGCGCGGTTGCGCAGGCTCAGCACGGCAAGCTTCGACACGGGATGCCTTCGAGTCGCGTGGATCGATACGGAGGTGTATCGGGCTCAGTATCGCACGCGCACCTTGAGCCTCCGCGAAGGATGCCCCGCGCTCTGCCCTCCCGCATCCCGCCCCACCGCGCCCCGTCCCCTCCGTCGCTCAAGGGTCACGATCTGCGGGTGCAACCAGCAGAACGTGACCCCTGAACAGCGGGCGGCACGGCCCCACATCGTTCGTCGCCACTCCCCACAGTGCTCAAGGGTCACGATCTGCGGGTGCAACCAGCAGAACGTGACCCTTGAGCGCGGGAGGCGAGGCGCTTACAGCTCGCGGTCGGCGTAGGCGCGCAGGGCGTCGCGCACGAACTCGGCGCCGGACTGGCCGCCGTAGTTCTTGCCGAAGCGGGGGTCGGCGACGTACATGTCGCCGAGACCCGTGACGTACGCCTTCAGGTCGCCGCCGTCGCCGGCGGGCGTGCCGGGCACGCCGCGCAGCCAGTCGACGTGACGGGATGCCAGCGCCTGCGCCTCGGCGGAGTCGGCCGGGATGCCGCGGGTCGCGGCATCCTGCCAGTCTGTGTTCAGCTGGGCGACCTTCGCCTGCCAGGCCGCCTTCTCGTCGGCGCTCATCGAGCGCCACCAGGCGTCGCTGCGGGCGTAGGCGTCGGCGCCCCAGCGCTCGACCACCTCCTCCTTGTACTGGGTGTGGTCGAAGCCGTCGAACATGTCGTGTGCCATGAGGGGTTCCTCTGCTTTCAGCGTGGTGATGGTGCGGATGACGGAGGCGATCTGCCGCGCGAGGCGCCCCTGCTCCTGCTGCAGCCAGGCGAGGTGGGCGCTCAGTGCCTCGACCTCGCTGGTCTCGCGGTCGAGCACCTCGCCGATCTGCTCGAGTCCGAGCCCGAGCTCGCGCAGCAGCAGGATGCGCTGCAGCCGCACGAGGGCCGTGTCGTCGTAGTGGCGGTAGCCGTTCGCGGCGATCCGCGCCGGCGGCAGCAGCCCGATGTCGTCGTAGTGGCGAAGAGTGCGACTCGTGGTTCCGGTCAGCCGCGCGACCTCCTGAATGGACCAGTCCATCGGCCCTCCTTCCTGCTGATCCCAGGCTAGAAGTTGACGCTGCGTCAAGGTCAAGCGGTCTTCGCGAAATTCTCGAAACGACCCTCGACAACTCGAGATATATCGTGTTACAGTCATGCCAACGCGATATATCGCGACTCTGACTCACCCAGGAGGATTCCATGACCACCGAGAAATGGCTCATCCAGCCCGGCGGGACGCGCGTCATCGATCTCGACGACATCCGCACCCTCAAGGTCGGGCTGGTGCGCGGCCAGGTCGACATCGTCGCCCACGACGAGCCGGGCGTGCGCATCGAGGTGCACGACGTCAGCGGCAAGGACCTGCGCATCGAGGCCACCGACGACTTCGTCGAGATCGACCACCCGCAGCTGCGGTGGGACAACTTCCTCGAGGTCTTCCGCAACTTCGGCAACGCCGGCCCGCGCGCCGAGATCAGCATCGCGGTCCCCCGCCGGATCGCGCTCACCCTCGGCGTGGTGTCGGCGAACGCCCTCGTCAGCGGCATCCGTGCGGGCGCGAAGCTGAACACGGTCTCGGGCGACATCATCGTCGACGACGCCGAAGGCGACATCGTCGTCAACGCCGTCTCGGGCGACGTGCAGGCGCGCAACCTCGTCGGCACCCTCAACGCCAACAGCGTGTCCGGCGACGTGGCCGTGCAGGGTTCGGTCCGCAAGACCACGATCGACACGGTCTCTGGCGACATGATGGTCGACAACGCGGGCGACGCGCACCAGATCAGCTTGAACACCGTCTCCGGCGGCACCACCGTGCGCCTGGACCGCGACCTCGCGGCGAACTACGTCATGCGCAGCGTCTCGGGCCGCGTGCTCGTGGACGGCACCGTCCGCTCCGGCCACGGCAGCGGACCCACGACGAACTTCACGGGCTCGGCCGGCGAGCTGAGCGGCTCGTTCGTGGACGTGCGCGTCAACTCGGTCTCGGGCAACATCACCGTGCTCCGCCGGGCGACCGCTGATGGGCAGGATGCCGCGGCATCCGCCGCCGACGGGAGCCTCTGATGCCTCCGCTGTTCTCGCACGGCGATCTGCGCCTGTACCTGCTGAGCCTGCTCGACGAGTCGCCGCGCCACGGGTACGACCTGATGCAGGCCCTCGCCGACCGCACCGGCGGCACCTACACGCCGAGTGCCGGCACGGTCTACCCGCGTCTCGCGAAGCTCGAGGAGGAGGGCCTGGTCACCAAGACCGTCGACGGCCGCAAGACCGTCTACGAGATCACGGATGCCGGTCACGCCGAGGTCGCGGCCCGCGCCGACGAGCTGCAGGGCATCGAGGACGGACTCACCGACTCCGTCCGGGCCCTCGCCGACGAGGTGCGCGGCCGCGTGCGCGAAGCCATG
>NZ_DATEJS010000058.1:0-18485 GCF_035277845.1 Microbacterium sp.
GTGCTTGGTGTTGTCGAGGATCCACACGTAGGTCGCGATGCCCGTGTTGTAGAACATGTTCGTCGGCAGCGCGACGATCGCGTCCACGAGGTCCTTCTCGAGCAGCCAGCGGCGGATCTCGCTCGGTCCAGACTCCGCGGCGCCGGTGAACAGGGGCGACCCGTTGAGCACGATGCCGGCGCGCCCTCCACCCTGGTGCTGCGGCCGCATCTTGCTCGCCACATGCTGCAGGAAGAGCATCTGCCCATCGCTGATCGGCGGCAGCCCGCCCGGAAATCGGCTGTGGTCGCCGGCCTCCTGCACGTGCTGCTTGATGGCCGCCTGCGACGCCTTCCAGTCCACGCCGTAAGGCGGGTTGGACAGCACATAGTCGAACGTGGTGCCCGGGAACAGGTCGTCGGCGAGCGTGTCGCCGAGGCGGATGTTCGTGGCATCCTGGCCCTTCGCGATCATGTCCGACTTGCAGATCGCGTACGACTGATCGTTGATCTCCTGCCCGAAGAGCGACAGGCTCGCGTCGGGGTTGAGGGCGTGCATGCGCTCCTCGGCCACCGAGAGCATGCCGCCCGTGCCCGCCGTGGGGTCGTACACGGTGCGCACGACGCCCGGCTCGGTGAGCGCCTCGGTGTCTTCGGCGAACAGCAGGTCGACCATCAGCCTGATCGCGTCCCGCGGCGTGAAATGCTCACCCGCGGTCTCGTTGGAGGCCTCCGCGAACTTGCGGATCAGCTCCTCGAAGAGGTCGCCCATGTCGGCGTTCGAGATCACGCTCGGATGCAGGTCCACCTCGGAGAACTTCTGCACGACGAGCAGCAGGCGGTTCTTCTCCGCCATCTGGTGGATCTCGCCCTCGAACCGGAACCGCTCGAACACGTCGATGTTCTTCGAGAAGCCCGCGATGAAGTCGACGAGATTCGCCTGCAGCCCCTCCGGGTCGCCGAGGAGGCGCGTGAACGTCCACGGACTCGCGTTGTAGAAGCGCAATCCGGTCGCCTTGCGCACGAGCACCTCGCGCATCTGATCGTTGTCGCTCTTCGCAAGAGCGGCCTGGATCGCGTCGTGATGCTCCGAGAGGATGCAGTCCAGCCGCCGAAGGATCGTCATCGGCAGGATGACATCGCCGTACTGATGCGGCTTGTAGACACCGCGCAGCTGATCGGCGATCTGCCAGACGAAGTTGCCGAGCGAGCTCATGCGCCGATGCGGGTGGGCAGGGTCCAACAAGTAGAGGTACAAACACGACGCATGTTGACACTGTAGATGAGGGCACGCCAGGTGTCAGAGCGTGGAGGCGATGGCGACTCCCAAATCCGACGCGACCCGCAAGCTGGGCGAGGCGCTCAAAGCTGCGCGTGGCCGGCAGATCAGCCGGCAGAACGTGGCCGATGCGGCGGGCATCCATCTCACGAACTACGGCGAGTACGAGCGCGGGGAGCGTGAGATCGGTCTGCACATGCTCATCCGGATCGCGTACGTGCTCGGGACGACGCCGTCCGAGCTGCTGTCGGGCATCGACGCGCACGACGTTCCGGGCTTCGACACATTGCCGACGGCCCAGCAGACCCGCGACGAGTGGGATCACCGCCGCAAGCTCATCCGTGACGCTCAAAGCGCGACGCGGTAGAGGTACTCATCGTCGTGAACGCGCCAGCTGAGCAGCGCGATCGCGCTCGCCGGCTTCTCCCACGAGGGGAACACGAATGTCACCTGCTCGTGCGGTCGGACGAGCAGCGCGTGCGGCACAAGCAGCCGGCCGGTCGCGAGGTGTGTGGCGACCACGCCGTACAGCGCGTCGCGTGATCCGTTGACGGCGGTGATCCTCCGTCCCGTTCGTCGGATGCGCCAGGGCACCCGGTAAGCGGTCTGAGGTCGTTCGTCGGCGTCTACGAGATGCAGCATGCCGGCACCGTAGGTGCTCCCTCGGACGTTTCGATCACGTCAGAGGCTCCTTCTGTGGATGCGTGATCCCTCGAGCGCGCTGGGGACAGACGAGTCCCGCGGCATCCTGCCCGAGTGCTGCTAAGCCCACCCGAATGCCGGCGGGAAGACGACCACGACGATCGCCGCCCAGGCCAGGTACACCGGGACGAGCCCGGTCTGCCAGCGTTCGATGCGCGCGAACCCGACGACCGGGCTCGCCTCTCGTCCCCACAGCCAGCGCGCCTGCAGCGAGGCGGAGCCGACGAGGTTCACCAGCAGGATGACGTTCGCCCCGAGGGAGGCGAGCTTGTTCGGGCTGGCGCCGAACGCGCCGATCCGGCTGAGCATGGCGGCGAGCACCACGGCATCCACGACGATCGCCGAGGCGACCAGCACGAACTGCATGCGATCGAACCAGCCCGGCGGCAGGCTGCCGTCGCGCGCCGACAGCGAGTAGAGCAGCAGACCGACCACGACGACCAGCACGGCGTCGAATGTGATGAGCACGGTGCGGTCCGCGTCGACGAGCCCGCCTCCGGCCGCGATCTGCACCGCGGAGGCCACGATGAGTGCGAGCAGCAGCAGGGTGAACAGCGGGGTGAAGACACGGGTCAGCACCGGCGCGATGTTCTCGATCACCGACTGCTTCGCCTCGACGAGCCATGCGGCGATCACGACGGCGCCCGCCGCCCCGCACGGCAGCAGCCAGTCCGTGATGAACGCCGAGGCATCCAGCCGCACCGCCCCGAACACGCTCGCCGTCACCGCCGCGAGCACGCCGCCGCCGAGCCCGATGAGCACGAGATAGACGAACCACTCGCCGGTGAAGCGGATGAAGTCCATCCGCGCCCGGTCGCCGCGCCAGTCGCCGCGCGCGTACGCGAGCCCGATGCAGAGCCAGAGGACGACGACGGCATGACCCGCTGCGAGCAGCGCCGTCGCGCCGCCCGCCGCGAACGGATAGACGTTCAGCAGCACCGGCGCCACTGCGAACGGGGCGAGCACGGCGATCGTCGTGCGCACCGACGCCCGACGGCATCGCAGGAAGTAGCCTGCCGGGGCCAGCAGGAACAGCGGCCCGGCGTTGCGGATCAGCACCTGCAGTGCGTCCGGCCCGCTCGTGAGCCACGGCAGCTTCACGAGCACGGCCCCGGCGACCGCGAAGATGAGGGCGAGCCACAGGCCGTGCCCGCGGCGCCACACCTGCCGGCTCTGCGGGTCGTCGTCCCCGGCTCCGAGCACAAGCTGCTTCCACAGTCGTTCGTTGTGCTCGCGGGCGAACTCGCGGGACAGCGCGTCCAGCTGCCCCATGCGCCCCACGGCGATCAGGAACGCCTCATCGGGGGAGAGCCCGGATGACTCGAGTCCCTCGATCTGATCGCGCAGGTGCGCCTCGAGCTCGTCCACGTCGGCGGCGATCGCTTCGCGCTGCCGGACGAATCCCCGCCATTCGGCGATGCGCTCGTCGAGCCCCATGTCACGCCCCCGCCGGTGCGAACGAGCCGCCGCGCGAGCTCCAGATGCGCTGGAGCGCATCGTTGACCACCGACCACTGCCGCCGGTGCTCCGCCAGCGCGGCCGTGCCCGCGGGGCTCAGCCGGTAGTGCTTGCGCGGCCGTCCCGTCGGGGAGGACCCCCAGGATGCCTCCACCTGACCGAGGCGCTCGAGCCTGTGCAGCAGGGGATACAGCATCCCGTCACTCCATTCCAGCTGCCCGTCCGACAGGTCGGCGATCCGCTGGAGGATCGCGTAGCCGTACGACTCGCCGTCCGACAGGATGCCGAGCACCATCGGTGTCGCGGCCGCCGCGACCAGATCTTTGCCGACGCGCATGCTTACCTCGCAGTGTTAGATACCTAGAAGCATAAGGTATCACCGAACCGGCGGCATCTGAATGGCGTTCGGGGTGCATCCGACATCGGCATGCAGCCGAGTCCGCACCAGAGCGGGGAGTCCGGATGCTCCCCGGGCGCCGGGATAGCCTGGACTCATGGCGACGAAGGCACCCCGCACCGATATCGACGAGTCGAAGCTGACGGCTTCCGAGCCGAAGCAGGTGGCGGTGGGGGTGCCGGCGGTGGCGCATGCGCTGCTGATCGCGGAGCAGCAGGCCGGGGTGATGCGCAGCGCGCGGGCGCTGTTGCGGGTGAATCAGAAGGACGGTTTCGACTGCCCGGGCTGCGCGTGGCCGGAGACCGATCACCGGCATGTGGCCGAGTTCTGCGAGAACGGTGCGAAGGCGGTGGCGGAGGAGACCACGCTGCGCACGGTCGGGCCCGACTTCTTCGCCGCGCACAGCATCGAGGACCTCGACTCGCACGACGACTACTGGCTGGGTCAGCAGGGGCGGCTCACGCATCCGATGATCCTGGACGAGGGCGCCACGCACTACCGGCCGATCAGCTGGGACGACGCGCTGCGGACCATCGCCGACGAGATCCGATTGCTCGACGACCCCGACCAGGCGGTCTTCTACACGTCCGGGCGCACCTCGAACGAGGCCGCGTTCCTGTACCAGCTGTTCGCGCGGGGGATCGGCACGAACAATCTGCCGGACTGCTCGAACATGTGCCACGAGTCGTCGGGTTCGGCGCTGAACGAGACGATCGGGATCGGCAAGGGCACCGTGTCGATCGAGGACATGCACAGTGCCGAGCTGCTGATCGTGGCCGGGCAGAACCCGGGCACGAACCACCCGCGCATGCTGTCGGCGTTGGAGAAGGCCAAGCAGCGCGGCGCGACGATCATCGCGATCAACCCGCTGCCGGAGGCGGGGCTGATGCGGTTCGAGAACCCGCAGACCCCGCGTGGGGTGCTGCTGGGTGGCACGAAGCTCGCCGACCAGTTCGTGCAGATCCGTCTTGGTGGCGACCAGGCGCTGTTCCAGGCGATCGGCAAGCACCTGCTGGAGCTCGAGGACCGTGACGGCGGGGTGCTCGACCACGACTTCATCGCCGCGCACACCGCCGGGTTCGACGCGTACCGGACTGCGATGGCGCAGGCGGACTGGGCGGACCTCGAGACCGCGACCGGCATCCCGGAACCGAAGCTGCGGCACGTCGCCGAGACGGTGCGCCGCTCGCGGGCCACGATCGTGTGCTGGGCGATGGGCCTGACCCAGCACAAGCACTCCGTGCCGACCCTGCGCGAGGTCGTGAACGTGCTGCTGCTGCAGGGCAACATCGGCCGGCCCGGCGCCGGGGTGTGCCCGGTGCGCGGGCACTCCAACGTGCAGGGCGACCGCACCGTCGGCATCTACGAGAAGCCCGCCGAGGCGTTCCTCGAGGCCCTGGACCGCGAGTTCTCGTTCACCGCGCCGCGCGCGCACGGCCACGACGTGGTGAACGCGATCCGGGCGATGCGCGACGGGAAGACCCGGGTGTTCATCGGGATGGGCGGCAACTTCGTCTCGGCGACCCCGGACACCGAGGTCACCGAGGCGGCGCTTCGCCGGACCGGCCTGACTGTGCAGATCTCCACGAAGCTGAACCGGTCGCATGCCGTCACCGGGAAACGCGCGATCATCCTGCCCGTGCTCGGCCGCACCGACCGCGACCGCCGCGGCACCGGTGAGCAGCGCGTCACCGTCGAGGACTCCATGGGTGCCGTGCACACCTCCCGCGGACGTCTCGCCCCGCCGGCGGACGACCTGCTCAGCGAGGTCGCCATCGTCGCCCGGCTGTGCGCACTGGTGTTCGCCGGACGGGAGGATGCCCCGCAGGCCGACTGGGCGGGACTGGAGGCCGACTACGCCGGCATCCGCACCCACATCGAGCACGTCATCCCCGGCTTCGACGACTTCGAACGCCGGGTCGACAAGGGGCGCACGCTGATGCTGCCCAACGGCCCCCGCGACGCCCGCGCGTTCGACACCACCGACGGGAAGGCGCAGTTCACCGTCAACCCGCTCGAATACCCGCGCATCCCCGAGGGCCGCCTGCTGCTGCAGACCCTGCGCTCGCACGACCAGTACAACACCACGATCTACGGCAAGGACGACCGCTACCGCGGCATCCACGGCGGCCGCCGCGTCGTGCTCATCAACAGCGAGGACATCGCCGAGCTCGGGTTCCAGCCCGACGACATCGTCGACCTCGTCAGCGAATGGACGGCCCCCGACGGGCACGTCGAAGAACGCCGCGCCGAACGGTTCCGGCTCATCCCGTACAGCACCCCGCGCCGCAACGCCGCCGCGTACTACCCCGAGACCAACGTGCTCGTGCCGCTCGACTCCGTCGCCGACATCAGCGGCACACCCACCTCGAAATCGGTCATCGTCCGGCTCGAACGGCGGTAGCGTCCGAGGCTGCGCGTTTCGTCTCGGTCGCCGGCACTGCCTCGCTCAACGACCGGGGGCCTCACGCGTGCCAGGTGCGCGCGAGCTCCGAGACGGATGCCACAGCCTCGGCGATCTGCTCGGGGCTGCCGCCCTGGCGGCCCGCGACCAGCCCGGCGACGAACGCGGTGAACGGCGCCGCCGGGCGGGCGACGCCGCGCGCCACGTCGGCGGCGAGGTCGAGGATCAGCGAGATCGGCACGTCGTCCGGTCCCAGCTGGAAGTGCTCGCGCAGCGCGGCGGCCCACTCGTCGAGGGCCTCCGGAGGCAGGTGCTCGCTCATATAGTTCCTTCCCATTCGCGCAGGTCGTCCCACGTGTCGATGTCGGCGATGACGTCGGGTGCGGCGCGCACCGCGGCGATCGCGAGGTCGTGCATCAGCGTGCGCACGGCGGCGTCGCGCCCGGCATCCGGAATGGCGGGTGCCGCCTCGCGGAGCGTCCGCGTGCGGTAGATCCCGGTCAGCCACTGCGGGCGGCCCGAATCGTCCGCCAGGCAGACGCCGTCGGTGTCGCCCGGCAGCAGCGGCAGGTCGCGCAGCAGCTGCGCCACGGCGAGATCCGGGCGCACCAGGTCGCACGCGAGCACGAGGGTCCAGTCCGCGCCGGGATCCGGGCCGGTGAGGGCCGCGACGAGGGCGGCGGCGGGCCCCGTGAACGGCGGGTCCTCGCGCACCCGGGTGACGTCCCGTGCGTCGTCCGCGTCGTGCTCCGGACCGGCGACCGCGATCGAGGTGCATCCCGCCGACCGTGCGGCCGCGATCGCGCGGTCGAGGAGCGTCGTGCCGTCGATCCGCACGAGCGCCTTGTCGACGCCGCCGAGCCGCGAGCCGCGACCGCCGGCCAGGATCACCGCTGCGATCGTCATGACACGAGCATCACAGACACGAGGTCGCCGGCGTGCACCTCGCCGGTCGCGGCGGGGATCACCGCGTAGGCGTCCGCGCGTCCGAGGGCGATCGGTCCGCCCGGCAGCGGGTGCGCGCCGTCGTCGGCGAGACGCACCGACCGGTACTCCTCCCGGCCGACCCGGGAGGTCCAGCCGACCGCAACGGGCAGCTGCACGACCCGGCGGAAGAGGTCGGTGCGCCCCTGCAGCGCCAGCAGAGCGGGGCGCACGAACACCTCGAACGACACCGCCGTGCCGCCGGGGTTGCCCGGAAGCCCGAAGAGCAGGGGAGTGCCCGCGGCGAAGCCCTGCGGCTTGCCCGGCTGCATCCCGACCCGCACGAACTCCATCGGCGCAGCCTGCTTGACGACCTCGTAGGCACCGGCGCTGATCCCGCCGGTGGTGATCACGACATCCGCGTCCACGGCGGCCTCGAGCTCCCGCCGCAGTGCGGCCGGGTCGTCGAGCACCCGTGCCGCGTGCACGACGTCGGCGTCCGCCTCGGCGACGAGGGATGCCACCAGCAGGCTGTTCGACTCGTACACGTGGCCGCGGCCGGCGGTCGCCCCGGGCTCGAGGAGTTCGTCGCCCGTGGACAGCACGACCACCCGCGGGCGCCGGGAGACCGTGACCTCCGCGATGCCCGCGGCGCTGATCGCCGCCAGCTGACGGGCGCCCAGCCGCGTCCCGGTCGCGATGATCTCCTCACCGCGCGCGGCGTCCTCGCCGCGCGGCCGGACGTGCACGTGGCGACGGCGGGGCGCGGTGGTGACGACGGCCGCGACGAGCGAATCGTCCAGCCCGCCCACGGTGTCCTCGAACGGCACGACCGCGTCGGCGTCCGACGGCACCGGCGCACCCGTCATGATGCGCGCAGCCTCGCCCCGGCCGAGCGCCGGGTCGGCGTCCGTGCCGGCGGGCAGGTCCGCGACGACCCGCAGACGCACGGGCTGGACTGCGGATGCGTCGCGCACGTCGTCGAAGCGCACCGCGAAGCCGTCCATGGCGGAGTTCGCGAACACGGGCACGTCACCGGGGGCGACGGCGGGCTCCCGCAGCGTGCGGCCGAGCGCCGCGGATGCCGGCATGCGCTCGGTTCCGAGCGGCTGCACCGCGCCGAGAATCCGCTGACGGTGCTCCGCGACGCCGATCATGCCCACCCGACCACACTATCCAGCCGCGTACGCTCGATGCATGGGCAGGATCACGGTGCGAAGGCCCGTCACCAAGCTGACGATCGGGGCCGACGAGCGGCGACGCGCCGACACGCTGGCGGTCGAGGAACCGCTCGAGATCCGCGTGGCGAGCGAGCCGTTCACGGTCACCATGCGCACCCCCGGTCACGACGTCGAACTGGCCGCCGGCTTCCTCGTCGGCGAGGGGATCATCTCGCGCAGCGAGCACCTGCGCGCCGCGATCCACTGCGGCGGGCCCGGCACCGGGGGCACGGACAACACGTACAACGTGCTCGATGTCGGCCTGGCCGCCGAGGTGCCGATGCCGGAGCGCGACCGCAACTTCTACACGACGAGCTCGTGCGGCATGTGCGGCAAGGCGTCCATCGAAGCGGTCCGCACCGTGTCGGCCTACGACGTGGCATCCGACCCGACGACGGTCGACGTGTCGACGCTGGTGACCCTGCCCGACACCCTGCGCGCCCACCAGGACGTCTTCGAGAAGACCGGGGGCCTGCACGCCGCCGGCCTGTTCGACGCGTCGACGGGCGAGCTGCTCGTGCTGCGCGAGGACGTCGGCCGCCACAACGCGGTCGACAAAGTGGTCGGGTGGGCTCTGCAGCAAGGCCGGCTCCCGCTCGGCGGCACCGTGCTGCAGGTGTCCGGTCGGGCGAGCTTCGAGCTCGTGCAGAAGGCGACGATGGCGGGCATCCCGATCCTCGCAGCGGTGTCGGCGCCGTCGTCGCTCGCCGTCGAGCTGGCGGAGGATGCCGGCCTCACCCTGATCGGGTTCCTGCGTGGCCAGTCGATGAACGTCTACACGCGCGGTGACCGCGTGCTCTCATCCGCACAGTGAGGACGCGGAGCGAGCCGGAGCGCCCGCGATTTGGACGGGACTGCGGCATCCCGTAGACTGACCGGAGCCGAAGACCGCCGGTCATCGTGTCACGCGAAAGCGTGATCGATCGAAGCTCTGCTCAGCAGGGGCCCGCGCAGGTGACACGAATCGACTCTCGCAAGAGATCTCCGAGCTCCGTGCGCTTGCGCCGGAGCTTTTCTGTTTGTGCGGGCGCGCGGCATCCGAGGCTCATCCGCCACCGTCGTGGCGGATGTCGTACCCACCAAGGAGTGACCATGGCGCAGAAGGATGCATCGGTCGCCGAGCTCACGAAGAATTTCGAGGACTCGAACGCCGTCCTGCTGACCGAGTACCGCGGTCTGACGGTTGCCCAGCTCAAGCAGCTGCGCAACAGCATCCGTCAGGACGCTGAGTACGCCGTGGTGAAGAACACGCTGACCAAGATCGCCGCCAACAAGGCGGGGATCACGACGCTGGACGACGACCTCAAGGGTCCTTCGGCCATCGCATTCGTGCACGGCGACTTCGTCGCCACCGCCAAGGCTCTGCGTGACTTCGCCAAGGCCAACCCGCTTCTCGTGATCAAGTCCGGCATCTTCGAGGGCAACGCCCTCTCGGCCGACGAGGTCAACAAGTACGCCTCGCTCGAGAGCCGCGAGGTTCTGCTGGCGAAGGCCGCGGGCATGATGAAGGCGACGATGGGCAAGGCTGCGGCCACCATCGACGCGCTTCGCGAAAAGCTGGAGACCGCCGAGGCCGCGTAAGCGGGAAGCGTCTTCCTCACACAACCCCCATCTATCTAGGAGATACATCATGGCGAAGCTCACCACTGACGAGCTGCTCGACCAGTTCGCTGGTCTGACCCTTGTCGAGCTCAGCGAGTTCGTGAAGGCCTTCGAGGAGAAGTTCGAGGTCACCGCTGCCGCTCCCGTCGCCGTCGCCGGTGCCGGTGGCGCGGGTGCTGCCGAAGAGGTCGAGGAGAAGGACTCCTTCGACGTCATCCTCGAGGCTGCCGGCGACAAGAAGATCCAGGTCATCAAGGTCGTCCGCGAGCTCACCTCGCTCGGCCTCGGCGAGGCCAAGGCCGTCGTCGACGGTGCCCCCAAGGCCGTGCTCGAGGGCGCGAACAAGGAGACCGCCGACAAGGCGAAGGAGGCCCTCGAGGCCGCCGGCGCTTCGGTGACCCTCAAGTAAGTCTTCCGACTTCCGCGCAGAAGGCTCCGGATGCTTCGGCATCCGGAGCCTTCTGTCGTGTCGGACGGCGCCGCTCGGCTAGCTCGGGGGAGCGGCGGTCGAGGCGCGGATCGTCAGCTCGAACGGGGTCTTCGCGCCCGGGAAACTCATCTGCTGTCCGCTCAGCTGTCCGAGGATCGTCTCCGCGGCCATGACACCCTGGGCCTCGACGTCCTGCACGCACGTGGTGAGGCCGAACGCCTCCGAGAACGGGTGGCCGTCGATGCCGATGACGGACATGTCCTCGGGAACGCTCAGACCGGCCTCGCGGATTGCGAGGATGACCCCCATCGCCATCTCGTCGCTCAGGCACAGCAGCGCCGACGGACGGTCGTCACCGCGGCGCAGCAGCTCGGCCACGGAGCGCTTCGCCAGATGCAGGCGGAATCCCCCCGGGAGCATCCAGTCCCGGCGCACCTCGATCCCGGCGGCCCTCAGCTCCTGCATCCAGCCGTCGGCGCGCTTGCGCGGCACGTCCTTGTTCAGCCCGTCGGCGTCCGAACCGCCGACCAGCCCGATGCGGGTGTGGCCGAGATCCAGCAGGTGCCGTGTCGCCGCGCGCGCGACGTCGACGTCGTCGATGCCGATCCGCGGCATCCGGGTCTCGGCGCCGCCCACGGCGATCAGCGGCATCCCCAGCGTCTCGAACTGGGCGTATTCGGCGCTGCTGAACTCCGTGCTCAACACGATGAGGCCGTCCACGCGCCGCCGCAGCAGCTTCTTGTGGAACGAGCGCCGGGCATCGGACGAATGGTGCAGATCGAACAGCACGACGTCGTATCCCGATGCAGCGAGCGACCGGTCCACGCCCGACAGCACCGACGTGTAGAACCAGCGATTCGTGGACGGCACGACCACGCCGACCGCCTCGTTCCGGCCCGTGGAAAGACCCGCCGCTGCGACCGAGGGCACGTAGCCGAACCGCTCGGCCGCCTCCCGCACCGAGTCGATCGTGGCTGCGGACACCCCCGGCATGCCGCGCAGCGCACGAGAGACCGTCGACTTGGACAGACCGAGCTCCTGCGCGATCTGGGCGAGCGAGATCATGGGACCCTCAGCGTCGGCTGCGGCGCCGCCAGAGGATCGCCACGATCACGGCCACGGCGCCGGTCAGCACCGCCCAGATGAGGGCGGGCTGACCGGTGAGCTCGCACACGAGCGTGATGAGCAGCAGGCAGGCGCCGAGGGAGATCAGGACGCCGAGGTGGAAGTCCCGTCGGTCGGCGGCGGACTGCGATGACGACCGGGTCGCGCGCGATGCCATGTCAGCCCTTGACTCCGCCGGCCGTGAGGCCCGCGACGATCTTGCGCTGAAGGATCAGCACGAGGATGACGAGCGGCAGCGTCACGATGGTGCCCGCCGCCATGACCGCGGTGTACGGCTCCTGGTGCGGCTGGGATCCGGTGAATCCGGCGATCGCGACCGTGACGGTCTGGGTGGCATCCGTCGACAGCACGCTCGCGATGAGGTATTCGTTCCAGGACGCGATGAAGGCCAGGATCGCCGTCGTGAACACCGCGGGAGCGGCGAGCGGGAGGATGACCTGCCAGAACGCGCGCAGGCGCGTGCAGCCGTCGATGCGGGCGGCCTCTTCGAGATCCCACGGCATCTCCCGCAGGAACGAGGTCAGCGTGTAGACGGTCAGCGGCAGGGCGAACGAGATGCTCGGGATGATCAGCACCTGGTACGTGCCGGTCCAGCCGATGTTGGTGAACAGCTGGAACAGCGGCGACAGCAGTGCGACGGCCGGGAACATCGATGCGCCGAGGATGATGCCCGCGAGCATGGACTTGCCGCGGAACTCCAGCCGGGCCAGCGCATACGCCGCGGTGACGCCGAAGAGCAGCGACACGACGACGGTCGTCCCGCCGACGATGAGGCTGTTGCCGATGGCCCGCAGCAGGTGGTTGCCGAGGGCGGTGGAGAACGCGGTCGTGTAGTTGTCCCACGTGAACGGGATGGGCAGCAGGTTCGTGTCGAACGTGTGGTCCACCGGGCGGAACGAGGTCACGATCATCCAGTAGAACGGCAGCAGGCACCACACGACGATGATCGCCGCCTGCACGCCGGTGCGCAGGCTCGCCCCGACGTGCCGCTTGTACCGCACGTTCTCGTATTCGGCGGTGGAGACGCGGCGGCGCCGTCCCTGAGTGACGACGGCTTCGGTTGCGGTGCTCATCAGGCCTCGCCCTTCTTAGTGCCGGACTGGGTTGCGACGACGTTGGCCCCGAGGAACCGGACGAAGACGAACGCGACCAGGAAGATGATGATGAAGGTGAGCGTGGACAGTGCGGCGGCGGCGTTGAAGCCCTGCCTGATCTGACTGACCACGAGCATCGACAGCGTCGTGGTGGAGATGCCCGGTCCGCCGCCGGTGAGGATGGCGGGCAGGTCGTACATGCGCAGCGCGTCGAGGGTGCGGAACAGGACCGCCACCATCAGGGCGGGCTTGATCAGCGGGATCGTGATGCGGAAGAACTGCTGCACCGTGGAGGCGCCGTCCACGCGGGCCGCTTCGTAGATCTCGTCCGGGATGATCTGCAGCCCGGCGAGGATCAGGAGGGCCATGAACGGCGTGGTCTTCCAGACGTCGGAGACGATGATCGCGATGCGCGCCGCCGTGGGGTCGCTCAGCCACAGGATCTGCTGCTGCAGCACGACGTTGACGATGCCGTAGGTCGCGAACATGAACAGCATCAGCTTCGCGGTGACGGCGGTGGGGATGGCCCACGGCACCAGCACCGAGGCACGCACCAGTGCGCGCCCGCGGAAGGAGCGGTTCATGATGATCGCCATCCACACGCCGAGCACGGTCTCGAGCACGACGGTGCACACCGTGAAGAGGAACGTGTTCCCGACCGAGGTCCAGAACGCCGCTCCGTTGGTGCCGGGCGGGCAGGTGACGGTGCCGCACTGCTGCGCGAGGAAGTGGGTGTAGTTCGAGAAGCCGGCGAAGCCACCCTGGCTGAACATGCCCGTGGTGGGGTCGAGCCCGGGGTCTTTCTGGAACGATTCGATGACCGCCGTGACGATCGGATAGCCGATGACGACGGCGAGGATCGCGATCGTCGGGATGATCAGCCAGATCGCCGAGCGGCGCTCGACGTCCTTCTGCGATCCTCGCTTGGCGGTGGGGGGACGGGAGGGGGCTTTCGCCTGCGCGACACTGCTCATGGCTCCTCTTCCTGGCAGACGGATGCTGACCGAGGGGATATGGGGGAGCGGGTGCGGTCCGGTGACCGGACCGCACCCGCTCGGTGGATCAGTTGCCCGATCCGGCCGACGTGATCGCGGCCTGCATGTTCTTCAGGGCCTGATCAGGCGTGACCGATCCGCTGATCGCCTGGAACGCGTTCTCCTGGATCGCCTGGGTGACGGCCGGGTAGAACGGGGTGACCGGGCGCGGCACCGCCTTCAGGATCGACTCCTTCAGCACGGGCAGGTACGGCGCGGCCTTCACCAGCGTCGGGTCCGTGTAGAGGGAGGCGATGACCGGCGACAGCGACGCCTTGAGCACGATCTCCTTCTGCACCTCGGGGCTCTCCATGAACTTGATGAAGTCCAGGGCGGTGGCCTTGTGCTTCGAGTAGGCCGAGATGGCGAGGTTGTGACCGCCGAGGCTGGAGTTGGTCACCAGCGGAGCGATCGCGACGGTGTTCTTGACCTTGGACGTGCTGTCGGTCTTCGCGAGGCTGTACGCGTACGGCCAGTTGCGCATGAACAGGTACTGCCCGGCTTCGAAGGCCTGGCGTCCCTGCTCCTCCTGGAACGTCTTGTTCTCGGCCGGGATGTTTCCGTCCTTGAACGCCGAGACCAACTGGTTCAGGCCGGCCAGGGCCTGCGGCGTCTCGAGGTTGGGGGTCTTGCCGTCGGACTTGACGATCTCGCCGCCGGCGCCGTTCACGCTCTCGGCGAAGTTCACGGTCAGACCCTCGTACTGTGCGAACTGACCCGCGTAGCACTTGATGTGGGCCTTCTTCGCGATCGAGCAGTCGGCCATCAGCTCATCCCAGGTCTTCGGCGGCGTCTTCAGCAGATCGCTGCGGTAGTACAGGATGCCGCCGTCGGACGCGTACGGACCTCCGTAGAGCTTGCCCTGGTAGGTGGCCGTCTTGACGGTCGCGGGCAGGAGGCTGCTGGTGTCGAGCTTCAGGCTGCCCTCGAGCGGGGTGAGCCATCCCTTCGCGGCGAACTCCGCCGTCCAGATGACGTCCGTGGTGACCACGTCGTAGTCGGTGCTCTTGGCCTGGAAGTGCTGCACCAGGTCGTCGTGCTGCTGGTCGGCCTTGTCCGACTGCTGCTTGACGGTGACCTTCTCGTTGGGGTGCTTGGCGTTCCACTGGGCGGCGAGCGTGGCGATGATGTTGCTGTTGTCCTTGCCCTGGACAAAGGTGATCGGACCGCGGCCGTTGTCGCCTCCGGAACCGCCACTGCTGCTGCCGGAGCACCCGCTGAGCGCGAGAGCAGTCAGTGCGAGACCTCCGATCGCGGTGATGATGACCTTCTTCACTGTGTCTCTCCTCACTGAGATGGACGACCATCTTCGTTGACGTCCGCCGACGCTACTCCGGGGATCTCGGCTAACGCAACCGGTTGCGATACCTTTCCGCGAAACCGAGATCGAGCCGTGATAAACGCCGGCGGCAGGGTTCCGCGATTCCGTGCCGGAGATAGGTGGCATCCAGGTCCCGGATGTGTCACCCTTATGCGATGAGCTCCTCGTCCCCGAGAGGTGCGCACCGCCTCACGCGGATCCGGCCGCTCCTCGCCGCGCTGCTGGCGACGGTCGCCGTGGTCGCGGGGCTCGTCACTCCGGTGTTCGCCGCTCCGGCGCAGGCGGCCGACCTGTCGAAGTTCGACCCCGGCAACATCATCAGCGACGGCGTCTTCTTCAACAAGGCGTCGATGACGCAGGCGCAGATCCAGGCGTTCCTGGTGTCCAAGGAAGCCGGATGCCAGACCGGCTACACGTGCCTCAAGGACTACACCGCGCCCACCCGCACCATCGCACCCGGGCAGATGTGCAACGGCTACACCGGGGCGGCGAGCGAGCCGGCGGCCGCGATCGTCTTCAAGGTGGCGCAGTCCTGCGGCATCAACCCGCAGGTGTTCCTGGTGATGCTCCAGAAGGAGCAGGGCCTGGTGCTCGGCACCCATCCGTCGTCCTGGAACTACAACTATGCGATGGGCGCGAACTGCCCGGACTCGACGGGATGCAACGGCAACAGCGCCGGGTTCTTCACGCAGGTGTACTCGGCGGGCTGGCAGCTGAAGCGGTACGCGAACCCGCCGGGGACGTCGCAGTATTTCGACTGGTACCCGATCGGCGCCGCCTCGCAGATCGCGTACAGCCCCAAGACCACGTTCGACGCCGGGTCGCCGTGCGGCTACCAGTGGGTGACCATCGCGAATCAGGCGACCGCCGACCTCTACTACTACACGCCGTACGTGCCGGACGCGGCGGCGCTCGCCGCCGGCTACGGCACGGGCGATGCCTGCTCCTCGTACGGCAACCGCAACTTCTACAACTACTTCACCGACTGGTTCGGCTCCACGCAGGTGCAGGCGTTCATCACCACGCCGCTTCCGACGATCGCCGGCTCGCCCACGGCAGGGCAGATCCTGACGGCCCGCGCCGGGACGTGGTCGCCCGCGCCCACCAAGCTCGCCTATCAATGGCTGCGCAACGGAACGGCCGTGACCGGCGCGACATCCTCCACCTACAAGGTCACGAACGCCGACGCCGGCCAGACGCTCAGCGTGCGGGTGACCGGATCGCGGCTGTACTACCGCACCGTGACGCAGACCTCCGCCGTCACGGCGGCGGTCACCGGCATCCCGACCGCGCGCCTGGCCGGGATCAACGTCTATCAGCGCGCGAACGCCGCCTCACGGGCCGCCCACGCCGGCCCGGTGTCGACCGTGTACCTCGTCGGGGGCACGGCGCAGCAGGACTCGCTGTCGGTCGCCGCCCTCGCCGCCGCCCGCGGAGCGGGGTTCCTGCTCGTGCCGGCGGCCTCGATGCCCTCGAGCATCGCCGCTGAACTCAAGCGGCTCGCACCGACGTCGGTCGTGCTCGTGGGAACGACGAGCACGCTGGACTCCGGCACGCCTGCGCGGGTCAAGGCACTGCTGCCGAAGGCGACCGTCACGCGGATCGACGGCACCGACCGGTTCGTCCGGTCGCTGTCCGTCGCGGCGAAGTTCGGCTCGGCGCCCACCGTCTACCTGGCGACCGGCCTGGCGTACCCGGACGCGATCGGCGGTGCCGCCGTCGCCGGTGCGAAGAAGGCGCCGCTCATCGTCGTGAACGGCACCGCGACCACTGCACCCACAGCGCTCCTCACGCGGCTGAAGGCCCTGCACACCACCCGGGTCATCGTGCTCGGCGGGACCTCCGCCGTGTCGAGCGGACTGGTCTCGGGCATCACGAAGGCCGGCATCGCCGTCACGCGCTACTCCGGGTCGAACCTGTACTACACGAACGCGGCCATGGTGTCGGCGAGCTTCACGGGCACCGCACCCCAGGCGGTCGCGGCCTCCACGAGCGGTTACGGCGACGGTCCGGCGGCCGCCGCGCTGGCGGGCACCCTGGGTGCGCCGGTGCTCATGACGGCACGCACGTGCATCCCCTCGACGATGGGTGGATTCCTGCTCGCGCACGGGACGAACCTCGTGACCCTCGCCGGCGGCACCGACACGATCGACGCCGCCGCCGCGCTGCTGCAGCGCTGCTGAGCGCCGCGGGGCCGCTCCGGGCGCCGGGTTAGGCTGGCCGGATGACCGCCATCCGATCGTTTCGACCCGGTGACGAGCTCGCGATCGCGGAGGTCTGCCTGCGCACGGCGGACGCCGGAGCGGATGCCGCCGGCATCCTGAGCGACGACGACCTGTGGGCGGCGGTCTTCGCGCTCCCGTATGTCGCGCTGCACCCGGACTTCGCCTTCGTCGCCGAGGACGATTCGGCGGTCGTGCGCGGCTACGTGGTCGCCGCACCCGACACCGCCGGTTTCGACGCGTGGTTCCGCGACCGGTGGTGGCCGCGGTTCCACGAGCGCTGGCCCCTGCCGGCCCGCGCCGACCGCACCCGCGAGGCGGGGATCCTGCGGGACGCGTGGCGCCGCGGCACCGAGCCGGTGACGACGGAGGAGGCCCAGGTGGCTGCGGCGTACCCGGCGCACCTGCACATCGACCTGCTGCCGGAGCTGCAGGGTCGAGGCATCGGCAGACGGCTCATCGACACCGTGCTCGACCGGCTGCGCGAGGCATCCGTCCCCGGCGTGCAGCTGGGCGTCGACCCGCGCAACACGTCGGCTCAGGCCTTCTACACCCGGCTCGGGTTCGCACCCCTGCCCGCACCCCCGGGCGCGTTCTCGTACGGCCGGACGCTCTGATACCGGTCAGCCGGTGATCCGCACCTCGCGGTCGACGAGGTCACCAGGGATCTCGACGTGCGAGATGAGCACGACCGTGCGGCCGGCCGCGGCATCCAGCAGATCGCGCAGCAGAGCGTCGGATGTCGCCGGATCCACGCCCGCGGTCGGTTCGTCGAGCACCAGCACGGGGAAGTCGCGCAGCAGAGCCCGTGCCAGCGAGATCCGCTGCCCCTGACCGCCGGAGACGAGGGCGCCGCGCTCGCCGAGGGCGATGTCGAGCCCGCCGCGGGAGCGTGCCCAGTCCGCGAGCCCCACCCGGGCGAGCACACTCCAGAGCGCGGCGTCGTCGGCGGTGTCGCGGGCGAACAGCAGATTCTGACGCAGCGTCTCGTCGAACAGGAACGGGTGCTGCTCGACGAGTCCGATCGTCAGGCGCACGTCGTCGGGGGAGAGCTCGTGCGCGTCCCGATCGCCGATCCGGTAGCTGCCGCCGTGATCGAGCAGCCGCACCAGCACATGGGCGAGGGTCGTCTTGCCCACGCCGCTCGGCCCCGTCACGAGCACGCGCTCGCCGGGGGCGACCTCGAGGTCGACGGCGGCGAGCGTGCCGCGCGCGGAGTCGTCGTCGCTGCGCGGCCACTCGGCGGTCACACCGCGCAGGCGCAGACCGCTGCCGAGAGCGGGCGCGACGCCGGT
>NZ_DATEJS010000059.1:0-5541 GCF_035277845.1 Microbacterium sp.
GGTCGCGCTGTCGGCGGCGTCGCACGGCCGGGAGGCGCTGGCGACGGTCGTCGCATGCAACGACGTCCTCGACGCAGGCACGGGGGAGACGGAGCGGATGCGGGTGGAGCGCACCGTCCATCTCGCCGCCTTCGGCGAGTACCGTCGCCGCTACGCCGACCAGGCGATGCTCTACTTCGCCTACGTCTCGGAGGGGCGCGTGGAGCGCGGCATCGTCGTGGACGGCAGTATCCTGCGCGGCGCGGGCGGGATCGCGGGGCTGATCGACGCAGGCGGGCCGGCGGTCGCGGGCGGGGGCGGCGACGCGGCGTCGCGCCACCTGCTGTCCGAACGACTCGGCGAGACGATCGGGCAGGACCTCCGGCTGCTGAACCCCTCGGCGGTGGTGCTGTCGTCCCTCGACGGGGACCCGAACGGCGACGTGCTCGCGCGCGTGCGGCACGCGATCTACTCCTCGGTGAGTCCGTCGCTGACCGGTTCGCTGACGATCGCCTGGAGCGCCCTCGGCCGGGACGCACCCGCGCTCGGGGCCAAGGAGCTCGCCCTCGACCTGGCGACGTCTCCGGCATCCCTCGCTGCGCTGCTCGCCGACGCGGATGCCGCGCAGCATCCGGAGTCGGCCTGAGCCTCGCACCCGCATCGCCTCGGGCGATGGGTCCCATCGCCGTCCTGCGGTGTTCCGCGCCGGATGCCCGCTGATAGACATCTCCTGACTCCGGCCGCCCGACGACCGGGACGACGGCAAGGACGCCTCATGAACCCATCCCGCACCTCGACGACCGACGACGTCGACCTCCCGATCCAGGACTGGCCGAACCCGCGCCGCGGACTGCTGTTCTTCCTCGGATTCGCCGCGATCGGCGCCGGCATGGCACAGCTGGTCCCTGCGGTGCTCACGCTGTCCCTCAAGGCGGAAGCGCTCGACCACCGCACCGCGACGACGATCCTTTCGGTCGTGGTCGCGGTCGGGGCGGTCGTCGCGCTCGTCTCGGCCCCCGTTCTCGGCCGGCTCAGCGACCGGATCACGTGGCGCACCGGCCGGCGGCGCCCGCTGCTGGTGCTGGGGGCGGTGCTGTTCGCGATCGGCGCGCCGGTCAGCTACGCCGCACCCGGCACAGGACTGCTGATCCTCGGAAACGCGTTCACGTGGCTCGGCACCGCCGCGGTGACGGTCGCCTGCACCGCGACCCTCGCCGACCAGTACGCGCCGAATCGCCGCGGCCCGGCATCCGCCCTCGTCGGGCTCAGCCTGCCGGTCGGCGCCGTCGTCGGCCTGTTCCTCGCCCAGCTCGTGTCCGGTTCACTGCTCGCGCAGTTCCTCATCCCCGCTGCCGTCGGCGTGCTCTCCGCACTGCTGCTCGCCGTGCGCCTGCCCGAACGCGCCATCGCGAAGGCCGACGTGCCGCCGTTCCGCCCGCGCGAGTTCTTCGGCACGTTCTGGGTCGACCCCGTCGCGCACCCCTCGTTCGGGTGGGCGTGGTGGAGCCGCCTGCTCATCTTCTTCGGCATCGCCGCAGTGCAGGCCTACCAGGCGTTCTACCTGATCCTGGCCCTGCACTTCACGCTGCAGAGCGTCGCGAACGCGGTGTTCCTCTCGACGCTGGTGCTCACGGTCATGGCGCTCGTGTTCGCTCCGATCGCCGGGAAGCTGTCCGACCGGATCGGCCGGCGCAAGCCCTTCGTGGTGGTCGCGGCGGTCGTGTTCGCGGTCGGACTGGTGGTCGTGACGTTCGCGACCACGTACCCCGCATTCCTCGTCGCGATGGCGATCATCGGCCTCGGGCAGGGCGTATACATGGCAGTCGACCTGGCGCTCGTCAGCGAGATCCTGCCGGATCGGCACAACATCGCGAAGGACATGGGCATCATGGGGCTCGCCAGCTCCCTCCCGGCGTCGATCGTGCCGGCCGTGGCGCCCGTGCTGCTCGCGATCGGGGCCTCAGCGGCGCATCCGCAGAACTTCCCGGCGCTGTTCTTCACCGGTGCGGTGGCGGGCCTGCTCGGCGCGGCCCTCATCCTGCCGATCCGGGGCGTCGACTGAGAGAGGATGCCGGCGGGCTGTCTCGCCGTGCACGGATGCCTCCCATCCGCGCACGGCGGCCCCGAGGCGTCCGGGACGGTCCTAGGCTCGATCCACAGCCCGATCCGATCAGGAGCTTCGCCATGCCCATCGCCACCCTGAATCCCTTCACCGGCCAGGTGGAGCGCACCTTCGACCCGCACACGGACGCCGAGGTCGACGAGCGCATCGCGCGCGCCGACGCCGCATTCGGTGAACTGCGCGACACCACGTTCGCCCAGCGCGGCGAGTGGATGCGCCGTGCCGCCGATCTGCTCGAGGCCGACGTCGACGAGTGCGCCCGCCTCATCACGATCGAGATGGGCCGGCCGATCGCCGCCGCCCGCGCCGAGGTGCTCAAATGCGCCAAGGGCATGCGGTTCTACGCCGAGCACGCCGAAGGGTTCCTCGCCCCGGAGACCCTCGCCGACCCGGCGGCGGTGAATGCGTCGCGTGCCGGCACCCGGTACGCGCCCATCGGCATCGTGCTCGCGGTCATGCCGTGGAACTACCCGCTCTGGCAGGTGCTGCGCTTCGCCGCCCCCGCACTGATGGCCGGCAACGTCGGCCTGCTCAAGCACGCATCGAACGTGCCGCAGTCCGCCCTCTACCTCGACACGCTGTTCGCCCGTGCCGGCTTCCCGGTGGGGGCGTTCCAGACGCTGCTGATCCCGGCTTCCGGCGTGGAGCGCGTGCTGCGCGATCCGCGGGTCAAAGCGGCGACCCTCACCGGATCCGAGCCGGCGGGACGCTCGCTCGCGTCGATCGCCGGGTCCGAGGTGAAGCACGTGGTGCTGGAGCTCGGCGGTTCCGACCCGTTCGTCGTGATGCCCAGCGCCGACGTCGAGCGGGCCGTCGGGATCGCGGTCACGGCGCGCAACCAGAACAACGGGCAGTCCTGCATCGCGGGGAAGCGCTTCATCGTGCACGCCGACGTCTACGACGAGTTCACCCGGCTCTTCGCCGAGCGCGTCGCCGCGCTGAAGGTCGGCGATCCGCTCGACGAGTCCACCGAGGTCGGACCGCTCGCGACCGAGTCCGGCCGCGACGAGCTGGAGCAGCAGGTGGCGGATGCCGTCGCGAAGGGCGCCACGGTGCTGGCGGGAGGCACGGTGCCCGATCGGGACGGCTGGTTCTACGAGCCGACCGTGCTGACCGGGATGACCCCCGAGATGCGCCTGCACACCGAGGAGGCGTTCGGCCCCGTCGCGACGGTGTACCGGGTCGCGGACCGGGAGGAGGCCCTCGCGATCGCGAACGGCACCACCTTCGGGCTCAGCTCCGCGGTCTGGACGACGGACCCCGACGAGGAGGAGTGGTTCGCGGACAACCTCGACGCCGGCGCCGTGTTCGTCAACGGCATGACCGTGTCGTTCCCCGAACTGCCGTTCGGCGGGGTGAAGAACTCCGGCGTGGGCCGCGAACTCGCCGCCGCCGGCATCCGCGAGTTCTGCAACCTCAAGACGGTCTGGAAGGCCTGACCGGCCACCCGGCGCAGCGGCCCGGGCTGTGCCGGGGTCGGCGGGTCAGCGGCCTCCGGCATCCTCGTCGGCGAACTCGACCTTCTCGGCGACGCGGATGAGCGTCGCGATCAGCCACCGCAGGGCCGGGTCGTCGTTGCGTGAGGGATGCCAGTACGCGGACTCCACGAGCACCGGCAGGGGCACCGGGATGCGCGCGATCGCGAGGTCCAGCCGGTCGGCGTAGAGCTCCGCGATCCGGGCGGGCGCGAAGCCGAACATGTCGGTGCCCGAGACCGTGAACGGCACGGGGAGGAAGCCTGGCACGGTGCGGCGCACGCGCGGGCTGATGCCGGAGGCCGCGAGCACGTCGTCCGCGTAGAGGGACACGCCGTTCGCGAGCGACACCCGCACGTACGGGAGGGTGGCGAGGTCCTCCATCGACAGGCGTCCGTCGACGAGTCGCGGGTGATCGCGCCGCACCACGCACACCATCGAGTCCGAGAACAGCGCTTGGTGCTTGCCGGGCACGCCGGACGTCGTGCCCACCACGACGACGTCGTCGCGCAGCAGGTCGATCGGCCCGACCTCGTAGAGCGGGCTGAACTCGATCGACGTGTGCGGCGCCTCCTGCTCGAGCACGTCGAGCAGCGGCGCGGTCATGACCGACAGGGCGTAATCGGATGCCGAGAGCCGGAAGCGCCGGTCGCTCGTGGCGGGGTCGAACTGCGGACGCAGGTTGAGGGTCCGGTCGATCTGGGCCATCGCCGCAGCGACGACCGGCTGCAGCGCGAGCGCCTTCGGTGTCAGCTCGGACACGCGGCCGGTGCGCACCAGCAGCGGGTCGTCGAGAAGCGTCCGCAGCTTCGCGACCGCGCCGCTGACGGTCGGCTGCGTGGTGCCGAGCAGCTCCGCCGCCCGGGTGAGGTTGCGCTCGCTGAGCACGGCGTCCAGTACCAGCAGCAGGTTGATGTCGACGTCCCGCAGATCGTTCACCCGAGGCCCCTTCGCTGTCCCCGTCAGCATACGGGGCCGCTCACGCGCGGGCGCCGGCGTCACAGGCGGTCGGCACCGTAGGTGCGCCGGGCGCGGGGCGCCCGATGACCCGGGCTCACGGTCTCGACGATCCGGTTCTCGATCGTGCCGAGACCTTGCACGGTCATCGTCACGACGTCGCCCACCTGCAGCGGCGGGACGACGAGCTCGCCCCCTGCGCGCGCCCAGCGCTCGGACAGGGCACCCTGGGAGGCGGTGCCGGTGGCGAGCACGTCGCCTGCACCCACCCAGGCATCCCGCGATGCGTGCACGAGCATCTCCTCGAACGACCACGACATGCGGCGCAGGTTGTCAGTGCCGACGACCTCGCCGTTCACCGCGACCGACATGTCGAGTGCATAGCGATCGCCCTCGCGGTACTGCTCCAGCTCATCCGGGGTGGTGATCCAGGGGCCGAGCGTGGTCGCGAAGTCCTTGCCCTTGGACGGGCCGAGTCCGATCCGCATCTCGCCCGCCTGGATGTCGCGGGCGCTCCAGTCGTTGAGGATCGCGAACCCGGCGATGTGCTCGTGCGCTTCCTCGAGCGGCACGTCGCGCACGGTGCGCTTGACGACCATCGCCACCTCGAGCTCGAAGTCGAGCCTCTGCGTGCCCGGCGGCATCGGGACGTCCGCGCCGGTGGGCAGCACCGACCACGGGTTCATGAAGAGGAACGCGGGGGCCTCGTACCACTGCGGAGGCACGGTGCCGTCGCCCGGCTCGTTCTTCTTCATCCCGGCGATGTGCGCCTCGAACACGAGGAAGTCGCGCATGGCGCGCGGCTGCACCGGCACCGCGAACGTCGCCTGTCCGATCGGCAGCCGCTGCTGCCTGCCCGCGCGCACTAGCAGGTCGCGGCGCCGGTCTTCCGGCCCGGTCAGCAGGTCGAGGATCTCCGGGTCGCCGGGGAGATCCTGGATCGCGCCGTGCTGGATGCGTCCGGTGTGCACGATCCCGTTCGGGCCGACGTGGCGCGCGAGCTGCGCC
>NZ_DATEJS010000060.1:0-15971 GCF_035277845.1 Microbacterium sp.
GATCAGCCGGCATCCGGTGACGACATCCGTGCACGAGGGGGTCGACACGGTGCGGCACGTCGCGCTCGGCCAGGCCGCAGACCTCGTCATCGTCGCGCCCGCGACCGCCAACACCCTGGCCCGCATGGCGGCCGGGATCGCCGACGATCTGCTCGGCACCACGCTGCTCGCGACCTCCGCCCCCGTCGTCGTCGCACCGGCGATGCACACCGAGATGTGGCTGCATCCCTCGACCCAGGCGAACCTCGCGACCCTGCGCGCCCGCGGCGTGCACCTCGTCGGCCCGGAGAGCGGGCAGCTCACCGGGTCCGACAGCGGTCCGGGGCGGATGACCGAGCCCGACGACATCCTCGCGTTCGCGTTCGGAGTCGTCCGGCCGGCCGACCTCGCCGGGCTGCGCATCGCTGTCACGGCGGGCGGCACGCGCGAGCCGATCGACCCGGTGCGCTTCCTCGGCAACCGCTCGAGCGGCAGGCAGGGCGTGGCCCTCGCCCGCACGGCCGCCGATCGCGGCGCCGAGGTCACGCTCATCGCAGCGCACATCGAACAGGCGATCCGGGCGGATGCCGCGCACCCGCGGATCGCCGTGGTGCCGGTGGGCACGGCCGCGGAGCTGGGCTCCGCGGTGCGGGATGCCGCCGCCGCGGCGGACGTCGTCGTGATGGCCGCAGCGGTCGCGGACTACCGGCCGGCATCCGCGGCCGAGCGCAAGCTCACCAAGGAGGACGGCCGCCTCTCCGCGATCGAGCTCGTCGAGAACGACGACATCGTCGCGGGTCTCGTGCGCGACCGCCGCGACGGCCAGACGATCGTCGGCTTCGCGGCCGAGACCGCGGAGGATGCCGACGACCTGCGCGAGCGCGGCATCCGCAAGCGCCGCCGCAAGGGCGTCGACCTGCTCGCGGTGAACGACGTCAACGAGGGCCACGGGTTCGAGCAGCCCGACAACGCCCTGCTGATCATCGACGCCCGTGACGAGGTCGTCGCCGAGGCGGCGGGATCGAAGCGCGCGGTCGCCGATGCCCTCTGGGACGCCGTGCTCGCCGCCCGCGCGTAGCGCGCCCCAGTCCCGGCGCCCCGATGCACCCCGCGCCGCGAACCCTCACCCGAAGTCGCGAACCCTCACCGGAACAAGGCCGGAGGGCATGATCCGGTGAGGGTTCGCGTATCTCGGTGAGGGTTCGCGCCTGGCGGTGTCGCGGCCGGCGGTGTCGCGGCCGGCGGTGGGGCGGCCGGCGGTGGGCCGCCGGGCGGGCGACTACAGGGACAGGCCGTGGCCGAAGCGGAAGAGCGGATCCTCGGTGTCGAAGGGAACGTCGGGGCGGGATGCCTCGACCGCAGCCATCGAGCGCGGCACGTCGAACGGCAGCCTGCCGGTCGCGGGCACGGTGCCGGACAGCACGTCCAGCAGGGCCTGCGCGCTCGACCCCCAGTTCGCGACGACCGCGTTCGCCACCGTGACCACCGGCTCCAGGATCGCCGGGCGGTCCAGGAACACGTCGACGACCGTCGGCACCACGGCCGCGACGTCGGCGATGTGCGCGATCGTGGCGGCGTCGAAGTCGAGCGAGCCGGCGTGGAAGAAGTTCTCGAACATCGAGGAGCGCTGCTCGTAGGGCGCCTGGATCCGCAGGATCGCGACATCCGCCTCGGCGGGCGAGGCGACGACCTCGCCGTACGCGGCGGCGGCATCCGCGGCGATCCCCTCGACGTAGAGCTTCGCGCCCCGGGCGAAGGGGAGCGCGCCGTGGTTGGACAGCACCGTGACGGATGCCTGCTGGGCGGCGAAGCCCGCGGCCCGGAACTCCGCCGAGCCGACGAGCGCGTCGGCGGCCGCGGCATCCACGTACGGGTCCTCGAACAGGCCCAGCTCGAACTTCTCGCGCAGCAGGCGCCGGGCCGAGGCATCCAGCCGCTCCTCGGTGACCGCACCGGAGCGCACCAGGTCGATCAGCATCTGCGGCTCCTGCTCGCCGCCGAACTGGTCGGCGCCGGCATCCAGGATCTTCACCATGCGCTCGGCCGGGGTCAGGTGCTCGACGCCCCACGCGCGGGCGGAGAAGTCCGTGCCCATGATCGGCTGGTCGGTGACCAGGCCCCAGTCGGTGCACACGATGCCGTCGAATCCGAAGCGCTCGCGCAGCAGCCCGGTGAGCACGCCCTTGTTGAAGCCGAAGCCGACCTCTTCGTACTCGGTGCCCACCGGCATCCCGTAGTACGGCATGATCTGGCGACCGCCGGCGGCGAAGACCGCCTCGAAGGGCTTGAGGTGGTGCTCGAAATTGTCACCGGGGTACACCTGCTCGCGGCCGTAGTCGAAGTGCGGGTCCTCGCCGTCCTTCTGCGGGCCACCGCCGGGGAAGTGCTTCGTCATGGTCGACACGGAACCCGCCCCGAACGACGCCCCCTGGAACCCGCGCACGTACGCCGAGCCGAGTTCGCCGGAGAGCTCCGCGTCCTCACCGAACGTCTGCAGCTGGCGGGCCCACCGCGACTCGGTCGCGAGGTCGACCTGCGGGTGCAGGGCGACGCGGATGCCGACGGCGGTGTACTCCTGGCGGGCGATGTCGCCGAAGCGCTCGACGAGCCCGGCGTCCCGCGTGGCGGCGAGGCCGAGCGGCTCCGGCCACTGCGAGAAGGGGCCGGAGAGGATCGAGGCGCCCGGATTCTCGCTGAAGGAGTGCCGCGGGTCGGTGGAGATGGTCACCGGGATGCCGAGCCGGGTGGAGGTCGCGAGCTCCTGCAGCTTGTTGTACCAGCCGGCGATCTCCCCGGCGGTGGGCGCGGCGCCGAGCAGGTTGAAGTGCGACATGTGCAGGTCGACGACGTGGTGCCGGTTCGACGGGATGCCGAACGCCTCGCTGCCCTCGGAGAGCTCGCCGCCCTCGCCCATGGCGATCATGGTGTGGAAGAACAGACCCGCCTTCTCTTCGAGGGTCATCTCGCCGAGCAGCAGCTCGACGCGCTCGGAGGTGGGGAGATCGGGGTTCAGCCAGGGGCGTGCGGCGTCGTTGCTCATGACCCCATGATAAACCGAACGCCGCTCGGTTTTCTAGGGAGAGGCCGCCTCAGCCTCTCGGATCACCGCGAGCACGGCATCCCCGTAGGACTCGCGCTTCTTCGCACCGATGCCGCTGATGCCGTCGAGGTCGGCGGCGCCGGCCGGGCGCAGCTGCGCGAGCGCGCGGAGCGTGGCGTCGTTGAACACCACGTACGCGGGCACCCCCTGCTCCCGCGCCCGTTCGCCCCGCCAGGCGCGCAGCGCCTCGAACAGCGCGCGGTCGCCCTCGGCCACCTGCTCGGCGACGCTCGACTTGCGCACGCGGCCCACGCCCCCGCCGCGCCCGAGCACGTCGCGGCGCAGCGGCACCGCCGTCTCGCCGCGCAGCACCCCGCCGCTCGTCTCGCTGAGTCCGAGCACGCCGTACTCGCCCTGCGACACGAGCAGGCCGCGGGCCAGCAGCTGCCGCACCACGCTGCGCCAGTCCTGCTCGCCGAGGTCCCCGCCGATCCCGAACGTCGCGAGCTTGTCGTGCCCCTGCTGGCGCATGCGCTGCGTGTCGCTGCCACGCAGGATGTCGATGAGATGCCCGGCCCCGAACGACTGCCCCCGTTCGCGCTGCAGGCGAACGATGGTGGACAGCAGCTTCTGCGCCGGCACCAGCCCGTCCCACGTCTCGGGCGGCGTGAGGCAGGTGTCGCAGTTGCCGCATGCGCCGGAGGCCTCGCCGAAGTACCCGAGCAGGTTCTGCCGGCGGCACGCGACGGTCTCGCAGAGCGCGAGCATGGCGTCGAGGTGCTGCTGCTGACGCTGCTTGAACGCGCGGTCGCCCTCGCCGGCGTCGATGAACCGGCGCTGCTGCACGACGTCGCCGAGCCCGTACGCCATCCAGGCGATGGACGCCTCGCCGTCGCGGCCGGCGCGGCCGGTCTCCTGGTAGTACCCCTCGACCGACTTCGGCAGGTCGATGTGCGCGACGAACCGCACGTCGGGCTTGTCGATGCCCATGCCGAAGGCGATCGTGGCGACCATCACCACGCCGTCCTCCCGCAGGAACCGGGACTGGTTGGCGGCGCGCACGTCGGCGGGCAGACCCGCGTGGTAGGGCAGCGCGTCGACGCCCTGGCCGCACAGGTACTCCGCGGTCTGCTCGACCGTCTTGCGGCTGAGGCCGTAGACGATGCCGGTGGCGCCCTCGGGCATCGAGCGGATGAACGACACCAGTTGCCGGCGCGGGTCGGTCTTGGGCTCGATGCGGTACTGGATGTTCGGCCGGTCGAAGCTCGCGACGAAGTGCCGCGCGTCCGGCAGGTTCAGGCGCTCGGCGATCTCGCGGTGCGTGGCCTCGGTCGCGGTCGCCGTGAGCGCCATCCGCGGGACACCCGGGAAGTCGTCGGCGAGCGCGCCCAGCTGCAGGTAGTCGGGGCGGAAGTCGTGGCCCCACTGCGACACGCAGTGGGCCTCGTCGATCGCGATGACGCTCAGCCGGCCGCGCTGCAGCAGCTGTTTGGTCTGGGCGAGGTTGAGCCGCTCGGGGGCGACGTAGACGAGGTCGAGTTCTCCGGCGAGATACGCTCGCTCGACCTCCTGCCGTTCGTGCGGCAGCTGCGTCGAGTTGAGGTATGCCGCACGCACGCCGTTGGCGATGAGCGCGTCGACCTGGTCGTGCATGAGCGCGATGAGGGGGCTGACGACGAGCCCGGTGCCCGGACGCACGAGGGCCGGCACCTGGTAGGTGATCGACTTGCCGCCGCCGGTCGGCATGAGCACGACGGCATCCCCGCCCGCGATCACGTGGTCGACGATGGCCTGCTGGTCGCCGCGGAAGGCGTCGTATCCGAACACCTCTCGCAGGCAGCTGGACGCATCCGAGAACCGGGTCGCGATGGCGGTGTCGTTCACCCCGACCACGCTACCCGGGGCATCCGACAGCCGCCCCTCCCGCCACCTTCCTGTGGACGGATCGGCCGTGTCCACAACCGACCTGCTCGTAGGCTCGTGGCATGGCTGAAGAGCAGATCACCGTCACCCGAGCCGCGCGCCGGTACGAGGTGCACGTGGACGACCGGCTGGCCGGATTCACCCTGTTCCACCCCGACGAGCGGGGCCGGCTGGTGTTCCCGCACACCGTGATCGATCCGGCGTTCGGCGGCCGCGGACTCGGCCGGGTGCTGGTGGCGCGGGCGATGGCGGATGTGGCATCCCGCGGCGAGACCGTCGTACCGCTCTGCCCGTTCGTCGTGAAGTACCTGCGCGGAACGGACGTGCCGGGCCTGAAGGTCGACTGGCCCGAGGCCTGACCGGCCGCACGCGACTACAGCCGCACCACCTCGGTCACCCGCACCACCGCGGTGCCGGCCTCGTCGGATGCCGCCAGGTCCACGACGCCCCGGATGCGCCAGTCGTGGTCACCGGCCGGATCGTCGATCGTCTGCTCCACCGGCCAGGTGCCGGATGCCGCGCCCGACTCGTCGATCCGCACCAGGGCGGTCGAGCGGGCCGGCCCGCCGGTGAGGATCTCGTCGTGCTCGTCGTAGTACGCATCCAGCGCCTCCGGCCAGCCGGCATCCGGATCGAGCTCGACCAGCTCGTCGTCGCGCTGCAGCGCCGCCAGCTGCACGCGGCGGAACAACTCGTTGCGCACCAGCACGGTGAACGCGCGGCGATTGGTGAGCACCGACGCCGGCGCCGGCGGGACCACGGGCGCATCCGGGTCCACCGCGGGGTTGATGAGCGACTCCCACTCGTCGACGAGACTCGAGTCCACCTGCCGCACCATCTCGCCCAGCCACTCGATCACGTCGAGGAGTTCCGGCGTGCGCGCGTCGGCGGGCACGGTCTGGCGGATCGCCCGGTAGGCATCGGACAGGTACCGCAGCACCAGTCCCTCGCTGCGGGCGAGCTGGTACAGCGAGATGAGCTCGGCGAACGACAGCGCCTGCTCGAACATGTCGCGCACCACGGATTTCGGGTGCAGCGCGAAGTCGAGCACCCACGGCTGGCTCGACGCGAACACCTCGTACGACTGGGTGAGCAGCTCGTCGAGCGGTTTCGGGTAGGTGATCTCCTCGAGCGCCTCCATGCGCTCGTCGTAGTCGAGCCCATCGCGCTTCATCGCGGCCACCGCCTCGCCGCGCGCGCGGAACTCCTGTTGCGACAGCACCGGGCGCGGGTCGTCGAGGGTCGCTTCGATGACGCTCACGACATCGAGGGCGTAGTGCCCGGTGCCCGCGGAGCCGGGCGCGCGTTCGCCGGGCTCCCGCGTCTCCACCGACGGGTCGAGCAGGTCGATCGCGGCGAGCGCAAACGGCGACAGCGGCTGGTTGAGGGCGAAGTTGGGTTGCAGCTCGACGGTGAGACGGATGCCGTCCCCGTCCCAGACGACCACCTCGGCGACCACCAGCGTGCGGAAGATCGCGATCGCCCGCCGTGCCAGTTCGTACCGCCGCGCCTGCGGCTCGTGGTTGTCGAACACCAGCGACCGGACGTTGCCGAGCACGTCGCCGCCGCGCGCGATGACATTGATGAGCATCGCCGCGGTCAGCTGCAGCTGCGGAGTCAGCGGCTCGGGCTCGGCCGCGATCAGCCGCTCGTACGAGGTCTCGGTCCAGTTGACGAACCCCTGCGGCGCCTTCTTGCGGGTGAGCTTCTTCAGCTTCTTCGGGTCGTCGCCCGCCTTCGCGATCGCGGCCGCGTTCTCGACCTCGTGCTCGGGCGCCATCACCACGACGTCCCCCGCGGTGTCGAAGCCCGCCCGGCCCGCACGGCCCGCGATCTGGTGGAACTCACGGGCCGTGAGCTGTCGCATCCGCTGCCCGTCGAACTTGGTGAGCGCGGTGAGCAGCACCGTGCGGATCGGCACGTTGATGCCGACGCCGAGGGTGTCGGTGCCGCAGATCACCCGCAGCAGGCCGCGCTGCGCGAGGGTCTCGACGAGGCGCCGGTAGCGCGGCAGCATCCCGGCGTGGTGCACCCCGATGCCCGCCCGCACGTACCGCGAGAGGGTGCGGCCGAACGCGGTCGTGAACCGGAACCCGCCGATCGCGTCGGCGATGGCGTCCCGCTGCTCGCGGCCGACGATCCGGATGCTGGAGAGCGCCTGCGCCCGCTCCATCGCCGCCGCCTGCGAGAAGTGCACGATGTAGATCGGCGACCGCCCCGTGTGCAGCAGCTCCTCGACGGTCTCATGGATCGGCGTGCGCACGTACTCGAAATGCAGCGGCACCGGCCGCTCGACGCCGGTGATCCGCGCGACGGCGAGCCCGGTGCGGCGGGTGAGGTCGTCCGCGATGGCGGACACGTCACCGAGGGTCGCGGACATCAGCACGAATTGGGTGTGCGGCAGCAGCAGCAGCGGGACCTGCCAGGCCCATCCGCGGTCGGGATCGCCGTAGTAGTGGAACTCGTCCATCACCACCTGCGCGACATCCGCCTGGGCGCCCTGACGCAGAGCGAGGTTGGCGAGGATCTCCGCCGTGCAGCACACGATCGGGGCATCCGCATTGACCGACGAGTCGCCGGTGACCATGCCCACCTTCTCGGCGCCGAAGATGTCGACGAGCGCGAAGAACTTCTCGCTGACGAGGGCCTTGATCGGGGCGGTGTAGTACGTGCGGCCGCCGCGGGCGAGGGATGCCGCGTGCGCGGCGATCGCGACGAGCGACTTCCCGGTGCCGGTGGGGGTGGAGAGGATGACGTGCGCGCCGGTGACGAGCTCCATCACCGCCTCGTCCTGCGCCGGGTAGAGCGTGATGCCCTGGTCTTCGGCCCACGCGACGAAGCCGAGGTAGACGTCGTCGGGGTCGGCGCCGCGCGGGACGGCATCCAGCAGTGAGACGGGCATCATTCGAGTCTGCCAGCCCTGCGCGCACGCCGTCGGCGTAGCCTGACGGGATGACCCGTCTGGATGTCACCGCCGAGCCTGCCGCCGTCGAGTCCGCAGCCGAGTGCGACGGCCCGCGCACCGTGCTGATGGAGGCGCGGCAGGTGCCGCTCGGCGGCCTGCGGGCGATGGACGTGCGCCGGTCGCTGCCGCAGCGCGACCTGCCGCTCATCGGGGCGTGGTGCTTCCTGGATCGCTTCGGCCCGCAGGAGACCGTGATGCGGGTCGACCCGCACCCGCACATCGGGCTGCAGACGGTGACCTGGCCGTTCGTCGGGGAGGTGCGCCACCGCGACACCCTGGACAACGACGTGCTGATCAGCCGCGGTCAGCTGAACCTCATGACCGCCGGAAACGGCATCGCACATTCCGAGTACTCGACCGGAGACGGCCCGATCCCGCTCGACGCCCTGCAGCTGTGGGTGGCCCTGCCGGAGTCGCGGCGGCACGGCGTGCCGGCATTCGAGCAGCACACCGCCCTGCCGACCGTCGACTTCGCGGGCGGCGGCACGGCGACGGTGGTGCTCGGCGAGTTCGCCGGGGTGGCATCCCCCGCATCGGCCTACACGCCGATCGTCGGAGCCGAGCTGAACCTGCCCGCCGGCGAGGCGGTGCTGCTGCCGCTGCGCCCGGAGTGGGAGCACGGCGTGGTCGGCGTCTTCGGCGACGTGACGGTCGCCGGCACCCGCGTCGCCCCGGACCAGCTGCTGTACCTGGGCATCCACCGGGACGGCGTGCTGGTGGAGGCCGAGACGGATGCCACGATCTTCCTGCTCGGCGGCGAGCCGTTCGAGGACGACATCGTCATGTGGTGGAACTTCGTCGGGCGCACGCACGAGGAAGTCGTCGAGGCCCGCGAGGCGTGGGAGGCCCGGGATGCCCGTTTCGGCGACGTGCCCGGGCACGATACGCGCATCCCCGCCCCGGAGATGCCGCACGTGCGCCTCGCCCGCCGTCGGCGCCGCATCTGACTTCGGAGTCCGGAGCATCCGGACCGGCGTCGCCTACTTCGCGAGCTGGCGACCCACGATCTCGCGCATGATCTCGTTGGTGCCGCCGTAGATGCGGTGCACGCGGGCGTCGAGGAACGCGCGGGCGATCGGGTACTCGGTGATGTAGCCGTAGCCGCCGTGCAGCTGCACGCAGGTGTCGACGACCTCCCACTCGCGCTCGGTGGCCCAGAACTTCACCTTCGCGGCCTCTTCGGCCGAGAGCTTGCCGTCCTTGTACGCGAGCAGCGCCCTGTCGACGTACGCCCACGTGGCGTCGACGGTCGCGGCGACGTCGGCGAGCTGGAAGCGGGTGTTCTGGAAGTCGATGATCCGCTCGCCGAACGCCTGGCGGTCCTTCGTGTACGCCAGCGTCCACTCCAGTGCGGCCTGTGCGGCCGCCGCCCCGGCGACACCGATCGAGAGGCGCTCGAGCGGCAGGTTCATCATGAGCTGGACGAACCCCTTGCCCTCGGTGCCGCCGATGAGGTTCTCGCGGGGCACGAAGACGTCGGCGAACGAGAGCTCCGCGGTGTCGTGGCCGTGGAAGCCCATCTTGCTGAGCTTCTTGCCGTGGTCGAACCCGGGCATGCCGTTCTCGATGATCAGCAGGCTGAAGGCATCCGGCCGGTCGCCCTCACCGGTCTTGACGAACGTGACCAGCATGTCGGCGGTCTTGCCGCTGGAGATGAAGGTCTTCGCGCCGTTGACGAGGTACCCGCCCTCGACCTTCTTGGCTGTGGTCTTGATGCCGCGCAGGTCGCTGCCGGCGCCCGGCTCGGTCATGGCGAGCGCACCGATGACCTCCCCGGTGGCCATCTTCGGCAGCCACTTCGCCTTCTGCTCGTCGGTGCCCATGTGCACCAGGTACGGCACGGCGAGGTCGTCCTGGATGCCGAGCGCCCCTGCCAGCGATCCGGCTCCCGCGCGGATGACCTCTTCGCTGACGATGGTGCGGAAGCGGTAGTCCTGCAGCATCCCGGCGCCGCCGAACTCCTCCGGCACGGACAGTCCGATGAGTCCCGCCTCCCCGGCGGCCATCATGGTGGCGCGGTCGATCTCGCCCTCGGCGTCCCAGCGGGCGATCGCCTCGTTCGTGACGTGCCGCTTGATGAACTCCTGGACGACCTCGCGGAAAGCCTCGTGGTCCTCGTCGAAGATGTCGCGCTCCATGCCGGATATTCCTCTCGCCGTCGAGCTGGTGGGATCAAGTTCCACAGATCATGATACTCAGTCCCACGCCGTGCTCACGATGCCGGCGGTGCCGTCGACCCTCACCCGCTGCCCGGTGACGAGGACACGCGTGCCGGAGCCTGTGCCCATGACGGCGGGGATGCCGTTCTCGCGCGCGACGATCGCGGCGTGCGACCCGATGCCGCCGGTGTCCACGACCACGGCGGCCGCACGCTGGAAGAGTGGCGTCCACGCCGGATTGGTGTACGGGCAGACGAGGATCTCGCCTGAGCGCAGCGTGCCGAACTCGGAGAAGTCCCGGATCACGCGCACGGCTCCGGTCGCCTGCCCGGCGCATGCGGGCGTGCCGCTGACGAGCGCGTCGGATGCCGCGCCCCGGCGCCGCGGGAAGATCGCGGCGTGGTTGATCATGGGCACCGCGGCCAGCCGCTCGCGGGCGGCCGCGCGCACCCGCACCAGCCGCGCAAGGGCCTCGAGCTGCCCCGGCGGGGCGGTCTCGATGTCGGGCACGGCGGCCAGCTCCTCGAACCGCAGATGGAAGACGTCGAACGGCTCGGCGATGACGCCGCGGGCGACGAGCCGGGAGCCGAGCTCGATCAGCGCGCGTCGCAGGGCGGGTGCGAGCCGCGTGAACGCGGTGTGCGAGTCCTCGCGGAACGCGACCGCAGCCCGTGCCGCGTCCACGTGCCGCAGCACCCGGTCGCGTCGCCGCGGGTCGCGCAGGGCGGGCAGCGCCTCGAGCTCCGCGCGTGCCGCCGTCGCGACATCCGGCTCTCCGTCGCGCTCGTGGGCGGCGAGCGCGCTGATGAGGCCGATGACGATCTCGGGCCGGTCGGCCCAGGTCGGCGGAGAGATGAGCACGGGCGACGCCGTCTCGCGATACCCGAACTCGGCGAGGTACGCGTCGAATTCGGCGGCGAACGCGGCGCACGCCGGCTCGGTGCGAACGCGACCGAGCGCCACCGCGGCATCCGGCTCGCGCAGCACGTCCGCGAGCGCCGGATCGGCGCGCACCAGAGCGGCGAGCCGCTCCAGCCCGTCGTTGCCCGCCTGCGTATGGGTGGGAGCGCCCGCGATGAGCCCATCCATCAGCCGCCGGGCCCCGAGACGCGTGAGTTCGATCCTCAGTACCACGAGCGCCCGTCCCGCGCCCGGAAGGTAGGCGGTGCGCAGACTCGTGACGGTGTCGACGAGCCCCATGGCGCGCTCGGCGAGCTGCAGCAGCTCCCGCCAGCTCAGGGCGGCTGGATCCTGCGCGAGCAGGTCGGCCCGCGCCCGGACGAACGCGAGGTACCGCGGATCGTCGGTCCACTCCGCCGGGTCGTACCGCCGGATGCGATGCGCGACCCGCAGCGGGAGCCCCAGCACCCGCCAGGTGGGGCGCGGCCGAGGCGGGACGAACTGCACCACGATGCCGTCCTCCTCGGGCATGGTGGCATCCAGGTGGGCGTCGATGCCGAGCCCCCGGATGAAGTCGTCCATCATGCCGGCCGGGCCATGGGGCACCCAGGTGGTCATGTCGAGCGGATACGGCCGCACGCTGAGGTAGTCGCTGAGCACGCCTCCGATGAGGCGCCGCACGCGGCTCAGCCGCTGCGGGATCGGCAGCGCCGTCATCGGACGGGCCTGGAGGATGCTGAGCCGCCCGTCCGAGAACGCCCACTCCACGTCCTGCGGGGTGCCGAAGAGCGACTGGATGCGGGTGCCCTCCGCGGCCAGCTGTCGGAGCTCGCCATCCGACAGCAGGCGGTCGCGCGCGCGGTTCTCGGCGGTCGGATCGCGCGCCACCGAGCCGTCGGCGCCGCTGCGGAACACGACCTCGTTCTTGCCGACCGTGTACGACTCGGCGACTCCCGCCGTCGTCATGACGACGTGATCGGGGGTGACGAGGCCGGAGACCACGGCCTCGCCGAGCCCCTCGCTCGCGTCGATGACGATGCGGTCGCGGGCGCCGGACACCGGGTCGGCGGTGAACATCACGCCGGCCGCGTCCGCCGCAACCATGCGCTGCACCACGACCGCGATCGCCACCTCGGAGTCGTCGACGCGGAGCCGTGCCCGGTAGGCGACGGCGCGCTCGTTCCACAGCGATGCCCAGCAGGCGCGCACGGCGTCCAGCAGCGCATCCGCGCCGGTGACGCCGAGCAGGGTGTCCTGCTGGCCCGCGAACGCGGCACCGGGCAGGTCCTCCGCCGTCGCGCTGGAGCGCACCGCGACGGGGCCGCCCCCGAGCTCCTCGTAGGCCCGGATGATGTCGGCGGCGAGGCCCGCGGGCAGGGCGATCGAGCCGAGCGCCGCCCGCAGCGCGGCGTCGCCGGCATCCGGGGACAGGCCCGCGACGACCCGTCGGTAGGCGGCGGTCGTCACGACGAACCCGGGTGGAACGTCGATGCCGGCACGCACCAGCTCACCCAGGTTCGCGCCTTTCCCGCCGGCGACGGCGACGTCGGCGCGGCCGACCGCGGCGAGCGAGAGGACAGCGGGTGCGGCATCCATCTGGGCTCCTCATTCGCGCGACCGAAGGGTGGTCCGCCCACCGTACACCGTCATGAGATCCGATACAAGAGAAGATCGTGCTTGACTCAGTATCGTATTGATGTTCTACTGTCGGTATGCGTTGGAACGGACAGGAGCTGGGCACCGCAAACGCCGACGCGCTGCCCGGCCTCGAACACCTGAGCGGCCTGGTGCGCTCGGTGACCACCCCGGAGTTCGCCGGCATGACGTTCCACGAGGTGCTCGCCCGCAGTGCACTCAACCACGTGCCCCAGACATCGGCGATGCCGTTCGCCTGGACGGTGAACCCGTATCGGGGATGCAGCCATGCCTGCGCCTACTGCCTTTCGCCGGACACGATGGTGCTCGCGGCCGACGGACGTCACCGGCCGATCGGGTCTCTTATGCCGGGCGACGAGATCATCGGCACCGTCCGCGAGGGCCGCTATCGACGGTACGTCCGCACGCGCGTGCTCGCCCGATGGTCGACCCGGAAGCCCGCCTACCGCGTGACCCTGGCGGATGGCACGGAGCTGATCGCGAGCGGGGATCATCGGTTCCTGACTCAGCGCGGATGGAAGCACGTGACCGGTGCGATGTGCGGCACGGACCAGCGTCCGTATCTGACGACCAACGACCGCCTGCTCGGATTCGGGCACGTACCCGCCTCGCCTGACGAAGTCTCGGAACCCTTCCGCCGCGGGTACCTGACCGGGGTGATCGACGGCACTGCGGTCAAGAGCGTGGCCGACCTCCGCGTCGTGTCGATCGAACCGCTCGGAACGACGATCGACATGGTCGACATCACGACCGGCACCGGGGATTTCCTGGCGAACGGCGTCATCAGCCACAACTGCTTTGCCCGCGGAACGCACGAGTACCTCGACCTCGACGCGGGACACGACTTCGATTCGCAGATCGTGGTCAAGGTGAACGTCGCCGACGTGCTGCGGCGCGAGCTCAGCCGCGGCAGTTGGCAGCACGAGCATGTCGCGCTCGGCACCAACACCGATCCCTATCAGCGGGCCGAGGGCCGCTACCGGCTGATGCCCGGCATCATCTCCGCGCTCACCGACTCGGGCACGCCCTTCTCGATCCTCACGAAGGGCACCCTGCTGCGCCGGGACCTGCCGCTGCTGCAGGATGCGGCATCCTCGGTTGACGTCAGCCTCGCCATGTCGATCGCCGTATTCGACGAGGCGCTGCAGCATTCGATCGAGCCGGGCACGCCGACCGCGCACGCCCGCCTCGACACGGTGCGGGCCGCGACGGATGCCGGATTCGCGGTGACGGTGTTCCTGATGCCGATCCTCCCCCACCTCACCGACACGATCCCCGCGATCGACGACGCGCTCCGGCGCATCCGGGATGCCGGCGCCCGGCGGGTGATCTTCGGAGCTCTGCATCTGCGCCCCGGGGTCAAGCCGTGGTTCCAGCAGTGGCTGGCGCGGGAGCATCCGGAACTCGTGTCGTCCTATCGGGCGCTGTACCCCGGCGCCGCCGTGCAAGCCCCCAAGGCCTACCGGGCGTGGCTCGCGAAGCGGGTGCGCCCGCTCGTGCGGCGCTACGGGCTCGATGGACGGCTCGAGGAGGAGCAGCCCCGGTTCGGTCCGTCGCGACCGGGCCCGGTGATCCGCACCGGGCGTCCGCCCGCGGCGGATGCCGCGACTCGGCTGTTCTGATGCCGGCGCGTGAAACGACGGATGCCCCGCCCCGCGCTCGGCGGGTCGGGGCATCCGGGATCGGGACGACGGCTTACTCAGCCGGCGCGGTCTCCGTGAGCTCGGCGTCGCTCGATAGGCGGCCGGCGAGCTCCTCGATGACGTCGTCACCGGGGCGGGCCTCCTCGAACGGCGCTTCGATCTCGGCGCGGCCGAGCATCTCGGTCATGCGGCGACGGCGCTGGCGCGTGATGAGCGTCACGACGGTGCCCGAGCGGCCGGCGCGGCCGGTACGGCCGGAACGGTGCAGGTACGTCTTGTACTCGTCCGGCGCGTCGGCCTGGATCACCAGGTCGATGTCGTCGACGTGGATGCCGCGGGCCGCGACGTCGGTGGCGACGAGAACGTTGACGCGCCCGTCGGTGACGCGCTTCAGGTTGCGGGTGCGCTTGGCCTGGTTGAGGTCGCCGTGCAGGGCGACGGCGTTGATGCCGGCATCCTCGAACTGCTCGGCGAGCATCTCGGCGTAGGCGCGGGTGCGCGTGAACACGAGGGTCTTGCCGTCGCGGTCCACGAGACGCTCCACGACCTCGGCCTTGTCGCGGTGGTCGATGACCAGCACGCGGTGGTCGATGGTGCCCGAGTCCTGGTCCTCACCGGCGACCTCGTACACCGAGGGCTCGACGAGGAACTCGTCCACGAGCGCCGCGACCTCGCGGTCGAGGGTCGCCGAGAACAGCAGCTTCTGCGTCGGGGTCGAAAGCTCCGTGCCGACGAGACGCAGGATGCGCTGCATCGGCTCGAGGAAGCCGAGCTCGGACATGTGGTCAGCCTCGTCGAGCACCGCGATGCGGATCTCGGACAGGTCGAGCTTGCCCTGGTTGATGAGGTCCTCGATGCGGCCCGGGGTGCCGATGATGATGTCGACGCCCTTCTTCAGTGCACCCACCTGGCGCGCCTGCGGCACACCGCCGTAGATCTGCGTGGTGAACAGGCCCACGCTGCGCGCGATCGGCTGCACGGTGCGGTCGATCTGCAGGGCGAGCTCGCGCGTCGGGGCGAGGATGAGCGCGGTCGGCTTGCGGCCGAACTCGCGCGGCTTGCCGGCGCGAGCGCGCAGCAGCGACTCGACGAGCGGGGCTCCGAAGGCGATGGTCTTGCCGGAGCCGGTGCGGCCGCGGGCGAGCACGTCCTTGCCCTCGAGGATCGGGGTCACGGTCGCGGCCTGGATCGGGAACGGCGACGCGGCACCCATGTCGGCCAGCGCACGCACGATGTTGTCACCGAGGCCCAGGTCGGCGAAGGTCTGGTCGGCGACGGCCTCGGCGGCGATCGCCTCGGCCTGCAGCCGCTCGTGGACGACGTCGACGTGCTCTTCGTGCTGGGCCGGCTTCGCGGTCCAGTCGGAACGGCTCGGGCGCTCGGCGCGGTCGTCGCGACGCGGGCGGCCGCCGAAGTCGCGACGGGGACGGTCGTCGTACGAACGCTGCGGGCGGTCGTCCCGGTCCCGTCGCGGGCGGCCGTCGTACGAGCGCTGCGGACGGTCACCGTACTCGCGACGGGGACGGTCCTCGAACGAACGCTGCGGACGGTCACCGAAGTCCCGCGACCCACGGGTGTCGCGGGCGTGGGTGCGGATGCCGCGGGCCTCGTCGCGGCCGGCACGGTCGGATGCTGTCCAGCGGGCCTTCTTGGCGGGACCGTCGGACTCGGCCGGGCGGTACCCGCGGTGGTTCGGGCTGCGCGAG
>NZ_DATEJS010000061.1:0-8321 GCF_035277845.1 Microbacterium sp.
GAAGGCCTTGTGCACCCAGTCGTGCCCGAAGATGGCCAGCACCACGGCGCCGACTCCGACGACGATCGAGACGAGCATCGGGTTCAGGTGGAAGGTGCTGTTCAGGCCCTCGCCCATCAGCACGGTGTCGGCGATGTTGAACGCGAGGTAGGTGAAGAGCGTCGCGACGAGCGGCACGATGACGCCGCGGTAGCCGAACTGGGCACGCGACTGGATCATCTGCGGCAGGCCCATGTGCGGCCCCTGCGACGCGTGGAACGCCATGAACAGCGTGCCGACGGCGATGCCCAGGATGCTGGCGACCGCCGTCCAGCCGAGCGACAGCCCCAGGGCGGGGCCGATGAAGCCGATCGGGATGGAGAAGTACTGGAAGTTGCCGAGGAACCAGAGCGGCGCCTGGTGCCAGAGCTTGCCGTGGCGTTCGTCGAGCGGGACCCAGTCGATGGATCTCACCTCGACCAGCGGCGTGGTGCGAGTGGTGGTGGTGCTCATGCGAAGACTCCGTCGTCGATTCGGGCGGGAACGGGTGGGCGGGGGGTGCCGTGTTGTCTATTGAACATCAAAAGTAGCCTGTGATGCAATACTCGGTTTCGGATCGCGCACCCTGTCGCGCACCCTGTCGCGCACAAAAGAGCGACGCCCTCCCCGGTCGGGAAGGGCGTCGGACGGGTGCCGGCCGGATCAGGCCGAGCCGCTCCAGGCGGCGGGCGCGATGACCCACATGATCTCGGATTCGCCGTCGTGGTCGTTCACCCACGAGTGCGGCTCGCGTCCGGGGATGGTCAGCGTGTCCCCCTCGCCGAGCACGACCTCGTGCTGGGCGAACCGCACGCGGATGCCGCCCCGGAGGACGTGCACCGCCTCGACCTCGCAGTTGATCGTGTAGAGGTCGTCGCCGCCGCTCGCGCCCGGCTCGAGCGTGGAGCGCAGCAGCTGGAAGCGCTCCTCGTCGCGCGGGGTGATGAGGCGCTCGATCGCGCGCGTGCCGCCCAGGTTGATGCGCGGCGCATCCGCGAGGTGGATGACCTCGCCCGACGGCCGGTCGAACAGGCTGCCGATCGGCAGGGACAGCACCTGGCAGATCATCACCAGCGTGGCGACGCTCGGCGAGGTCTCGTCGCGCTCGAGGCGGCTGATGAACCCCTTGGTCAGCCCGGTGGTCTCGGACACCTGGGCGATGGTCATGCCCTGGCTCAGGCGTGTGGCGCGCAGCTTCGCGCCGATGCGCAGCGCGCCCTGATCGGGCTCGGGGTGAATGGGTCTCATGTCGCTCGCAGACGTGCGCGACGCCGTCTGCATCGCTCGATTCCGCCAGCCTAGTCGAGAGAGTTGTTGCACAGTAGGCGCCACCTGTTGTCTACTGGTGTCTCCCACCACCCTTCGAGAGGCGAGGTTCGCTGATGAGCCCTGAATCCCCGGACGACGTGCGCACCGCCGGCGTCGACTCCCCCGCCGCTGCGGACGCCCTGGCCGCCGTCGATCGCATCATCGCGGACTTCGGCGCGAACCGCGTCGACGCGTACTTCGCCGGGTTCGCGCCCGAGGCGACGTTCCTGTTCCACGCGGAGCCCGCGCGCCTGGAATCGCGCGCCGAGTACGAGGGCCTGTGGGCGTCGTGGGTCGCGGCATCCGGCTTCGAGGTGCGGGGATGCCGGTCGACGAACCGCCGCCTCCAGGTGTTCGGCGACATCGCGGTGTTCTCGCACGACGTGGACACCACCGTGCACGCCGACGGGGAGCTCTCCGACTCGCACGAGCGCGAGACGATCGTGATGCAGCTGCGCGACGGCGCCTGGGTCTGCGTGCACGAGCACCTGTCGCTGCCGAGCTGACGCTACAGCTTGCGCAGCTGCACCTGCTGGACGGTGTGACCGGGGCCCTTGCGCAGCACGAGGTTGGCGCGGTGCCGGGTGGGCAGCACGTTCTCCTCGAGGTTCGGCAGGTTGATGGAGTTCCAGAAGCCGAGGGCCTTCTCCACCGCTTCCTCGTCGGTGAGGTCGGCGAACACGTTGAAGAACGAGCTCGGATCGCTGAACGCGCCCTGCCGCAGCGCCAGGAAGCGGTCGACATACCAGCTGGTGATGTCCACGGCATCCGCGTCGACGTAGATCGAGAAGTCGAAGAAGTCGCTGACCGCGACGTCGTGCGGCGCGGGCGGGGGCTGCAGCACGTTGAGGCCCTCGACGATGACGACGTCGGGGCGGCGCACGGTGACGCGGGCGTCCGGGACGATGTCGTACCGGATGTGGGAGTAGTACGGGGCGTGCGCCTCGGGGGCGCCTCCCTTGATCTCCGCGAGGAAGTCGATGAGCGCCCGGGTGTCGTACGACTCCGGGAAGCCCTTGCGGTCCATGAGGCCGCGGCGCTCGAGCTCCGCATTCGGGTAGAGGAACCCGTCGGTGGTGACGAGTTCGACCCGCGGCGTGTCCGCCCAGCGGCTCATCAGCTCCCGCAGCAGGCGCGCGATGGTCGATTTGCCGACGGCGACCGACCCGGCCACCCCGACGACGAACGGCGTGGTCGTGTCGCTCTCGCCGAGGAATCCGGCGGTCTCCGCCCCGAGCCGCTTGGTGGCCGACGCGTACAGGCTGAGCAGCCGGCTGAGCGGCAGGTAGACGTCGCGCACCTCGTCGAGGTCGAGCCGGTCGCCGAGTCCGCGCAGCTGCACGATCTCGGTCTCCGTGAGCGGCTGCGCCATGTCGGCGGCCAGGCGCGCCCACTCGGCGCGCGGGATCTCGCGGTACAGCTGCGGCGGTGCGGACGCCACCGTGGCGTCCGGCGATTCGGCGGACATCGCGCCCCATCGTACTGGGAGACGGATGCCGCAGCTGCACCGGCATCCCCGCCCGGCACCGCCCACCGGCTCCGTCCGACCGGCACGACGAGCCGGATCGGACGGAGCCGGGTCGGTCAGACGGCGACCTTCATGAGGTCGAGGGCTTCGGTGGAGGGACCGGATTCGCCGGGGAAGACGTGCGCTTCGTCGGCACGGAAGACGAGGCGCACGGTGCCGTCGAGGGAGCCGTCCGGCGAGACGACCTGCACGGCGATGTCGCCGAGCCGCAGCATGTATTCGTAGCGGGAGCCGACGTAGGCCCGGGCGACGACGTCCGTCGACAGCACGTTGAGGTCGCGGCTGCCCGGGGCGTCCGCCACGATCGCGAGGCGCTCCGGGCGGATCGCGACGGTCACCGGGGCGCCGGCGAGCCACGACTCGCGCGTGGCGACCGTCACGATGGTGCCGGTGGCGTGCAGGCGCACGTCGACCTGACCGGCACGGGACTGCTCGACGGTGCCGGGCAGGAAGTTGCAGCTGCCGACGAACGCGGCGACCTGGGCGGTGGCCGGGTGCTCGTAGATGTCGCGGGGCGTGCCGACCTGGGTCATCACCCCGTCGAACATCACGGCGATGCGGTCGCTGAGGGTGAGGGCCTCGTCCTGGTCGTGCGTGACGTACAAGGTGGTGATCCCGAGGTCGGTCTGCAGGCGCTTCAGCCACGCCCTCGCCTGCTCGCGCAGCTTCGCGTCGAGGTTCGAGAGGGGCTCGTCCAGCAGCAGCACGGTGGGCGAGTAGACGAGGGCGCGGGCCAGGGCGACGCGCTGCTGCTGCCCGCCGGACAGCTGGTGCGGGTAGCGGTCCTGCAGGTGCGCCAGCCCGACCTTGTCGAGCGCGTCGTGGATGCGGGCGTCCTTCTCGGCCCGGTTCGCCTTGCGGATGTTCAGCGGGAACGCGAGGTTGTCGCGGATGGTCATGTGCGGCCAGAGGGCGTACGACTGGAAGACCATGCCGAGGTTGCGCTCCTCGGTGGGCACGTACACCCGCGCGGCGCGGTCGACGAGCGTGCGGTCGCCGATCGCGATGGCCCCGTCGGTGGGGTCCTCGAGTCCGGCGATGCAGTTCAGCGTGGTGGACTTGCCGCACCCGGACGGGCCGAGCAGGGTGAAGAACTCGCCGTCCTGCACGTCGAAGTCGATGTCGTTCAGCACGGTGACGTCGCCGAACGTCTTGGCGAGGTGGGAGACGCGGATATCAGGCATCCTTCTTCTCTTTCATCAGGAGGTTGGCCACCCCGACCACGACGGCGGTGATGGCGATCTGGATGGTCGCCAGGGCGGCGACCGAGCCGGTGTTGCCCTGCACCCAGAGCTCGAGCATGGTGGTGCCGATCACGTTGGAGTTCGCCGACGACAGGAACAGGGCGGCGGAGTACTCCTTGAGCATCGTGACGAACACGAGCAGCATCGCCCCCGCGAACGCCGGCACGAGGAGCTTCCGGAGGATGCGGGCGAACACGCCCACCCAGTCCGCGCCGACGACGCGGCCGGCGTTGTCGAGCTCGGTGGCGATCTGCATCAGAGCCGGGGAGATCGACCCGTAGGCGGTGGGGAGAGCGCGCAGTCCGAACGCGATCAGCACCGCGACCAGGGTGCCCTGCACGAGGTTGCCGCCGGGGAAGAGCGCGAACGCCCAGAAGAACCCGATGCCGACGATGATCCCCGGGATGGCCTGCGGCCCGAGCGACAGATACTCCGCCGCCCGCGCGAACCGGAACGTCGACCGCTTGGACACCACGACGGCGACCAGGGCGAGCGCGCTCACGAGCACGGCTCCGGCGACGGCGATGAGGATGCTGTTGCCGATCGACTGGATGTAGGACTGGTAGGTGAACACGGTCTGGTAGTTGCGCAGCGTCAGGGTCTTCAGCGGGCTCTGCAGCGGGGTGAAGATGAGGGTGAACGAGCGCAGCACGAGACCGAGGATCGGCAGCGCGGCGCCGAACACCACGTAGATCACGATCAGCACGGTGGCGACCCACTTCAGCCACCCGAGGTCGAGGCGCCGCGGACGCACCGCCTTGCCGCGCACCGACACGAACCGCTGCGCGTTCTTCAGCACCTTCGCCTGCACCGCCACCGTCGCGACCGTCACGGCCAGGATGATGGTGGATGCCGCGGCGAGCACCCCGTAGTCGGGCCGGATCGAGGTCAGTCCGTGCGAGTACAGGAACGTGGAGAACAGCTCGATGCGCACCGGGGTGCCGTACAGCAGCGGCACGCTCAGCGTCTCGATCGACATGCTGAACACCAGGATCGAGGCGTAGACGATCGGCGGGCGCAGCAGCGGCACGATCACCTGGAACACGATCCGCAGCGGCCCCGACCCGCACACCCGCGCGGCGCTCTCGAGGGAGGCATCCGACTTGCGCAGCGCGTTCGCGCAGAACACGTACGCGATCGGGGCGAGGCCGACGGCCTCCGTCAGCGCCATCCCCGGGATGGAGTACAGGTTCCACGGCACGAAGCCGATGAGACGCTGCACCTCGACGCTGACGAAGCCGGCCGGGCCGTACAGGGTGATCCAGCCGAACCCGAGAAGCAGCGACGAGATGAAGAACGGCCACTGCATCGATCCGGCGAGCACCCGCCCGAACGGCAACCTGGTGCGCACCACCAGCACGGCCAGCGGGATCGCGAACAGCAGCGTCAGGAACGTCGTCAGCACCGCGAACAGCGCCGTGTTCCAGATGACCTGCCCGAACCCGGCCTCGGCGAACAGCTTCACGTACGAGTCGACCGTGAACGCGCCGGTGGAGTCGTACAGCGGCTTGCTGCGCACCGACTGGTACAGGATCGGCACGATCGGCGCGATCACGAACAGCGCGACCACGATCAGCAGCGCGTACTGCACGACCCGGTCCCGCCCGACGCCGAAGACCCGCAGGTACTTCGGCGCCGGGAAGCCCTGCGACCGATCCACCGCATCCTTCGCAGGCGCGCTGGTGAGAGTTGTCATGATGATTCAGTCCCGATCTCGGATGTCACAGGCGGCGGAGCTCACTTGCCCAGCAGGCCGTTCCACTTGTCGGTGAACGTCTTCACCTGGGCGTCGGTCGTGACCGTGTAGGGCACGCGGATGACGGCGTCCTCCCCGACCTGGTCGACGATCTCCTGGTAGGTGTGGCGTCCGGCGACCTGCTTGACGCTGTCGCGGTACGACGTCAGACCGCCCTCGGCGACGGCGTTCTGCCCCTCCTCGGAGAGCACGAAGTCGAGGAACAGCTTCGCCGTGTTGGCGTTCGGCGCCTTGGGCGTGATGCCGAGGCCGCGGCCGAGCACGACGGTGCCGTCCGACGGATAGACGAATCTGAAGATGCCCGAGGCCTTCTCCTCCTGCGGGAACGCGACCGCGCTCGAGATGAAGAAGCCGGCGAGGTACTCGCCCGAGGTCACCTTGTCGACCTGCGTGCCCGACGACGACTCGGGGCGCGCGGACGGCAGGATCTTCTCCAGCGACGACCAGGCATCCGGGTTGCCCTGCACGTAGCCGTGGGACACCGTGAACCCGAACGACCCGCTCACGTCGCGCGTGGTGATCTTGCCCGTGAACTTCGCGGGATCCGCGGCGACCAGCTTCGCGAGGTCCGCGATGCTCTTCGGCTCGCTGCCCAGCAGCGACGCGTTGTACGACATCCCGACCGGGTCGGTGGACATCGCGTAGACGCTCGGCATGAGCTGCGCGTAGTCGGGCAGCTTCGCGAGTTCGGGCGACGTGTACGACATCACCCGGCCGGGCTCGCTGTCGTACTTCGCCCACGCCTGCACCGCGTTCGTGACCAGCAGGTCGGCCGGCGCGTTGCCGGTCGAGGTCTCGCTCAGCTGCTTCTGGAAGACCTCGTCGCTGTCCAGGTTGTTGGCCGAGATCTTCTTCACGAACGGGTACTTCTTCTGGAAGTCGCGGAAGATCGGCGCCCAGTTCTCCTGGTCGGTGTTCGAGTAGATCGTGAGGTCCCCGCCCTCCTTCTTGGCGGCGTCGACGATCTTGCTGTAGTCGGCCGGGTAGTAGCTCGGCCATTCGCCCTCGGAGATCTTGTTCTCCGGGGCCTTGGTGCCGGTGTCGCCGGAACAGGCGCTGAGCGAAAGCGCCAGGCCCACCAGGGCCACCGAGGCCACCGCCGTGATCGCGAACTTCTTCATTCCACTCCTCCTCGAGTGCCGCGGAGGCCGTCCTCCGCGCTGCTGTTCCAGCGACGGTACGGAAGCGGATGCCGCGGCACCGGGTTCGGTAAGTAACGGTCGGCTTCGGTAACTATTGGTCGCGGATCGGGTCGGATGCCGCCTGCCTAGACTCGTGGGATGCCCCCCATGTCGCTGCGCGCGCAGCTCCTGCTGCTGCAGGCGACGATCGTGCTGGTCGCGACCGTGCTGACCGGCGCGATCGCGGCGTCGCTGCAGGCATCCGCCATCCGCGAGGCGTACAAGGACCGGCTCGTCGGCGTCGCCCAGTCGATGGCCCGGCTGCCGGCCGTGCAGAGCGCGCTGGAGAACCCCGAGCCGTCGACGGTGGTGCAGCCGATCGCCGAGGTGATCCGCAAGGCGTCCGACGTGACGTACGTGGTGGTCACGGATGCCGCCGGCATCCGGCTGTCGCATCCGGACCCGGCGCGCATCGGCGAGAAGGTGTCGACGGACCCGTCCGTGCCGCTGTCCGGCAAGACATACGTCGGCACGCAGCAGGGCACCCTGGGCGAGTCGTGGCGGGTCAAGGTGCCGATCTTCCGCTCCGGCACGAAGACCGTCATCGGGACCGTCTCGGTGGGCGAGCTGGAGTCGCAGCTCAGCGCGGACTTCCTCCGCACGGTGCCGCTGCTGCTGCTCGCGATGGCGGGTTCCGCCGTGGTCGGGGTGTTCGGCGCGGCGTGGGTGACCTCCGTGGTGCGCCGCCGGATCTTCCGCCTGGAGCCCGCCCAGATCGCGTCGCTCGTCGAGCAGCAGGAGACCATGCTGCACCGCATCGACGAGGGCATCGTCACGGTGGATGCCGGCGGCACCATCACCCTCATGAACGACGCCGCCGCGCGCCTCCTCGGCGGGGAGGACCTGGTCGGGCGCCGGGCCGGCGACGTGCTGGAGCCCACGCTGCGGGAGGTGCTCGAGCGCGGCGAGCCGCAGGGCGAGCTGGTGCTCGTCGGCGAGCGTGTGCTCATCGCACGCAGCACCGGAACCACCGTCGACGGGGCGCCGGTCGACGCGACGCTGCTCATCCGCGACCACACCGAGCTGCACTCCGCGCTGCGGGCGATGGACGGTGCGCAGTCGGCCACCGACGGCCTGCGCGCACAGGCGCACGAGTTCGCCAACACGATGCACGTGGTGTCGTGGCTGCTCGAGTTCGGCGAGCGCGAGGAGGCGCTGGCGTACCTCGCCTCGGTGCGCGGCGGCGGCACCATCGCGGGCCGCGCCGTGGAGCTGCTCGGCGAGCCGGAGCTGGCCGCGCTGGTCGCTGTCAAGACCGCGCAGGCGCGGGAGCTGGGCATCGGGCT
>NZ_DATEJS010000062.1:0-15823 GCF_035277845.1 Microbacterium sp.
GCCTCCTCGCCGAGGCTGCCACGCAGCTGCAGGGCTACCTCGCCGGACGTCGACGCGACTTCGCTCTCCCGTTCGCCGCGGCGGGTGACGAGTTCCAGCACCGCGTATGGGACATCGTCGCCGCGATCCCGTTCGGTGAGACGACGACTTACGGCGCGATTGCCGCGCAGCTCGGCGACACGTCGCTCGCGCACCGGGTCGGGCAGGCAGTGGGCGCGAACCCGCTGTGCATCTTCGTCCCCTGTCACCGGGTGGTCGGCGCGAACGGGAACCTCACCGGCTACGCCGGCGGGCTCGATCGCAAGCGGGCGCTGCTGGCCCTGGAGGAGCCGGCCCTCGTGACCGCGGGAAGATTGTTCTGACGCCGGATCTCACACGAGACCGGCGCGGAGCGTCTTCAATGGGATGGACATGAAACAGCCCTTCGAGGCCGTGGTCGCCGTCCACGGCGCGACCGTGCTCCGGGTGTGCCGGGCGATGCTCGGCGTGCACGACGCGGACGACGCCTGGTCCGAGACCTTCCTGGCCGCGATGCGTGCCTACCCCGACCTGCCAGACAGCGCGAACGTCGAGGCGTGGCTGGTCACCATCGCGCGTCGCAAGGCGGTCGACCAGCACCGGGCCGCGAAACGCAACCCGCTGCCTGTCGAGACCCTGCCCGAGGCACCGAGCGCGCTCGGCATCCCGGGGGCATCCGACACCGACCTGTGGGCCGCCGTGGGCCGGCTGCCGGAGAAGCAACGGCAGGCGATCACCTTCCGGTACCTCGTCGGGATGTCGCACGCGGAGATCGCCGGCATCCTCGGCGGAAGCGTCGACGCGGCACGCAGGGCCGCCGCAGACGGGCTGAACAACCTCAGAAAGAACTACCCGGGCGCCACCGTGAAAGGAGGACACTCGTGAACATCGACAGCGACGACGCCGGCGCCCTGGCCCGGCTGCACGCCCGCCTCGAGCAGGCTGCGCAGGCCGAGGGGCTCCTGGATGTCGCCTACACGACGGTCGATTCGCCGGTCGGGACGCTGCTCCTCGCCGCCACCCCGAAGGGCCTCATCCGGGTCGCATACACGAACGAGGACCACGACCGGGTGCTGCAGCACCTCGCAGAGAAGGTCAGCCCCCGCATCCTCCGATCCCCGCGACAGCTCGACACCGCGGCCCGCGAGCTGGACGAGTACTTCGACCACAAGCGGAAGGCGTTCGACCTCGACCTCGACCTGTCCCTGTCGCACGGGTTCCGGCAGGTGGTGCAACGTCACCTGCCCGAGATCGAGTACGGGCAGACCCGCTCGTACAAGCAGATGGCCGAGATGGTCGGCAACCCGAAGGCGGTGCGCGCGGTCGGCAGCGCGTGCGCGACCAACCCGCTGCCGGTGGTCGTGCCGTGCCACCGAGTGCTGCGCACCGACGGCACCCTCGGCGGATACATCGGCGGACTCGAAGCGAAGACCGTCCTGCTCGAGTTGGAGGCCGCAGCATGAACGCCCGGAGCGACACGGATCCATGGCGGGCCCGCGTCGTCCGAGCATGCGCGGTTCTGGCACATACCGTGTGACCGCAGCGCGCTGCTGTTCCTCTTCCGCTGAGCGTCCAGGAGTGCCACTCTTCCGTCAGGACATCGGGCGAGAGGACTGCGACCTATGAGCATCATGGATCCACCGTGGAGGACGGGCGTCAACGGAGCCGCCGCGGCGTCCGGCCCGGAGGGAGACGCGATCGCCCGCGCGGTCACCCGACTGAGCGACGCCGGTGCACGGGACACCCGGGAGATCGCGGGTAGTCCCGCCGTCGTCCACGCTGTGCGCTGGGCCTTCGAGATGGCAGAGGACCTCAATACGGATCCGCTTGGACGAGCGTTCCAGAGCTACTTCCTCGAGACGGTCGCTGGGCTGGCGATCACGCGAGTGGCCTCCGGGATGGAGCCACTCACCGAGGAGCAAGTGGCCGAGGTGCGCAATTCGCTCTGTGAAAAGCTCCGGGTCTTCGTTGAATCCCCGTGACGATCTGGGGATGCCGTGAGTACCGCGAAGGACGATGAGTCGGTCGAGCGGAGGATCGTTCGCTACGAATACGGCATCCAGCGATGTGCGTACATCGGTGCCGGTTACGGAGGTGTTTTCCTCCTCACAGGTTTCGCCGGTGACCGGGTGTGGAGCAACGCCTGGTGGTGGGTCGTGCCCGTCCTGGCGGTCGTCGTCTCGGTCGGCGTCTTCCTCCTGGGCTGGGCCTACCTCATGTACGCCTCGGCCCTTCGAAAGCTGCGCCTCACGCCCCCGCCGCTGAATGCCGGCCCATACCCAGGATCTCCGCAGGCGATGTACCTCACCGCACTCATGATCCTGGGCCTTGTCACCGTCGCCGTGATTGTGGCGACATGGGTTGTCCTTGCGCCGCACGGGACCCCGACGCCCCATCCCACGGGAGTTGCCCTGCTTCGCTGATTTCGCGGACCCGTTCGGGGCACGGTGTCCGCTCGGCGAGCACGCGCGCGGCCGCGTGCAGCCACCGCGCGGGGTGCGCGAGCGCAGCTGCACCGCCGCCGGCGAGATCCGTGAGCGACATGGATGCCGAGAACCGGCGCAGGTCGGCCTCGGGCGCGACCCGGCCGGCGACGAGTGCGACGGGCACGCCCGCCTCGGCCGCGAGCGCTGCGACGTGCGCGGGCGCCTTGCCTGTGGCGGACTGGCCGTCGTACGCCCCCTCCCCCGTGATGACGAGGGATGCCGACTCCACGGCCGTCGACAGGTCCACGAGCTGAGCGATCTCGACCGCGCCCGACACGGTGCGTCCGCCCCAGGCCTGCAGGGCGAACCCCGTTCCCCCCGCGGCGCCCGCACCCGGCGCGTGCGGGGAGCCGGCGGGGAGGAGCCGGGCGAAATGCGCCAGAGCGGCGTCGGCTGCCGCGATATCGGATGGCGGGAGACCCTTCTGCGGCCCGAACACGGCGGCCGCTCCCCCTGGTCCGAGCAACGGCGCGGTCACGTCGCACAGCACGAGCGCACCGCCCGGCGGGACGGGACGGAGCTGCTCGAGGTCCGCCCTCGCCACGTCGGCGAGTCCGCGCAGTCCGAGCGCGACCGGCCGGCCTGCGGCATCCGTGAAGCGTGCCCCGAGCGCCGTGAGCAGGCCGGATCCGCCGTCCGTCGAGGCGCTCGAGCCGATGCCGAGGATCAGGCGGGACACCCCGTGGTCGAGGGCCGCGGCGATCGCCTGCCCGAACCCGAGCGTGTGCGCATCCCACGGATGGCGGTCGTCGCCGAGCAGTTCGATCCCGCTCGTGGACGCCAGTTCGACGACGCCCGTGCCGTGGGGTGCATCGGCCGTCGGCGGGAGCAGGAGCCACGCGGCATCCCGCTCGCGGCCATCGGGTCCGGTGACGACGACGGGCATCCTGCGCGCCCCCTCGACGGCGGACGCGAATGCGTCCAGCGTGCCCTCGCCGCCGTCCGCCATAGGGCGCAGGACGATCCGCGCGTGCGGGTCGATCGAGCGCCATCCGTCGGCGAGCGCGGCACACGCGGCAGACGCCGTGATCGACCCTTTGAAGCCGTCCGGGGCCAGCACGACGGTGCGCGTCACGAGGTGCGCGCCGGGGTGGAGTCGCGCAGCACGACGTCGAGGTCGAACGTCGTGTCGTCCGGGTCCCAGTCGTCCGCGGTCGCTGCACGCAGCGTCTGGTAGCCGATCTGCTCGAGCGGAACGCGCACCGACGACAGCGGCGGCGTGAGGTCGGTGCAGGTCGGGATGTCGTCGAAACCCGTGACGGCGATGTCGGTGCCGATCACGCGTCCGGCCGCGCGGATCGCCGCCATCGCGCCGATCGCGATCACGTCGCTGATGCCGAAGACGACCGTTCCCGCGGCCACCCCGTCGGCGAGGGCATCCGCAGCGAGCCGTTCGCCGGATTCGCGGGACAGCTCTCCGCGCAGCACGCGTTCGACGCTGCCACCCGCGGCCGCGAAGCCCTCGGTGAAACCGGCGACGCGATCGTCCGAGGTGCGCACGCCCTCCGCCGCCGCGAGGATGACTGCGGACCGGTATCCGTGTGCGGCGAGCGCCGCACCGAGAGCGCGGGCCCCGCCCCGGTTGTCGATCGTGACGACGCGGACCCCCTCCGCTTGCGGCCCCAGCATGACGACCTGGGTTCCGACGCCCGCGATGGCATCCAGCTCGGCGCGCCATTCCGGCCGTTGCGACTCCTCGGCGCGGGATGCCGCCAGGATCATGCCCCGTGGGCGCTGTCCGCGCAGGGCATGGATGATGCGCTGTTCACGCGCGGCGTCGCGTTCGGTCACCGCGATCGTGACCACGAGTCCCTGCTCGTCCGCCCCGCGGGCGACACCGGCGGCGATCTGCCCGAAGTACGGGTCGGCGATGTCGCCGACGAGGAGCGCGATGATCCCGCTCGTGCCCCGTGCCGTCGCCTGGGCGGAGAGGTTCGCCGTGTAGCCGAGGCGGGCGGCGGCATCCGCGACACGCACCCGATACGACTCGGCGACCTTGCGCGCCGATCCGTTCAGCACGCGCGACGCCGTGGCCAGCGAGACGCCTGCTGCTTCGGCGACGTCGTTCAGAGTGGGGGCGGGCGTCGCCGGACGCGGCGCCATCGTCTCGGGCATCAGCGGAAGTCTACGGCCGGAGGTGCGCGGACACCGCGGCACCGAACCCGACCGCGGTGCGGCGAACGACCTCGGCCGGGTCGGACGCCCAGATCTGCTCGTTGAAGATCTCGACCTCGACGTCGCGGTCGTAGCCGGTGGCGAGCACCGCGCGGGTCATCGGGCCGAAGTCGATCACCCCGTCTCCCGGGTAGTGACGGCCGAGCAGCACGTCCGCGGGAAGCGGCGTCTTCCAGTCGCACACCTGGTACGTGGCGATGCGCCCGGCGCGCCCGGCGCGCTCGATCTGGGCGAGCACGTCCGGGTCCCACCAGATGTGGAACGTGTCGACGGTCACACCCACCACGGCCGGATCGAAGTCCGCGGCGATGTCGAGTGCCTGACCGAGTGTCGCGACGACGCACCGGTCGGAGGCGTACATGGGATGCAGGGGCTCGATCGCGAGCGTCACCCCGGCCGCGGCGGCATCCGGAGCCAGCTCGCCGATCGCGTCGCGCACCCGCTCGCGCGCACCGACGAGGTCGCGCGAGCCGTCGGGCAGCCCGCCGGCGACGAGCACGAGCACCGCGGTGGAGCCGTCCGCCCCTGCGGCCGCAAGGGTCGCGGCCTCCTCGATCGCGACCCGGTTGTCGTCGAGGGAGGCGCGCCGTGCGGGTCCCGCCGGGGCGGTGAAGAAGCCGCCGCGGCAGTGCGTGGTGAAGCGCAGCCCCGAATCCGCCAGCATCGACGCGGCGGTGGCGAGTCCGACCTGCTGGACGGGCTCGCGCCACAGCCCGATGGCCTGCACACCGGCGGCGGCGGTGACCTGCAGGGCGGTCGCGAGGTCGGCGTGCTTGATGGTCGCCTGGTTGATCGACAGGCGCGGGTCGGGGACGCTCATGCGTCGACTCCGTTCAGGGTGAGGAGGGCGTGCCAGCGGGATGCCGCGAGGTCGGGCCGCTCGAGGGCCCTGGCGGTGTTGGCGAGCTCGACGATGCGGGACAGATGCGGAAGGCTCCGCGCCGAGTGCAGACCGCCCACCATCTGGAACGCGGGCTGGTGGCCGTTGAGCCACGCCAGGAACGCGACGCCGGTCTTGTAGTAGAAGGTCGGCGCGGCGAAGACCTGCCGTGACAGCGGCTCGGTCGGGCCGAGGATGTCCAGGTACCGCTGCGGGTCGCCGGCATCCAGCGCTTGGATCGCGGCGGACGCGACAGGGGTGATCGCGGCGAACGCGCCGAGCAGGGCATCCGAGTGCTGACGGGACGATCCCGGGTCCCGCTGCGGCTGCACGGCATCCGGTACGTCCGCCCCGCCGATCAGTCCGACGTAGTTGAAGTCGTCGCCGGTGAACATGCGCACCTCCTCGGGCAGGCGCTCGCGCACGGCGACCTCGGAGTCCGCGTTCAGGAGGCTCATCTTGACGCCCGCGACCCTGCCCGGGTTCTCGTCGATGATGCGCAGGAGCGTCTCGGACGCCGCGCGCCAGTCGTCGGAGCCGAAGTAGCCCGCGAGCTGGGGGTCGAACGCCGTGCCGAGCCAGTGCAGGATGACCGGGGTGGTCGCCGACTGCAGCACGGATCCGTAGACCCGCACATAGTCGTCCGCAGAGCTGGCGGTGCGTGCGAGGTGGCGGGATGCCATGAGCACGGGACCCGCACCCTGCTCCTCGGTGAAGTGCAGCTGCTGCTTGTACGCGTCGACGACCTCGCCGATCGAGATCGACGGGGCGTCGACGTGGTCGGTGTTGACCCCGACCACGACCGAGCCGCCCTCTTCCCGGGCGACCTGGGCCGACCGGGCGATGAGTTCGCGCGTGGCCGCGGCATCCAGCCCCATGTTCCGCTGCGCCGTGTCCATGGCGTCTGCGACACCCAGGCCCCACGAGTACACGTTCCGCCGGAATGCGAGTGTCGAGTCCCAGTCGATGTCCGCCGGCTGTCCGGGGGTGTTGTCGGCCCACACCACCGGGACGACGTGTGCCGCCGCGTAGGCGACTCGGGACCGCAGCGGCGCCTGCGGCCTGGCATATCCGGAGCTCTCCACGAGATCCGTGCGGGTCACGACGCCGTCGGCGCCGAGGAGGGTCAGCGTGGTCACGGCGTCAGTCCAGGGTGAGAGCGGAGAGCTGGATCTTGCGGCCGTCGCGGCTGGACTGTAGGCCGGCCTCCGCCAGCTGCACCCCGCGCGCACCGGCGAGCAGATCGAACGGGTAGTCCGTGCCGAGGGCGTACGAGGTGAGGAACTCCTCCCACTGCTGCTTGAACCCGTTCTGGAACACGTCGTTCACAGGCACCTCGGCCCAGTCCGCGTCGTAGTCGTGCTCGTCGGCGAGGTCGGGGTTCCACACGGGCTTCGGCGTCGCGTTCCGATGCTGGATCTTCGCGCCGAACAGCCCCACCACCGCGGAGCCCTGGGTGCCGTCCACCTGGAACTCGACCAGCTCGTCGCGGTTCACCCGCACGGTCCAGGACGAATTGATCTCTGCGACCACGCCGTCGGCGAGCTCGAAGATGCCGTAAGCGGCATCCTCCGCCGTCGCCGTGTAGTGCTCACCGTGCTCGTCCCACCGGTCTGCCACGTGCACTGCGGCGTGTGCGTACACGCTGCGCACCTCGCCGAACAGGTTCTCCAGCACGTAGTTCCAGTGCGGGAACATGTCCGAGATGATGCCGCCGCCGTCTTCGGCGCGATAGTTCCAGCTCGGACGCTGCGCGGGCTGCCAGTCGCCCTCGAACACCCAGTAGCCGAACTCGCCGCGCACCGACAGGACGCGCCCGAAGAACCCGGAGTCGATGAGCCGCTTCAGCTTCTGCAGTCCGGGCAGATACAGCTTGTCGTGCACGACACCGGTCTTCACGCCCGCGGCCTTCGCCAGGCGGGCCAGTTCAAGGGCCTCCGCCACGCTTTCCGCGGTGGGCTTCTCGGTGTAGATCGTCTTGCCCGCGGCGATCGCCTTGCGCAGCGCCGCCGCGCGCGCCTTGGTGACGAGGAAGTCGGCGTAGATCTCCCAGCGCGGGTCGGCGAGCGCGGCATCCAGATCCGTCGTGTAGTCCTCGATGCCGTGACGCGCGGCGAGCTCGGCGAGTTTCGCCTCGCTGCGCCCGACGAGCAGCGGACGGACGGTGACCCGGGAGCCGTCGGGCAGCTCGATGCCGCCCTGGTCACGGATCGCCAGGATCGACCGCACGAGATGCTGCCTGTACCCCATGCGTCCGGAGACGCCGTTCATGATGATGCCCACCTCGCGGACGGGGACGGCGGGAGTGGTCTGCTCTGACATGCCTGGTTCCTTTTCGATCCATGTGCGGGAAAGCGCTTTCCTGAGTGTGACACAAGATCGCCGGCCTGACAACCCGCAGCGGAAGAAGCCGACCTCGGCGGCGCTGCACCCGATGGCGGTTCAGCGTGCCGCGCGGGGAGGGAGCCCCGCGCGGCACGTGACTAATCACCGCCGGCAGTGAGCGGAGCGGTCAGACCCACGAACGGCAACACGACCGGAGACTCCGAGGAGCCGAGGATCTCGTGCTGGGAGCGATCCTTCGGCGCGAAGATCTTCAGGATGTTGGGGTCAGAAGTGTCCGTGTCGTATGGCGACGTCGAACTGATCGAGCCTTTGCCGCCGCAGATCCGCCACTGACTCGCCCAGTCGGGAGTGCCGGGCAGTGTGCAGTCGATCACAGGCCGGATGTTGGAGACGCCTTCACTGTCGTCGGCCTCGGACATCATCGCCACGGCATAGGACGCCTTCGCCGCGTCTGCCCCGCCGAGAGCGGACTCGGGGAACGACAGCACGATCTGGTGTCGGCGCGGGGAGACGGTCAGCGTCACGGGGCTCACGAGATGGCCGTCGGGCGCATACAACCCGGTGCCGGATCCGCCGCCGACGCGTCGCCCGTTTCCGATGAGCAGGTAGTTCCACGCGTGCGCCGTATCGACATTGGTGCCCGCGAGCGCGGGGACCGGTGTCGCCGGTGATCCTCCCGGTGCCGCCGGAAGGCTGATGTAAGCATGCAGAAGCTGCACACTCATGCCGTTTCCGACCCAGGGATTCGTGATCGGCCCGGACACCGTCGTCACGACGTTGAGCGTGCCGTGATCGCGGAAGACATCGAAATTCGTCATGTCGAACGCACCCGCGGGAAACGCGGACGCCTGCGGATACACGTACGTGCCGGGACCGTCATCGCCACCGGCGGGAGCACTCAGCGAACCGAGCAGGTCGCCGTAGCCGGCTGTCCGCCCGCAGTCGGAGGAGTGGCGAGTGGGAATCGTGACCGGTTCTCCCGCCTTCGCGCGGACATCTCCGCTCGGCGCATGGACGGTGAAACCCTTGCCTCCGGTGACCGTGATCGTCGTGGTGTCGGCACCGATCCTCACCGTGTAGGTCGCACCGTGGTACTTCAGCCCCGTCAGAGCGAGACCGGACACCTGCGGAGGGAGGATCGGAGCGAGCTCGATCCCGTCCTGCTGCATCCTGAGGCCCGTGTAGCCGTAGTAGAACTCCTGCAGGAAGCCACCCGCCCCGGTTGTGAAGGTGAACGCACCCCCGCCGCTCTCTTCGGAGAACTGATCGAACGGAGCACGCATGAACGGTTCCACGCTTCGCGTCGTGTAGTCCCCCGCATCGCAGGCGCGACCAAGCTGCGCCGAGACGATCGAGTGCATGGCGTCGGTCATCGACGGGCCGCCACTCGAGGTCACCTTCGCCGCGTAGTACGCCAGGTTGCGAGCGGTCAGTTCGTCGCTCTGCGGGTTCTCCCAGGGGTAGGTGAGCATCACGACATCCGCCTGTTTGATCGTCGCCCCGGCGTACCCCTCGTATTCCGAGGTGACTCCGTACGTCGGATCCGACGGGACGTACATGCGGTCGGGCATGGGGGTCCACGACGAGGCGGCCGATCGGTGGAGCACCTGGGCCGCATCGGCCGCGAAGCGCATCGTCTGCGCCGCCGCGACGTTCGTATAGGCGGAGTCGTCGTGCGCCCCCGCCCATTCGTCCGGAGAGGTCACGTTCTCGATGTGGTACATGCCGTCAGCGCCCAGCTGTGCTCTGCTCGCCCAGAAGTCCGCGGCACCGCTGATGACCGGCCATCCACTCGACGCCAGCCACTTACGGTCGCCCGTCGCGAGGTAGTACTGCCAGAAGGCGAGAGCCACGTCGGCCGTGATGTGCTGCTCCGTCTGCCCGAACAGCGTGGCGGTCGTCTGCTCCTTTCCGTCCTGCGCTCCCTCCCAGGGGAAGCGGATGCCTGCATTGCCACCCGCGGCGGCGTTCGCGGCCGCATCGGCAAGACGGTCGCTCCGGTACTTCAAGACCGATGCGGCGATGGCGGGATCCTGAGCGACCAGCGACGGCCACATCCAGGTCTCGGTGTCCCAGAAGGTGTGCCCGCCGTATCCGTCCGACGACAGGCCGGCCGGCGACGGAGACAGTGCCCGAGTGGCGCTCGTGCTTGCCAGCAGGTAGAACCGACTGGCGCGCACCTGCTGCTGGAGCGCGTTGTTACCGGACACGCGGATGTCACCGTCCCACAGCTTCGCCCAGGAACGGTCGCTCTCCGCACGAACCCTGCCGTATCCCAGTGCGGCGCCCGACGCCGAGCTCGCCGCTGCCAGGGCGGCGGTGTCCGTGCCGTCCTGCGTCGTCGCAAGCCCGACGTATTTGACGAACTCGTACGTCTGGCCCGCCCGCACGTGCGCGGTGAGCTGCTGCGCCACCGAGTCCGAGGGAAGACCCGCCGGTGAAGCGGCCGAGCGCTCACCCGGCCCGCGCAGGGTCGAGGCGTACGAAGCGGTCATGGCAGACCCCTTCGCGACCGCGTCGAGACCGATCGAGCCGATCGCGGGGTCGCGGTGCGCGACCGTGTGGTCGATGAGGCTCTCGGCACGGGTGTCCAGCACGTCGGTGACCGTGAGATCTCCGCTCCACCGCGGTGTGACCCTCACCCTGACGAGACCTCGACGATCCGAGGCCCGATCGGTGAGCACCGTGTAGTCGACATCGCTCACGCGGCCTTGAGGAGACGTCCATCGAGCCGAGGTGACGATGGCCCCGGTGGCCAGGTCGAGCGTCTGGCGGTAGTCCGCGAGGCCGTGGTCGGCCATGGTCGGCGTCGCGTCCGTCGTGGGGATGTCCGCCCCGGTCTTGACGAAGGCGAGTTCATCCAGGTTGACCCGGCAGTCGTCCCCGGAGGCGCAGCCGACGTCGACCGTCGCGCGATCACTGGTGAACGTGACGGGGAGTCGTGCTTCCATCCACGTGTCCCAGTCGTTGCCCGGCGACGGCGGAAGGGTGAGCTTGTGCGGGCTCCCGTCGACGGTGACCGTGATCGAGCGGTCCGCGTGCGTCCCGTCACCCGGATCGCCCGCCGCGTAGCGCAGCACGAGATCATAGGTCGTTCCGGTGACCCCTCCGGTGGCGGTGAAGTCCCCGGACGCCGCCGGCGAGTTCCAGCCCTGGACGAAGCCGGATCCTCGGTATCCGCTGTGGTCGGTGGCGACCGACGGGCCACCGCTGAGAGCGGCATCCTCCAGCTGGCAGGCATGCCCCACCACGCACGGCGTGTCGAAGGCCTGGTCGAACGTCCCGGATCCGTCGGACACGGTGAGGCCGGTCCATGCGGGCCCCGATGCGCGGGCCTCGTTGGGCAGTCCGCTCGCGTAGAAGCCGCCGATCTCGAATTGCGTGGGCACGTCCCGAGAGCTGTAGCCCTGACCGCTCGCCGGCACACGCGCCGCGAAGTACCCGTTGCCGGTGAAGGTCGGGTTGTAATCGGCTCCGAACGGATCGGTCGCGGTGAGCTCCCACGCCGATCGCGACGAGCTGCCGGCATCCGCCGTGGCGGGTGTCGCCATCGCGGATGCGGCGGGAGCTCCCCCCGGCGCGACGACGACGAGTCCGGTGACCGCGGTGAGAACAGCCGTCACGATGGCCAGGCCACGAGACCGGGTGTTCGTGTGCTTCACGTTCCGCATGGCGCTCACTCCGTTCCTTCGGCCGCGGCGAGGTCGACGTAGGGCGCCACGACCGCATCCTGACCGAGGCGCATGATCTCGGCCTGCGAACCGGTCCCCGAGATGATGTCGATCGCGTTCGAATCCGACGTGTCGGTGTCACGGGCATCCACAGCATCCGTCCAGTCCCCCGCGCCGCCGCCGAAACGGTACTGCTGCACGAATGACGGGCAGCCGTCGTTCCCCTGCCAGCAGGTGGAACTGTAGACGGGGCGCACGTTCCCGATGCCCTCGCCGTCCTCCGCGTCGCTGAACATGGAGACCTGATAGGCGGCGTGCGCGAGATCGGTATCGCCGAATGCCGCGGCCGGGATGGATGCGACGATGGTGTGCGGCTGGATGACCTGCAGGGTCGCGCCTGCCACCCGACTGAGGTCGGCACCGTAGAGACCGGTGCTGAAGCGCGCGTCGTCATATCGCCCGTCTGCGACGACCGCGTACTTCCACGCGCCCGCCGCCGATGTGTCGGTTCCCGGCAGCAGCGGCGTCGTCGCGGTGGAGTCGCCGTCGCGCACATAGATGTTCACGCGCTGCGTGCTCATCCCGTTTCCGCCCCACGGGTTGCCGATCTGTCCGGCCGTGGTGGTGACGAAGCGAATGGTGTCGCCGTCACGGTAGACGTGGAATCCGGTCAGATCCAGGCTTCCCGCATTGAACGCACTGTCGGTCGGGTACGTGTACGAGCCCGGCCCGTTGTCATCGCCGGTCGGGTCGGCGATGCTGCCGAGTTCCGTTCCGAGCGCGTAGACGGTGCGCCGGACGACGTTCATCACCCCGCGATCCGACGTCGCCGTGACCACGATCTTGTTGCTGATCGAGGGCAGGTGGATCGTGGCGTCGAATGCTCCGTCGGAGATCGGGATGTCCACGCTCGTCCCGTTGATCGCGACGCTGAGCGTCTTCGCGTTCGTCGTGCCCGAGAACTGGACGTCTCGCGAGGGCGAGGTCGACCCGTCGGCAAGGCCGTCGACGGACAGGGTCGGAGTCGGCCCGGTCGGCTGCCCGGTCGCGGTCGCGTCCCAGTCATCCCACGTGTCGGCGTCGAAGTCGAGCCTGCCGAGCTCGTCCGATGCCCAGTTGTTCCCCGCCTTCAGAATCGGGACGCCTCCGACGGTGTAGTCGTGCAGGAGGAGTCCGCTGTGGTCGGTGGTCTGGTCGCCGATCGTGACCTTGGCGCCCGACGCGTCCGTGTAGCGCTTGAGAAGACTCGCCTGCGAATCCGAGTCCAGCCCGTTCCACGCATCCACGCTGAACCCGTCGATGACGATGTTCTGCATGTTCGAGAGTGCGAAGATGCGGATGCCGCAGTTCACCGCTCCCTCGACGCGCGTGTTGGTGAAGGTCATGTTCTTGACGGTCGTCGTGGGATCGGCCGTGTCGGTGGCCCCCATGTCCTGCCAGTCGGACGACGAGTTGAACACGCAGGTGTTGTATTTGACGTCCTTCCAGTACATGCGGTTGTGGATGACATCGGTGTTGTCCACGTGAACGTCGTCGATGTCGCGCGGGACCCATCCCCACTGGATGACGGGGCCGTTCTCGTTCTTCCAGATGACGGTGTTCTTGACGGTCACGTCGCTGTGGTACATCTTCAGCACGTCGTCGTTGGAGTGGAAGAAGGTGTTGCTCATCGTGCTGCCCGAGTACAGCTCGATGCCGTCGGTCTGCCAGTACCAGCTGCCGACCTGCTTGTAGTCGGAGACGTTCATGTGGAACGCATCGACCGGAATCTCCGTGTCGCCGTCATGGGCGTACACCACGAACGAGTGGTAGGGCGGGTTGGCGACGGTCAGACCCTGCAGATCGAGCGTCTGCCCGGTGTTGGATGACTCGAACTGCAGCATCTTCACGCACGTGACGTGGCACTCATCCTGGACGGTGTGCTTGTATCCGTTCGCCGTGTCCGGCTCGTACACGTACTGCTCCCCGGAGAGCACCCCGAGCCCGGTCACCTTGTAGTGGCTCTGCGTGTCGTGCAGGAATCGGAAGGCGCCCTTCACGTAGGCGCCGGGCGCCAGGTAGACCCACTTCACGCTGGCTGGAAGGACGGCGTGATAATCAGCACCCATGTAGTAGGTGCCCGGCCCGAAGAAGATGATGTCCTGTTTGATCGAGTCGAGGTTGTTCACGAGCCCGGGCTCGGGTCGATAGATCGACCCGTCGCGCTCGGTCGGGATGGTATCGGCACCGGGCGTCGGGTTCGCGAAGATCAGCATGGAATTCTTCGGCTCGGTATCGACGGCGCGATTGCCCGTGGGGTCGGTGGTGAGCTGCCCACTGGTCGAGCTCATGTCGTTGTAGGCCGTCATCAGCTGCGGCTGGAATTCGACGGAGAACCGGTAGCCGGTGGTTTTGTAGGGCACGCGGATCCGGATCGTCGACGAGTTGACCAGCACCTTCTTGAACCCGAGGTTGTTGGGACGGATCGTGACCTGATCAGCGGAGGTGATCGGTTGGTGTGTCTTGAGCTTCACGTCGACCCAGACGTCCGTCGAGTACTGGAAGCTCGACCAGCTCATGCTCAGCCCCGCCGACGACGAGAATTCGGCACCGTCCTGGTCGGTGTAGCCCACCTTGCCGTTCCCGTTGCGCGGAATGCTCATGTACGCGAACGAGTCGTAGAACCGGGAGGGGTGCGAGGTCGTCGCGACCTGCACGCCGTAGTACGGGGACTGGCGCACCTTGTCGGCGGCCACCGCGCCGCTCGCGGCCGGTTCCGCGCCATCCTGCCACCACGTGGTCAGCAGGGGTGTGTGGACGGTGGTGATGAGCCGTGGGTGGCCTGGCTGATGGCCGGGCGGGGATGCGTGCGCGGCTTGCGTGCCGGCGCTCACCACCAGCAGCGAGAGAGAGATGGTCGCCACCGCACGTGCGATGCTCCGAAGAGTGGGAGACATGGCCGTCCTTCTGTGTTGGATCGGGGAATTCCCGGACGATCCCCAGTGGGGATCCGTTCACGTCGTTGTGTGGACACATGGTGTCTGCAGATCGAAGATCGCAGTGCGATCCTGAGCAGGGCGTTAATAGTTCTACGACAGAAGTAATTGACTTGTCAAGCCTCGTTTTCAGACGCTTGAGCCCAGGAGTTCGGTTCAGTGTGGAAAGATTGTGGGCGTGCCGACTCCTCAAACCTGGGCATCGGAGATCTCGCTCCCGGTCGCGCTCGAAGTCCTCCGTAGAGGGCCGATCTCACGGTCCGAGATCGCCCAACGGCTCCAGCTCTCCCCTGGCTCGTTGACACGACTGAGCGCCGCACTTGTCGATCGTGGAGTCCTCCTCGAAGTCGGCGAGCACAACGACGGGCGCGTCGGTCGTCCGCGGCGTCTGCTGGACGTCCGTGCCGACGCGCAGCATTTCATCGGCATGAAGCTCCGCGAGAGTGAAGCCATCGCCGCCCTCACCAACCTGCGCGGTGAGGTGCTGGCCAGCGGCGAATGGCCGCTCGCCGACCGGTCGCCGGATGCCGTTGTCGGCGTCATTGCGCAGATCGTCGACGAGCTCCGAGGAGGTCGTCGCGTACACGGCATCGGCGTCGGAATCGGCGGAATCGTGCAATCCCGGTCACGTGTCAGCAACGCCCCGTTCCTCGGCTGGAGCGACCTGCCCCTGGCGCAGATGATCACCGAGCACACCGGAATCGACGCCATCATCGACAACGACGTCGCCGCATTCACCGAGTACGAACGGTGGTTCGGCGACGGCAGAGACACCGACCGGTTCGCGGTCGTGACGCTCGGGGCGGGCACCGGCTTCGGCTTGGTCGCGAACGGTGGCCTCGTCGTCAACGACGACTACGGAATCGGTCTCATCGGACACTGGCCGCTTGACCCGTCCGGGCCGCTCTGCCCGCGGGGCCACCGCGGCTGCGCCACGAGCATCCTCAACTCCGACGCGATCGCGCGCCACGTCTCGCAGGCACTTGATCGGCGGGTCGATTACGAACAGGCCCTCGAACTCGCGGCGTCCGGACAGCCCGCGGCACTCCGCGTCTTCACGGATGCGGCACGAGGTGTCGGCCGCATCCTCGCTGCGATCTGCAACCTGACGCTCCCGGAACGCATCATCATCGGCGGTGAGGGAGTCGGCATCGCCCGTGTCGCCAACGCCGAGATGATCGCCGCTCTGCGGGCAGACCGCGACCCGCGAGCGACGACCCCTCCGATCATCATCTCCCAGGGAGACAACGTCGAGTGGTCGCGGGGCGCAGC
>NZ_DATEJS010000063.1:0-11542 GCF_035277845.1 Microbacterium sp.
GGCCTCGAGCGCGCCGACCACGGCGAGCGCCTCGTCCCGGCCGGTGCCGGCGACCGTCGCGACGTCGGTGAGGGTCATCTCCCCGGTGGTGACCGTGCCGGTCTTGTCGAGCACGACCGTGTCGATGCGGTCCGCCTGCTCGAGCGCCTCGGGGCCGGTGATGAGGATGCCGAGCTGCGCGCCGCGGCCGGTGCCGACGAGGATCGCGATCGGCGTCGCGAGTCCCAGCGCGCACGGGCACGCGACGATGAGCACGGCGACGGCCGCGGTGAACCCGGCCGCGATCGGCTGCCCGGCGACGACCCAGCCGACGAACGTGAGCACGGCGAGCGCGATGACGATCGGCACGAACACCGCGGAGATGCGGTCGGCGAGCCGCTGCACGCGGCTCTTGCCGGCCTGCGCGTCCTCGACCAGCCGGGCCATGCGCGCCAGGCGCGTCTCGGCGCCGACGCTCGTGGCCCGCACGCTCAGCCGGCCGTCCACGGCGATCGTGCCGCCGATGACCGCAGCGCCCGGCGCGACGTCGACCGGCACGGATTCACCGGTCAGCATGCCGAGGTCGACGGATGCCCCGCCGCCCGTGACCACGCCGTCGGTCGCGATCTTCTCGCCGGGGCGCACCACGAACTCGTCGTCGACGTGCAGGGCGTCGATCGGCACGCGGCGACCGTCGGCGAGCTCCACGTCCTTGGCGCCGAGCTCCATCAGGGCGCGCAGCGCACTGCCGGCCCGACGCTTGGAGCGCTGCTCGATGACGCGGCCGAGCAGCAGGAACACGGTGACGGCAGAGGCCACCTCGAAGTAGACCATCGACGTCGGGTCGGCGTCGGGTGCGAACAGCCCGCCCTCGTGTCCCATGCCGATCCGCCCCGCCGTGCCGAACAGCAGCGCCCACACGCTCCACAGGTAGGCCGCCCCGGTGCCGAGCGTGATCAGCGTGTCCATCGTCATCGCGCCGTGCCGCGCGTTGGCGAGCGTGGCGCGGTGGAACGGCCGGCCTCCCCACAGCACGATCGGGGTCGCGAGCACGAACGACACCCACTGCCAGCCGGGGAACTGCAGCGCCGGGATCATGCCGAGCGCGACGACCGGCACCGCCAGGATCGCGCTGACGGTCAGACGGGTGCGCAGCGGCTCGCTGTGGTCGTGTGCGCCACCGGTGTGGGTGGCGTCGTCCCCGGCGCCGGCGTGCCGGTCGTGATGCGCTTCTGCGGCGGCCGCTCCCGGAACGGTGCGGACGCGCGCGTCGTATCCCGCCTCGCGGACCGCCTGCACCAGCCGGTCGGTGGGCACGTCGTGCGGGAAGCTCACCTTGGCGGACTCCGTGGCGAGGTTCACGGCCGCGGTGACGCCGGGCACGGCCTGCAGCCGCTTCTCGACGCGCGCGACGCAGCTCGCGCAGGTCATGCCCTCGATGTCGAGGGTGGCCTCGTGGTGGTCGTGTGCGGATGCGGTGGTCATGTCACTCCCTTCCATCGTCACTCCAACATGATACCCCCTAGGGGTATTCCCAGCCTCCTCTCGCCTCGGGTTGGCGCAGACCGGACCCCGATGTCGCAGGTCGGGGCTAGGGTGGCGTCGTGTCGATGACTCGGGCCGAGCGGCTGGTGCTGTGGATCGCGATCCTGGCATCCTTCGTCGCGTTCCTCGACGGCACCGTCGTGAACGTGGCGCTGCCGGCGATGCAGCGCGAGCTGGGCGGCGGGCTGACCACGCAGCAGTGGATCGTCGACGCCTACCTCGTCACGCTCGGCGCGCTGATCCTCGTCGCGGGGTCCCTCAGCGACCTCTTCGGACGCATCCTCATCCTGCGCATCGGCTTGGCGGGCTTCGGTCTGGCGTCGATCGCGATCGCCGCCGCCCCCGACCCGCTCTTCCTCATCGTCGCGCGAGGGGTGCAGGGCATCGCCGGGGCGCTGCTGGTGCCGAGCTCGCTGGCCCTGATCACCTCGACGTTCCGCGGTCCCGCACAGGCGCGCGCCATCGGCATCTGGACGTCCGCGACCACGGCCGCGATGCTCGTCGGCCCGGTGCTCGGCGGCGCGTTCGTCGACATGCTGTCGTGGCGGTTCGTCTTCCTCATCAACGTGCTGCCGATCGCCGTCACCCTGTGGCTGCTGGCCGTGCTGCACCGACCCGATGTCCGCAACGAGGATGCCACGGTGGACTGGGCGGGCGCCGTGCTGTGCACCGTCGGGCTCGGCGGCACCGTGTTCGCACTCATCGAGCAGGATCGCCTGGGCTGGGCCGACCCGGTGATCTGGGGGTCTGCCACCCTCGGCGTCGCGGCGCTCGTCGGCTTCCTCGTGCGGCAGGCGACCGCGCGCAGCCCCCTGATGCCCCTCGATCTGTTCCGGGTGCGCAACTTCTGGACCGGCAACGTCGCGACGGCATTCATCTACGGCGCCCTGGGCATCTCGGGATTGGTGCTCACGGTCTACCTGCAGCAGGGCGCCCGATGGCCGGCGACCCTCGCGGGGCTCTCGGCTCTTCCCGCGACGATCATCATGATCCTGCTCAGCTCGCGGATCGGGGCCCTGTCCGGCCGGTTCGGCCCGCGTGCGTTCATGACCGTCGGCCCGCTGGTCATGACGCTCGGGATGCTGCTGCTGCTCACGGTGTCCGACCACCTCGACTACTGGCTGCAGGTGCTGCCGTCGATCGTGGTGTTCGGCCTCGGCCTGTCGATCACCGTCGCCCCGCTCACATCGGCGATCCTCGGCTCGATCGATCCCTCGCGCTCGGGCATCGCCTCGGCGGTGAACAACGCGGTCGCCCGGATCGCGGGCCTGCTGACCGTTGCGATGCTGGGAGTCATCGCCGGCGGCGCGATCACGCTCGCCGGCCTGCACCGCACAGCGCTGGTGACCGCGGCCATGTTCGCGGTGGGCGCCGTCTGCTCGCTGATCGGCATCCGCAACCCGCCCCGCGCCGCCGCTCCCGAGAGCGGGAGCGACGGCGAGCAGGTCAGATCAGACTCTTCGGATGCCACACCGTCTTGACCTCGGTGAACGCGGTGATGCGCTCGAGGCTGGGGGCGGCGGCATCCGCACCCTGCTCCGGCGGCAGCACGCGCATGAGCGTCTCGGCCGCCTTGATCTGCAGGTCCACCCAGTCGATGTGACCGGCGCCCACGAGGTCGAACGCGTTCACGTCGGGGTGGGAGGCGAGCCACGGCGCGACCTCCGCCGCGGAACCGGTGAGCACGTTCACCACGCCGCCCGGCACGTCACTGGTGGCGAGCACCTCGGCGAAGCTGACCGCGGACAGCGGATGCCGCTCGGAGGCGATCACCACGACGGTGTTGCCGGCGACAAGAGCCGGTGCGATCGCCGACACCACACCGAGCAGCGGCGACTCCTGCGGGGCGACCACGGCGACGACGCCGGTGGGCTCCGGAACGGAGATGTCGAAGTAGGGACCCGCAACGGGGTTCAGGGCGCCGGTGACCTGCACGAACTTGTCGCACCATCCGGCGTACCAGACCCAGCGGTCGATCGCCTCGTCGACCTCGGCGCCGGCGACCGCGGCACTGACCCCGGTCTGCGCGACGATCTCGTCGACGAACTGACCGCGGCGACCCTCGAGCACCTCGGCGACCCGGTAGAGCACCTGGCCGCGGTTGTACGCGGTCGCGCCCGACCACCCTTTGACGGCCGCGCGGGCCTTCTCGACGGCATCCCGGGCATCCTTGCGGGACGCCTTCGCGGCGTTCGCGAGGAACGCGCCCTTCGGCCCTTCGACGGGGTAGACGCGTCCGGACTCGGAGCGCGGGAACGCTCCCCCGATGAACAGTTTGTAGGTCTTCGGAACGGTCAGCCGCTTGCTCATTCGCCTGCTCCCTTCGTCTCGTCTCTGCGTTTCGTCTCGCTTCGCTCGCTCAACGAACGGGGACTCATGCGCCTGCTCCCTTCGATTCGTCTCTGCGTTTCGTCTCGCTTCGCTCGCTCAACGAACGGGGACTCATGCGCCTGCTCCCTTCAGGTAGGCGAGGAGGCCCTGACGGCCGCCCTCCCGGCCGTAGCCGGACTCCTTGTAGCCGCCGAACGGGCTCGACGGGTCGAAACGGTTGAACGTGTTCGCCCAGACGACGCCCGCCCGGAGGCGATCGGCGACGGCGAGGATGCGGGAGCCCTTGTCGCTCCAGATCCCCGCGGACAGGCCGTAGGGCGTGTTGTTCGCCTTCGCGATCGCCTCGTCCGGCGTGCGGAAGGTGAGCACCGACAGCACGGGGCCGAAGATCTCCTCGCGGGCGATGCGGCTCGAGGTCTGCACGTTCGTGAAGATCGTCGGCGCGAACCAGAAGCCCTTGTCGGGGATGGCGCACTCGGCGGTCCACCGATCGGCGCCCTCCTGCTCGCCGACCGCGGAGAGCTCCCGGATGCGGGCCAGCTGCTCGGCCGAGTTGATCGCACCGATGTCGGTGTTCTTGTCGAGCGGGTCGCCCAGCCGCAGGGTGGACAGGCGGGTCTTCAGCCGGTCGATGACCTCGTCGTGGATGGACTCCTGCACCAGCAGGCGGCTGCCCGCACAGCACACGTGCCCCTGGTTGAAGAAGATGCCGTTCACGATGCCCTCGACGGCCTGGTCGATCGGGGCGTCGTCGAACACGATGTTCGCCGCCTTGCCGCCGAGTTCGAGCGTGACCTTCTTGTGCGTCCCGGCGATCTGCCGGGCGATGGCACGACCGACGGCGGTGGAGCCGGTGAAGGCGACCTTGTCGACGTCGGGGTGCGCGACGACCGCGGCGCCGGTCGCACCCGCGCCGGTGACGATGTTCACGACACCGGCGGGGAGGTCCGCCTGCTGCAGGATCTCCGCGAAGATGAGCGCCGTCAGCGGCGTCGTCTCCGCGGGCTTCAGCACGATCGTGTTGCCGGCGGCGAGCGCCGGGGCGAGCTTCCACGCGAGCATCAGCAGCGGGAAGTTCCACGGGATGACCTGGCCCGCGACCCCGAGCGCCTTCGGGTTCGCACCCAGGCCCGCGTAGTCCAGCTTGTCCGCCCAGCCCGCGTAGTAGAAGAACCAGGCGGCGACCAGCGGCACGTCGACGTCGCGGGACTCCTTGATCGGCTTGCCGTTGTCGAGGCTCTCCGCGACGGCGAGCTCGCGGGCGCGCTCCTGGACGAGCCGCGCGATGCGGAACAGGTACTTGCCGCGGTCGCGGCCGGACATCTTCGACCACACCTTGTCGTGAGCGCGACGCGCGGCCTGCACCGCGGCGTCCACATCCTCGTCCGACGCGTGCGCGATGGTCGCGATGTGCGACTCGTCGGCCGGCGAGATCGTGGCGAAGGTGCCGCCGGTCCCCGGGCGGAACTCGCCGTCGATGAACAACCCGTACTCGTCGCGCACGTTCAGGATCGACCGCGACTCGGGAGCAGGTGCATATTCCAGGAAACTCATTCTTCGGTCCTCAGTCGATCGTCACGTAGTCGGTGCCGGTGTAGTGGCCGGATGCCAGCTTCTGCCGCTGCCGCAGCACGTCGTTGAGCAGGCTCGATGCGCCGTAGCGGAACAGGTGCGGCTGCAGCCACTGCTCGCCCACCGTCTCGGCGACGGTGACGAGATACTTGATGGCATCCTTCGCGGTGCGGATGCCGCCCGCGGGCTTCACGCCGATCTTCTCGCCGGTGAGGCGATGCCAGTCGCGCACCACCTCGAGCATCAGCAGCGTCACCGGCAGCGTCGCCGCCGGCGACACCTTTCCGGTGGAGGTCTTGATGAAGTCCCCGCCGGCCAGGATCGCGAGCCACGACGCGCGCTTCACGTTGTCGTACGTGTTCAGCTCGCCCGTCTCGAGGATGACCTTGAGGGACGCCGACGTGCCGTCCGGTCGCGCACACGCCTGCTTGACCTGCACGATCTCGTCGAACACCCGCCCGTAGTCGCCGGCGAGGAAGGCTCCCCGGTCGATGACCATGTCGATCTCGTCCGCGCCCGCAGCGACGGCGTCGGCGGTGTCGGCGAGCTTCACCGCGAGGGATGCCCGGCCCGACGGGAACGCCGTCGCCACCGCGGCGACCGACACGAGTCCGTGATCCGGGTCGCCGTGCCGGGCGCCGAGCGCCTCGACGGCGTACGGCACCATGTCGCCGTACACGCAGACCGCGGCCACCTGCGGGCACGTCGGGTCGGAGGCATCCGGATGCACCGCCTTGGAGACGAGGGAGCGCACCTTGCCGGGGGTGTCCGCACCCTCGAGAGTGGTCAGGTCGATGAGCGAGATGATCCGGTCGAGCGCCCACGCCTTCGAGGTCGTCTTGATCGAGCGGGTGCCGAGGCCGTCCGCGCGCTGCGAGAGACCGACGGCGTCGACCCCCGGCAGACCGTGCAGAAATCCGCGCAGAGTCAGATCGTTCGGTTCGCCGCCGACGAGGTCGCGCACGCGGTCGCGCGCGACGGCGAGATCGGTGGAGGTCATCGTTCCTCTTTCCTCTTCATCGAGCCCGGGCTCGTGAACTTCATGATGTCTCAATCCGGTGGTGTCAGCCACGGTCGATCCCGTCGTCCGGTCGGGCGACGCCGGTCGATCCGCGCACGACGAGCTCGACCGCGAGCGTGACGGAGACCGGCGGGGATCCGGTGTCTCCATCGACACGGTCCAGCAGCAGCCGCGCCGCGGCCGCGCCCTGTTCGACCTCCGGTCGCCGCACCACGGTCAACGGAGGGCGCAGCAGCGTCGCGAACGACAGATCGTCGAATCCGACGACCGAGATGTCGTCGGGCACCCGCGCACCGACCTCGTCCAGAGCCCGCAGCGCACCGAGGGTCATGACGTTGTTGGCGGCGAACACCGCGGTGGGGCGGCTCTGCTCCCGCCAGAGCGCGTGCATCGCATCGTGACCGCCGGACTCACGGAAATCGGCGATGACGACCAGCCGCTCGTCGACCATCAGGTCGTGCTCGCGCATCGTGTCGAGGAAGCCGGCGTGACGCTGGCGGCCCGGCGTGGAGGTCAGCGGGCCGCCGATGAAGGCGATGCGCGTGTGGCCGAGCGCCGCGAGGTGCTCGACGGCGAGCCGGGTGCCCCCGAGGTTGTCGACCATCACACGGTCGACCTCCCTGCGCTCCCGCGATTCGCGGTCCACGAACACGACGGGCATCCGGAGACGTGCGACGTCCGTGGCGGAGCGCCCCTCCTCGACGAGCGGCGCGATGATGATGCCGTCGGTGCGCTGCGACAGCTCGCCGATCAGCGCGTTCTCCTGCGCCGGGTCCTCATCGCTGTTGCCGAGCAGGATCTGCACGCCGGCTGCGCGCGCTTCCTGCTGCACCCCCTTGATGAGGGCAGCGAAGAACGGGTTCGTGACATCCGGCACGATCACGCCGATCGCGGCGTGGCGGCCGGTGCGGAGGTTGCGGGCCGAGATGTTCGGCTGGTAGCCGAGTTCGTCGATGGCGCGGGCGATGGCGTCTGCGGTCCGCACGGGCTGACCCGCCAGATGCCGCGAGACGCTCGCCGTCGAGACGCCGGCTGCCGCCGCGACGTCCTGAATGGTCGCCATCGCCGCCCTTCCGCCGACTGTAATCGATTACAGTAAGTCTAGAGCCGCCGCGAACCCCTGTCAACGAAGAGTCGAAGGGCTCAGCAGAGGATGCCGCGGGCCTGGCGCACGTCGTCGGCCATCTGCGCCAGCAGCGGCTCGATGCCCTCGAACGCGACCATGCCGCGGATGCGCTGGGTGAACTCGACGTCGACCCGGTGGTCGTAGAGGTCGAGGTCGTCGCGGTCGAGCACGTACGCCTCCACCTGCCGGTGGTGCACGTCGTCGAACGTCGGGTTGGTGCCGACGCTGATCGCCGCCGGATGCCGCTCTCCCCCGTCGACGAGCCAGCCGGCGTACACGCCGTCCGCCGGGATCAGGCCTTCGACCGCGCCGCCGACGTTCGCGGTCGGATACCCGAGTTCGCGACCGCGCTTCAGGCCGTGCACGACCTCGCCGCGCACGGAGGGCGACCGCCCGAGCAGGGTGGCAGCCCCCGCGACGTCGCCGGCCGAGATGAGTTCGCGCACCCAGGTGGACGAGACGCGGCGCTCGGCGGCATCCGGATGGACATCGCCGACGACATCCACGACGAAGCCGTCGCGCGCCCCGGCCGCCTCGAGCATGGCGACATCGCCGGCACCGCGATTGCCGAACCGGAAGTCGCGTCCCACCAGCACGACGCGGGCGTCGAGCGCCTGCACGAGCACCTCGGAGATGAAGTCCTCCGCCGTCTGCGCGGCGCGCTGCGCGTCGAAGCGCAGCAGCAGGCAGGCGTCGACTCCGGCCTCGGCGAGCAGATCGAGCTTCTGGCTGGGACCGACGACGTCGTCCGGGCAGATCTCCGGGCGCACGGTGCGCAGCGGGTTGCGGTCGAACGTCACGGCGACGACGCGGGCGCCGAGCCGTTCGGCATCCCGGCGGGCGCGCTGCAGCAGGGCCCGGTGACCCGCGTGCACGCCGTCGAACTTGCCCACTGCGACGACCGACGGCCCGAAGTCGGCCGGCACCGCCTCGGGGGCGTCGAAGACGATCATCGACCGGTCGCGACGGCTTCGCGTGCGGTGTCCCTGCCCGCGGCGATCGGCGGATGCGTGATGAGCCACCAGATGCCGAAGAACGGCAGGACGAGGGGCACGAACACGTAGCCGATGCCGTAGAACGACCAGACCGTCGCCTCGGGGAACCACGTGGGCTCGATGAGGCTCAGCGTGCCGACGGCGAGGACGCCCAGCAGCTCGAAGCTGATCGTGACCCACGCGATGCGGTACCAGACGCGCGATCCGGCGAACACGAGGGCGAAGGTCGCCAGGATGTACACGACCGCCGAGACGGCGGAGAGCGTGAAGGCCAGGGGCGCCTGATCGAAGCGCTCCACGATCTGCACGAACGAGCGCCCCGACGCGCCCAGCGCGAGAATCGCGTAGACGACGACCAGGACGCGACCGATGCCGGTCATCCGGCGGCGAGTGGAAGACATGATTCCACCGATTCTAGTCGTGCTGTCTCAGGCTCCCTGGATGGTCCAGATGACCTCCATGCGCCACACCATCACGGCGGCCGCGAGCGCGGCGATGCCCATGATCACGGTGCTCCACCGACTGCGCTCGATGAGCGCCCAGAACACCGCGGCGGGCGGGAGCAGGATGACGGAGACCGCGTAGACCCAGTACTCCAGAAGGCTCCCCGTCGGCGGATTGCCGGTGAGCGGGGCGACGATGCCGATGACGATCTGCGCGATCAGCAGCAGCTCGAGCAGGGCCAGCGCCCCGACGGTGAGGTCGCTCGGGCGCCGACCGGCGAGTCCGAGGATCACGCACAGCAGACCGCCGAGCGCGGCGACGGCGACCTGGACGTAGGCGAACCACAGGATCATGCGGTCGGCTCCTCGGGCATGTTCATGACGCTCTTCACGGTGGTCCCGCGCCGCTCGATCACGCCGATGAGCGCGCCGTCGGGCGCGATCGCCGCGGCACGGCCGGGGGCGTCCGGCAGCTCGATGCGCTTGCCGTGCCGCAGATCGCGGGTCTGCGCGGCGGTGACGTGCACGGCGCCGAGCACGGATGCGGCGACCTCCGCCGCCGGCAGCAGGTGGGATCCGAGGGCGGATGCGTCGGCGGCATCCCGCTCGGGCACCGCCTGGGCAGCCGTCACGGCGAACGGGCCGATGCGGGTGCGGCGCAGGGCCGTCAGGTGCCCGCCGACGCCGAGCCCGGCGCCGAGGTCACGGGCGAGGGCTCGGATGTAGGTGCCGCTGGAGCAGTCCACGACCACGTCGAGGTCGATCACGCCGTCGCCCGGCCGGCGGGCGCGCACCTCGAACCGCGAGATCACGACGTCTCGCGCCTTGAGCTGCACGTCCTCCCCCGCGCGGGCCAGGTCGTACGCGCGGCGCCCGTCGACCTTGATGGCCGACACGGTGCTCGGCACCTGGCTGATGGGGCCGGTGAGCCGGGCGATGCCGGAGTCGACCTGCGCGTCGGTGACGTGGGACGCATCCGTCGTCGCGGTGATCTCGCCGTCGGCGTCGTCCGAGTCGGTCGCGACGCCCAGCCGGATGGTCGCCTCGTACGTCTTGCCGAGCCCGACGAGATAGGTGAGCAGGCGCGTCGCGGGCCCGACGCCGAGGATCAGCAGCCCGGTCGCCATCGGGTCGAGGGTGCCGGCGTGGCCGATCTTCTTGGTGTTCAGCGCGCGACGGGCGCGGGCGACGACGTCGTGGCTCGTCATCCCTCCCGGCTTGTCGACGAGAAGGATGCCGGACGGCCCCATCAGCCCACCTGCTTCGGCTCGGCCGGATCGGTCACATCGACGACGGCATCCGGGGTCTGCGAGATCCCGACCGACTCGCCCGTCACGAGGCGGATGCGCCAGTCCCACAGCCGCACCAGTCGATCGTCGAACAGGTCCGGCCCGTCGATGACGAGGGTGGCGCTGGCGGGGCCGGTCACCCAGCGCGAGCCGACCGGCATGTCGCGCTCGGCGTCGAACGCGGCGAGCTGGAAGCCGGTGGTCGCCGAGGTGTGCGCGGCGTCCCGGAACGGGTCGATGAGCACACGGGCGAGCGTCGCGGTGTTGTACCGGGCGGCCCCGGTCGCGCCTGCCCGCTCGGCGCGCGGAAGCTGGAAGTTGGCGATCCGCGCACGGAAGACCGCGACGCCTGACTCCCGGAACACCTCGGCGAGTCCATCCGCGAACGCGGCGGTGTCGTCGCCGTCCACCGCGACGACCACGCGGCCGGCGGGGAACTGGGCGCGCACCTCGTCACGCAGCGCGCGCTGCAGCTCGGTGACGGGAGTGGATGGCAGGCGCATGCGTCCAGCCTAGGCTGGACGGATGCCCGAACTGGCCGCCCCGCTCATCGAGTGGTACCGGCGTCACGCGCGCGACCTCCCCTGGCGCCGGCCGGACTTCCACGCGCGGTACGGCGGCTGGGGCGTCCTGGTCAGCGAGTTCATGCTGCAGCAGACCCCGGTGACCCGCGTCATCCCGCAACTCGACGCCTGGCTGACGCGCTGGCCCACACCGACGGCGCTCGCGGACGACGTGCCCGCCGAGGCCGTGCGCCAGTGGGCGACACTCGGCTATCCCCGCCGCGCGCTGTGGCTGCACCAGGCGGCCGTGGAGATCCGCGACCGGCACGACGGGGTCGTCCCGCGGGACGTGGACGCCCTCCTCGCCCTCACCGGCATCGGCGACTACACCGCCCGCGCGGTCGCCGTCTTCGCATACGGCGACCGCCATCCGGTCGTCGACACGAACACGCGCCGCGTGCTGGCCCGCGCCGTGGGCGGCCGGGCGCATCCGGCATCCCCGGGCCGCCTGGACCTCGCGCAGATGACCGCGATCCTCCCCGACGACGTGCCGGATGCCGCCGTCGTGAACGCGGCCGCCATGGAACTCGGCGCGCTCGTCTGCACAGCCCGTGCGCCGCGCTGCGACGCATGCCCCTTGGCGCATATGTGCGCGTGGCGGCAGGCGGGACGTCCCGACAATGCCGACGCGCCCCGCCGTCAGGCACGGTACGAGGGCAGCGACCGCCAGGCTCGCGG
>NZ_DATEJS010000064.1:0-15989 GCF_035277845.1 Microbacterium sp.
CCTTATTGACTGCGGCATCCAGATCCACTCGGGCCTCGACGGCATCATCTCGGGGATCTTCGGCCGTGTCACGACGCTCTACCCCGGTGCGGCCTGCCTCACCTGCCGAGATCGAATCGACCTGCGCCTAGCGGACGCCGAGATCCGCGCCGCGGACGAGCAACAGAGGCTGGAGAAGGAGGGATACGCACCCGCTCTCCCCGGCGTGGAACCCGCCGTCGTCGCATTCACCACGCTGGTCGCAGCGAGCGCGGTCAGCGAGTTCATCGAGCGTCTCGTCGGATATGGCGAAACCCCGAGCCCGACCGAACTCATCCTCTACCTCCACGACCGCGCCGTGCGAGCAAACACCCAAAACCCCCGCCCGGATCACTACTGCGACCCGTTTACCCCGCGCATCGGGACGGATCGGGAGATGTTCCTGGAGTTGAATTGGTCGTCCTGAAACGGCTGTGCTACTGGCGGCGGTGGAAGGCCGACCTGCGCACCGAGTCCGTAACCGACATCCCCGACATCATTCCTGCACGCCATGCGGTGATCGTCGGTACGAGAGCCCACCAGAAATGGCTGGTGTTCGACTGCCCGTGCGAACGCGGCCACCGCGTGATGCTGAATCTCGACGGCGACCACTACCCTCGATGGCGCATCACAAACGACTACCCGATCACCCTGATCCCCAGCGTCGACGAACACAGCCACGCTGGGCACTGCCACTACATCATGCGCGACGGCCGCACCCGATGGATCGAAAGAAGGAACCACGAATGACTCCCGCAGAAGACGCCGAGGAGGACTCACCCACCTACGTCCCCACTCCTGTCATCGCTCCCGCGCCGACCCCTGGACCCAAGATCCCATCGAAGACCCCTCTTTACGAGGCGATGCATGCGGCGCGATACGTCCGACAGGCGCTGATCAAGCAGATCGAGCAGCTCACCCAAACCACCCTCATCTGTTACGTTGCCCCCAACTCCGAGATCGACCGCCAAGACGTCATCGCAATGGTCGACCTTCTCCACAACGTGGTCCCGGGCTCAGCCATCGACCTCTTGCTGCACTCGCCGGGAGGAAACATCGACGCGGCGGAGAAGCTCATCGCACTGATCCGCAAACGTGCGGGTAAGGCACAGGTCCGTGTCGTTATTCCGGACTATGCAAAGAGCGCAGCCACCCTCATGGCCCTCGGCGCTGATGCGATCCTTATGTCCGACTCCTCCGAGCTGGGCGTGATCGATCCCCAGGTCAGCATTCCCAACGAAAACGGCCATCTTCAGACCTTCTCGGCTCAGAGTTACCTCGACGCCTTTGACCTTCACGCCACGAATCTGAAGATTGATCCCGACGACGCCGTGGCGCGTCTCATGCTTTCAAAGATGGAGCCGGCAACCGTTCGCAAGCTCGAGCGGATAACGACCCGATCCCGTTCGATCGCGGAGGCGCTACTCGCGACCGCCATGGTGAAGGACGAGGCGGAGGCAACCCGGATCGCCAACGAGCTCAGCAACACCAAGAAGTGGCACTCCCACGGGCAAATGATCTCCCACGAGGCGGCCATCAAGCTTGGGCTGTTCATCACTTACCTCGCACCGCACGATCAGCTCTGGCAGCTCTACTGGCGCCTGTTTTGCTTACAGCTCACCGCAGCAGACGGTCCCGCCAAGCTCTTCGAGGGCTCGTACGCATCGCTCGCGCTGTCTTGATCGGAGACGACGACTGATGCAACGCCTCCTCGAACACGTCCGGGCCGCCGGCCCGAACCTTGCCGCCCGCACCCACGGGCTTGCAAGCTCCCGATACCGGTCGTGCCCTCTCGAGGTCGTTCGAGAGGGCACGGAGTCACTTAGTCAGTGGACTCCCGACCGTACCGCACGTGGGTGGGAAAGGAGTATGCCGCATGGCTAAGTCGCAGAACCGCGTCACGAGCAAGACGGTCGCGTCGAAGGCCTCGAAGGCCCTCGCTGACGGACGTTCGTCAAGCCGGACGAAGAGCATCGCTGCCAGCGCGCTGTCCCAGCGCAAGAAGTAGCAACGGTGGTGCTCTCGCAACGACCTGCGAGAGCACCCCCACGCCTGGTCCGTCGGGTCGAACGCGAACGCCGAAGACCATCGCTCCAGGGCTCGAATTGGAGTTCGAAGCAGCACCACAAGTCCACGACGACTGACCCGAAATCACGCGGTCGTCCTTTTCGGTTTGGCGATAGGCTGTCGACCACTGGGGGTGCGTATTGACTCGTACGAGCGTGACTTGGCGAACGGGCGACTCGCTCGCCTTCTCGCGGATGCGCGCAGTGTTTGTGGAACTGGAGGCGTTGCTGTTGCGGAGAGCGCGGGCCACGTCTCCATCCGGCTCGGCGCTTGAGGAGCTGCGACATGCTCACGTGGCCATCAAGTCACTCGATGGATTCAATCGGGATGCGATCGTTCGCCTATCGAACGCTTTGCAACGACGCGTCGATGAGTTAAAGGCTGACGCGTCATGAGCGTCCGCGAGTTGACGTCGGTGATGCTGGACGAGATCCTCGAGGCGGACATCGTCCCGGCCATCTTCCCCGAGAAGACCTCTGGGCAACCGACGCTCGCAATTATCACAGGCGTCCCGGGCGCCGGGGCCGCACGTTGTACAGCACAGGTTCTCGCCCGAACACCGGCCAGCACGGTGGTCCTGAGCACCGAGCTACTCGCGGGCTTTCACCCAGACTTCCTTGTCGCCTCGTCACCATCCGATCTGAGCGTGGTGAGGGAAGCGGCGGTCGCATGGAGTGCAGCCTTGATTCGGCGTGCGCGCCAAGACCGACGGTCATTGATCATCGAAGGCGACGGGCTGTCAGCTCCCGCCGTGACCGGGACCGCAAGCTTGTTCGCTCGAGAGGGTTATCGGACTCACATCGTGATCGTGGCTGGCGTGCGCGCACAGACACTTCTCGCCCTGGTGTCCGCGTACGCTCGTGAGCTCCGAGACAACGGTGTCGGCACTCCTGTGGATGTAGCAGGTCACGACGCCGCTCGAGCGAACGTGCACTCGATCGTGGAGCAGACGACTCTGGCGGAGACGATCGATCGGCTGTCCATACTCGATCACCGGGGCGTTGCTGTATTCGATCCCTCAGGCGAAGACCGAGCGGACGCACGCGGTGCCGCCACGCGACAGCTGCTCGCAGCAGAGAGCGCGCGACTGACGCCCCTTGAGTCAGCGGAGTGGATGAGCGAGCTTCGGCGCATTACCGAGTTCGAGATGTCGAGCACCCGGTCTCATCCATTGCTTGTCGATTGCCTCATCGAGCTTCACGAGGTCGCGCTGAACGAGATCGTGCCGCGGCTCACAGTCCCACGAGGGTCGGCCATGGTTTCCCGACAGGAACTTGAGTATGGGTCGCGGCTCGTGCAACTTCGAGAGAGGCGTTCCGCGCGCGCCGCCCCCGTAGATCTCGCGGCACCAGTGGTAACACCGGCGTCGGTCGAGGGCGACGGAATAGGTCGATGACCAAGATCGTCGGCTACACCCGTCATCTGGTCGGAGACGTCGACGTTGCCGACGACATCGATGCGCTTCGTCGCGCCGGCGCCACGGTGGTGTTCACCGAAGTCACAGTCTCCCAGACTTCCGAAATGGCGGGGTTGGACGAGTTCATCCGCACTCTCGCCGCCGGCGACAGCGTGATCGTGACAAGCGCCGCGCGGATCGTGCACACCGTCAACCAGTTCCTGGGGTTCCGTTCGGATCTCGTCAGTCGCGGCGTGACGTTCCTGTCTCTCTCTGAGCCAGCGCTGTCGTCTGGCCAGATGGTTGATCCGGATGACCTGTTCGCTGCCCTGGATGGGCTTCGGCGTCGGTTGATCGGTCTGCGAACTCGGCATGGCATGGTGGTCGCGGCCGCCGACGGTCGGCGCGCTGGGCGCCCGTCTGTGATCACCGAGGAGCGACTCGCGATTGCGCGCGAGCTGCGGAATCAGAACCGATCGTTCGCCCAGATCAGTAGGGCCCTCGGAGTGAGTACGAGCGCGATTCAGCGCGCGCTCGCTGAGCCACGCTCGAGCGCGACGCGTACAAACCGGCTCGGAGGAGCGGATCAGACCCCGCCGCGCTGAGGACAGTCGCGGCCACAACGATGATGGCGATGAGCACGGCGATGGCCACTGCGATCCGCCAGGCGGCCCGGAATCGGAGTAGCACCAGGCTGTATGCAGCGGCGGGCAGTAGCGCCGCGACGCAGCACGCTGGTCCGATGATCGCAATGGTCAGGATGACGGCCATGATTGTTCCTCGTCAGGGAGGTGCTCGCGGAGGGCAGCGATGAATGCCTGGTGGTCTGCGGTGGGATCGGTCAGTTGCTGTGAGATCATCCGTCGCAGGACGCGGAGCCTTTCCGACGGGAGGCCGGCGAGCGGGGCGGCGCACCAGTCGATGTCTTCGGTGAGTGTGTAGCCGGGTGCTTGCTGTTCCTTGTCGGGGTAGTAGGTGAAGGCGGAGATGGCAACGCGGTACAGGCAGGCCTCAGCGGAGGAACGATCCTGACGTGAAGTGATCTGGGCGGGGTAGGTCATCGGTTCATTCCCATCGGGTTGGTCTGGTTCGTGGCGAGTGGATGTGGCGCCGCGGTGTCTCGCTGTGGTTGGGGGCGGCGTGGATGTGTTCGGAGTCGTTCGTTGATGCCCTGGGCGATGTCGTCCATTCGCGCGTCTTCCGTTCGTGGTGGGCGCTGTTGAGCCAGTCGCTTCCCGAGCTCGAGCTGCAGCCTTGCGAGTTCTTGGTGTTGCTGTGACAGGTGGTGGGTGGCGCGGGCGCGGAGGCAGTCGCGTTTCCAGGCTGCGATCAGTTCCGGAGGTGTGGCGATCTCCTCCAGCGCCCGATCGAGCTCTGCCTGGGTTCGTGTGCGCGTGAAGAAGGCCTCCGCTGATGCGAGGCTCGCTCGTCGTTCAATGGAGGGTGTGACGTGGAGGCGTCGAGGTGGGAGGCCGATCTGTCTGCGGGTCTTCTCCCGGTCGCGCCAGGCCGCCTGGGCGGCGAGTTCCTTGTCCTTATGTGCCCGGTAGTGGGCGCGTCGCTGTGCGCGGAGCTGTTCGGCATGCTCGGCGTAGTACTCGCGTCGTCGCGCACGGATCGGCTCAGGGTCCGCGTGATACTTCTCGCGGATCTTCGCGTTCTCCTGCTCCTTGTGCCGGTCCCGCCAGCGTTGCGCACGCCCACGGCGCTGCTCCGCGAATTTCTCGGGATCCTTCTCGCGAGCCGCCTGCCGGTACTGGCGCTGATACTCCAACTGCTGGTCGCGGTTCTTCGCGTACCACTCCCGCTGGTAGGCACGTCGCGCTTCTCTCTTGCGTTGCTCGATGTTCTGCAGTGCCTGGCGGGCGTGCACGATCTGCAGGCGCACATCCTCCTCGCGACGAGCGATTTCCTCTTCGTCAGTCACGATCGCCCCTAGGCCGACCTGGCGCGGCCGGACTGATCGTTCGGGTCCGCCGCGAGGCGTTTGAGGAGGTCGTCCTGGAATCCGGACCAGTGGCGGGTGGGGTCGCCGTCGACGAGGACAACGGGGGCTTGGGTGTATCCGAGGTCGGCAGTCACGTGCTGCAGAAGCCGACCGTTCGGATTGTCGTGAAGGTCGACCACGGTGAACCGGATGCCGAGCTCCCGCAGGAGATCCTCGGTCATCTTGCACTGCATACAACCGGGACCCGTCGTGCAGACCGTGACGCTCACCATCCGACGTCCTCCTCCGCAGAGGGTGAGGCTGCGATCGCGCCGGAAGCTGATCGGCGCCCGGGGACTTCGGACACCCGAGGATGTGGGGGTTCGGGACTTCCGGACTCTCGAATCGCGGAAGTGACGGAGCTGCGAAGTTGCTCCTCGGAGGCACCGCGCAACGCGTCCTTGTGCTGGAGAAGCAGGTCGATCGCAATACGGATCAGAGTGTTCTCCGTGATCCGCTCGCCCTTCGCGTGCCGGCGGCGCATCAGGCTCCGCGCCAACGCCGACAGGGCGGCGTACTGGTCCTCCCGGACGCGAGCTTCCTTCCGGGTGAGTTGAGCAAACTTCGGGAGCACCCCTCCTGCAGCATCGGCGCTTTCAGCGTCGATGCGTGCACGTGCCGTTCGGAGCTTGGCGGAGAGGTCGACCTTGGCCATAGTCACCACCGCCTCGCCAGAGCGGGAGCCGGAGTGAAAAGCTCGCTGAGTTCAAGGCCGACTCGGGTGATGTCGGCGATCGCACCAGCTGTCTGACGGTTGTCTCGCAGTGTGGTGACGAGCTGCCCCAGGATCGGCGCTTCCGCCTGTGCCTTGTACTGCCGCAGATACGACTCCAGACGCGGGATACCGACATCCGTGTCCAAGAACTTGCGCCACCGGTCCAGTTGGAGGGGAACCCGAGGATCGATGCGGTTCAGCAGCACCGAGTGACGAAGATGCCTCGGCTCGATGAGCCGTTCGATCGTCCGCAGCGTCGGGTCGACCGTAAGCCACTCGGGCGTCAGAGGAACGAGGGCAAAGTCCGCCGAATCCAGGACGGTCTCAAGAATCGGTGCGTCCTCGAGACTTCCTGGGGTGTCGACGAACACGAAGTCGTACTCCGAATGCAGCTCGCGCAGGCGAGCGAGCATGTTCGGATGCTGGGCGCCGGCGAAGTCGAACGGCAGCTGGCTGTCGGCGTTCGCCGCCCACCAAGCCGTGGACTGCTGCGGATCGACGTCGACCAGAAGAACACGGAATCGCCGCGACAACGAGGCACCGAGTTGCATCGCGACGGTCGTCTTCCCGACCCCGCCCTTCTGGTTGGCGACAGCCACGATGTTCATCGGCTCCAGCTTTCTTGCTGATCTCAAAATCTGTTTGACATTAGTACACGCCTTAGCCGTATAGTGTGTCAAGAGGATTTCTGCCGAATGCGAGCGCAGTAGAGCAAACTGAGGAGGTGAAGGTCGAAGTGACAACCCTTGATGGTCAGCCGATGTCTGCGGAGCACGCGACTGTGCCGATTGGAGCGGTTCTGCACATCGCCCCCGCGTTCATTGCGACGGCGATAGACGAGGACAGTGGCATCGAAACGACGATTGAGGCCCGCTTCGCCAGCGATCGTGGCCGCTATATCCCGATGACCATCGTGAATCGCGCGATCCGTGAGGAGTTCGACGAACTTCGCCTTCGACACACTGCGCCGCAGGCGATCGTGCAGGCGGCAGTACCCCACTGCATCACGCTGACAATGCAGGAGGGAAGCGATTCACACGTCGTCACTATCTCCGACTTGACCGGATCGGAAGGTCGAATACTGCCTCCGTGGCTGGTCGAAGCGGTCACTAAGCGAGGCGCCAAAGACGAGCGCTGGGACGCCATCGAGATCCTGTACGCCACCGCGGCGCTCGCCAGCCTTCCCCCCGTGAAGCTGATCTCGTTTGAGCTGGACGTGCCCGAGCGCACCGCCGGCGACTGGATCCAGAAGTCGAGGGCAGCTGGACGGCTGCTCGGGCTCAAGTCGAACGTTGGACGGCCGGCCAGCGAGAGCTAGCCAATGCGAGGAGTCGGTCATGGACACGGATGAGAACGTTTCGGAGTGGGAGTCACCGCACGGATCCAGCCGTGTTTTCCCTTCTGATCGAGCGCAACTGGACTGTCTCTTCTACTCCGAGGCCGAGGCCGCCGCCCTGCTCGGCATTCATCGGACGACGCTTCGCACGCTCGCGCTCGCCGGTCATGCCCCCATCGAGCCGATCGCCCTCACTGAGCATCGCCGCGTCTACCGTCGGATCGACATTCAGCGTCTCGCCGGCATCGCGACATGAGCATCACTCCGCGCAAGACCAAGACCGGTAAGACCTACTACTTCGTGCGAGTGAAGGCCGGGCGAGACCCTATCGCGTCGAAGGCGTTCGATACCAAACGCGAAGCAGAGGCGTGGGAGCGGGATCAGAAGCACCGCCTCGAGACTGGCCTCCCGCTCGCACCGAAGCGCTCCTTCACGCTGCAGCAACTCGTCGACGAATTCCTGGCCAGTCGGGCAGGCGGCAACCCTCACACGGTCGATACCGACCGCAACGGCATCGCGGCCCTCCCCGTAAGTCTTCTCCGGCGACCGCTGTCGTCCATCCATTCCGGCGACATTCGGAGCCACCTCACGCAGCAACTGGAGCGAAAGAAGCCCTCAACCGTCGCCCGAGAGAAGACCACTCTGAGTGCGCTCTTCACGTTCGCCTCCGAGCAGGGGTTACTGCACCAGCCCCACCCCGTACGGACGATGAAGAGGATCCCTGAGCTCGGTGCCACCGCGCAGCGCGCCATCAGTCCGAAGGATGTGCCATCTGCTACTCGTCTGAACGAGGCTCTAGCCCGCATCCGGGCGCGACGAGCCGACGTGGCGGACGTCTTCGAGTTCATGGCGCTCACGGGCATCCGGTGGGGTGAGGCACGCGCGCTCCGGGTCGACGCGCTCGCCGAGATCCCATTCGCGCAACTCGTCGTCACGCGCTCGCACTCGGACCGCTACGAGGAGAAGGAAACGAAGACGTGGCGTGGAACCCGGACCCTCCCGCTTTCGCCGCGGGCGCTTGAGATCTTCCGGCTGCATTCATTCGACAAGGCGCCCGACGAATACCTCTTCACGAATCAGGTCGGGCGTCAGCTGTCGGTCGGCGTGGTCAACAAGTTCCCACTCGGATTCGAACGTCACTCTCTGCGCCATTTCGCGGCATCGACGTGGCTGCGACTCGGAACACCAATCCACGAGGTCGCCGAATACCTCGGCGACGACTCCCGAACGGTCTTGGCGGTGTACGCCCACATCCTGGGTGAAGGACAGCGACGCGCGCACGCCCAGCGCCTGGCCCTCGCCGAGACCGAAAATCAGGCGGGGGACACCTGGGGGACACCTGGCGCGAATTCTGCCGCAAAACCGGCTGTTACCCTGCTCAAGGCTGAGCGCGGGAATTAGCTTCTGATCAGCTGTTCTCTTGCGGAGACGGAGGGATTTGAACCCTCGGACCCCGTGAGGGGTCTCCACCTTAGCAGGGTGGTGCACTAGGCCTGACTATGCGACGTCTCCTCGCGCCCGAAGGCGCGGATCCCCATACTACCTGGTCGTGAGGGCTGCCCCGAACCAGCCCGGCGGCATGCGGCAGCCGCACTCGAAACACCTTGTTTCGGATGACACACCGCGCGCAGCGGGGTGTGGAGCGGGGTGTCTCGGCCGGGGCGAGGTGCCTCACCGCAGAGCCGACAACCCGAGCCGCGGCACCCGAGCCCGCGCGCAACCGCGCACGTCCACTCAGCGCCGGTTGCCGTTGGCGCACGTGTTGTCGGCGGCCGTGGTGCCGGAGATCGTGGACGGCAGCGCCACCTCGTCGCCCGGCGTCGCGGACGGGCTCGGCGACGCAGACCCCGAACCCGACCCCGACCCCGACCCCGACGGAGACGGAGACGGGCCCCCGGTCGTCACCTGCGGCACCACTCCGTACCCGGGACTCTCGAGCGACGTGATCTTCAACTGCTTGTTCGCCTTCAGCGCGGTGAACAGCACCGCGGCGGCATCCGTGTTCGGCAGCACGCGGTTGGCGTTGTGCGGGTCGGCGACCGTCGGATACTGCAGCATCACGATCTGATCGAACGGCACCGACTTGACGGCGAGCGCGATGCGCACGAGCGTCGCGGGATCGGTGAGGGTGTCGCTGGGCGTGATGTTGCGCACCAGGGCCGATGCCAGCTTGTACAGCGTGACCGGGTTCGACAGCTCTCCCCCGTCCACCAGCTGGCGCACCAGCCGCGACATGTACTGCTGCTGGTTCGAGATGCGGGCCAGGTCGCTGCCGGCGACGAGCCCGTGCCTGGTGCGCAGGAACTGCAGCGCCTCGAGGCCCTTGACGGTGTGCATCCCCGGTGACAGGTGCAGGTGCGTGTACGGGTCGTCGATCCCGTTCGCGACGCACACCTGCACCCCGCCGATCGCGTCGGTGACGTTGATGACGCCGCCGAACGTGATCGATGCCGCGTACGGGATGCCGATGCCGGTCAGCGCCGAGATGGTCTTGGCCACGCACGACAGCCCGCCGTACGAGTAGGTCGAGTTGAGCATGGACGCGGACGTCGCGGGCGCGGTGCCCCCGTCCGGCCGCTCGCACGACGGCGTCGGGATGATCATGTCCCGCGGGAACGAGATCACCGTCACCCGGCGCGGGTTGTCCGAGATGTGCAGCAGCACGTTCACGTCGTTGTTCGCGGAGGTGTAGTTCGCCTGCGGGCCGGTGCAGCGCTTGCCGAGCTCCTGCGCGTACGACGCCTCGCAGATGTCCGTGCCGACCAGCAGCACGTTCACCCCGCCGGTCATCGCGGTGTACGTCGACCCGGCGGCCGGCTGATCGGAAGCCGGCGGCGTGGGCTGGTCCTCGAGCGTGACGGCGCGTCCCTTGTAGGTGGAGGACAGGTCGTACAGCAGAAACGCGCCCACGGACGTCGTCGCGACGAGCAGGACCGCGATCGCGACGAGCAGCAGCTTCACCGCCTGCTTGAGCGGACTCGGCGTGGGGAGCATGCCGTGCTGCGCGACGGTGTAGCGCGTCGGCTTCGGCATCCTGCTCCCTTCAGCGCACCCTCTCGGAAACCGGCCGACCCGACCGGCTGCGTTCGACGCGGGTGCGCTGCGCGCTTCCTCGTCCAACGCCCGGTCGCGCGGAGGGTGTGGGATTCGAACCCACGGGACATTGCTGCCCACTGGTTTTCAAGACCAGGTCCATCGGCCGCTCGGACAACCCTCCCGATCGGATGCCGGGGCATCCGTCGATCTGGTCGAGTCTATCCGACCGCCCCGACCCGCCCCTCGCCCACCCCGCCGGCGGGTGCCGGGCCCGCGGTGGGTCAGAGAGCCTGCAGCGCCGCGGCGACGCCGCCGTGCTCGACCGACGTGGTGACGGAGGTGGCGGCATCCCGCACCTCCCGCGGCCCCTGTGCCATGGCGACCGCACGCCCGCCCGCGGCCCGCGCCCACGCGAACATGCCGAGGTCGTTGCGGCCGTCGCCGATGACCACCACGTCGCGGCCGGTGACCTCCAGCTCCTCGCGCACGATCTCGAGCGCGGAGCTCTTGTCCACCCCGTGCGGGGCGATGTCGAGCCAGGCGGTCCAGCCGATCGCGTAGCTGACCGAGTGCAGGCCGATGCGCTCCGTGAGCGCGAGGAAGTCGGCGTCGCTGCGCCCGGGATCGACCACGACCACACGAGACACACGCTGTTCTGCCAGCCGCTCGAACGCCACCTGCTCGGCACCTTCGAGGTTCCAGCCCACGGCGACGTCGGTGTACAGGCGATGCCCGTCCGCGAGCTCGACCATGAAATGCGCATCCGGCAGCTCGGCGCGCAGCAGCCCGAGCACCTGCGCCGGGTCGAACGTCTCGACCCGCCACCTTTCGTACCCGGCCTCGTCGCCGCCGTGCCGCATGATCACGGCGCCGTTGGCGCACACGACGAACTCCGGGCGGATGCCGAGCAGGTCGAGGACGTGATGCGTGCCCGCCCACGACCGGCCGGTCGCCAGCGTCACCTCGTACCCGGCCTCGTGCGCGCGGGCGACGGCCTCACGGATGCCGGGGCTCGGGGACTCGTCCGCGAGCAGCACCGTGCCGTCGACGTCGAGCGCGATGAGGCCCGCGACCTCGGTGCGGGTCGCGGCATCCATCCTGTCGCCCGACGCGGTGTCGGTCACGCGATCGGCTCCATGACCTCGAGCCCGCCGAGGTAGGGGCGCAGCACCTCCGGGACGAGCACCGAGCCGTCGGCGCGCTGGTGGGTCTCGAGCAGCGCGACGATCCAGCGGGTGGTGGCGAGCGTGCCGTTGAGCGTCGCGACCGGCTCGGTCTTCGCGGCCGGGTCGCCGCCGGGGCGGTGCCGGATGTCGAGGCGCCGGGCCTGGTAGCTCGTGCAGTTCGAGGTCGAGGTCAGCTCGCGGAAGGCGTCCTGCGTCGGCACCCACGCCTCGACGTCGTACTTGCGCGCGGCGCTCGAGCCGAGGTCGCCGGCGGCGACGTCGATGACGCGGTAGCTCAGCCCGAGGTCCTGCAGCATCCCCTCCTGCATGGCGACCAGGCGCAGGTGCTCGGCCTCGGCATCCTCCGGGGTCGTGTAGACGAACATCTCGAGCTTGTTGAACTGGTGCACGCGGATGATGCCGCGGGTGTCCTTGCCGTAGGACCCCGCCTCGCTGCGGTAGCAGGTCGACCAGCCGGCGTAGCGCTTGGCGCCCCGGGACAGGTCGATGATCTCGTCCATGTGGTAGCCGGCGAGCGGCACTTCGCTGGTGCCGACGAGGTAGAGGTCCTCCTTCTCGAGGCGGTACACCTCGTCGGAGTGCTGACCGAGGAACCCGGTTCCGCGCATCACCTCGGGACGCACGAGCGTCGGCGGGATCATCGGGATGAACCCGGCGTCCACCGCGCGCTGCAGCGCCAGCGACATGAGTGCGTACTCGAGCCGCGCGCCGATGCCGGTGAGGAAGTAGAAGCGACTGCCGGACACCTTGGTGCCGCGCTCCATGTCGATCGCGCCGAGCAGCTCGCCGAGCTCGAGGTGGTCGCGCGGGGTGAAGTCGAAGGATGCCGGCTCGCCGTGCGTGCGCAGGGTGATGAAGTCGTCCTCGCCGCCGGCGGGCACGTCGTCGATGACGATGTTCTCGATGCGGCTGAGCGTCTCGGTGGCGGCGGTCTCAGCATCCGTCACAGCCTGCTGGGCCTGCTTGACCTGAGCGCTGAGATCCTTCGCCGCGGCGACGAGTGCCGCCTTCTCCTCTTTCGCAGCGGCGGCGACGAGCTTGCCCTGCGCGTTCTGCTGCGCGCGCAGCTGCTCGAACGAGGTGATCGCGGCACGACGGGCGGAGTCCGCGGCGAGCGCCTCGTCCACGGTGTCGGGCGACTCGCCGCGCTTGACCTGGGAGCGCTTGACGAGGTCGGGATCATCACGGAGAACGGCGAGGTCGATCACCCGACCAGTCTTCCACAGTGATTCACGCGGCTAGGGTGCTTGGTATGGGTGCGGATGGGGCGAAGCGGGCGGCGCTGGTCTACAACCCGATCAAGGTGGACGGCGCCTCCCTGCGGCACAAGCTGGTGCAGTTCTCGCGGCGCGCCGGCTGGGCCGATCCGATCTTCCACGAGACCACCGTCGACGACCTCGGGCAGGATGCCACCCACCGCGCCCTCGCCGAGGGAGTGGACGCCGTGCTCGTCGCCGGCGGGGACGGCACCGTGCGGGCCGTGTCCGCGACCATGATGAGCACCGGCATTCCGCTGACCATCGTCCCGTCCGGCACCGGCAACGTGCTCGCCCGCAACCTGAAGCTCCCCCTCACCGACCTGGACGCCGTGATCGAGGCGACGTTCAGCGGCGAGCACCGGGCCATCGACATCGGCACCGCGCGCATCACCCGCGCCGACGGCACGGTCGAGGACGAGGCGTTCGTGGTGATGGCCGGCATCGGGCTGGATGCCGCGATGATCGCGAACACCCGGTCGCACTGGAAGAAGAGGATCGGCTGGATCGCGTACATCGACGGCGCCGCGCGGGCGCTGCCGAACGCGCAGCCGTTCCGGGCCGTGTACCAGCTCGACTCCCGTCGCCTGCACACGGTGAAGGTGCACAGCATGCTGTTCACCAACTGCGGCACGCTGCCGGCCGGCATCGAGCTGGTGCCGGATGCCGCGATCGACGACGGCGTGCTGGATGTCGCGCTGTTCCAGCCCACCGGCTGGTTCGGCTGGGTGGGCGTCTGGCGCAAGGTGTGGTGGGACAACACGGTGCTGCGGCGCACCCGCGCCGGACGGCGCATCGTGCAGCGCCGCAAGAACACGTCCGTGCACTACCTGCGCGGGGCGGCGATCGAGACCGCGCCGGTGAGCCCGCAGCCGATCGAACTCGACGGCGACGAGTTCGGCGAGGCCGTGCGATTGCTCTGCCGCATCGTGCCCGAGGGGCTCATCGTCGCCCTTCCGCGCTGACGCGACCCCCGGTCGTTGAGCGAGCGGAGCGAGACCCCCGGTCGTTGAGCGAGCGGAGCGAGACGAAACGCACTGTGCGCCCCGGACGGGGTGCTGCGTTTCGTCTCGTCGCTGCGCTCCTCGCTCAACGACCGGGGAGAGGGGAGCGCTCCTCGCTCAACGACCGGGGAGAGGGGAGCGCTCCTCGCTCAACGACCGGGGGCGGGGGTGTCGCGGAGGCGGCCGTCGTGCATCTCGAGCACACGGTCGGCGCGGGCCACCACGACCGGGTCGTGGGTCGTCACCAGCACCGCGGTGCCGTGGGTGCGGGCGTAGGCGTGCAGCGCGTCGGTGATGGCGGCCGCCGTGGCCGAGTCCAGCGACCCGGTGGGCTCATCGGCCAGCAGCACCCGGCTCGGGCGCACCAGGGCCCGGGCGATCGCGACGCGCTGCTGCTGCCCACCGGAGAGCTCCCCGGGACGCTGCCGTCCGTGCTTGGCGAGGCCCACGGCATCCAGCGCCTCCGCGACGAGCCGGTCGCGCCGCTTCGGCGAGACCGCGTCGAGGCGCAGCGGCACCTCCACGTTCTCGGCCGCGGTCAGCGCGTCGAGCAGCCCGAACTCCTGCGGGATGCCGGCCAGCGCACTGCGCCGCAGCGCGACGAGCCGGGATTCGGATGCTCCGCCGACATCCTGCCCGCACACCTCGACCATCCCCGCGGTGGGGCGCACCAGGCCGCCGAGCAGCGACATCAGCGTGGTCTTGCCGGCGCCCGACCGGCCCCGGATCACCAGGAACTCCCCCGCGGGCACCTCCAGATCGATGCCGTCGCAGGCGTGCACGGTCTCGCCGCCCTTGACGTAGGTGCGCGTCAGCGCGCACGTGCGCACGACGGTCTCAGGCATCCTGCTCCTCCTCCGTCGTGACCGCCGCGCGCCGCGGATGCTCCGGGTACACGCCGACGTGGTCGTCGAGCAGCTCCAGGCGGGCCCGGTCGCGGATCTCGAGCGCCGCCAGGTACTCCTTGGGCAGCTGCATGCGGCCCACCGAGTCGACGACCGTGAACTCGCGGTGCACGCCCGTGCCCGAGCGGATGTCGTGGTCTTCGCGGAACACCTCGCTCGAGATGCGTCCGTCGCGGATCTGGATCGTGCGGCCGACGTGCTCCGACACGGTCGCGTCGTGCGTGACGATGAGGGTCGTGGTGCCGAGCTCGGCGTTGATGTGCCGCATGGCCTCGAGCACGTCCGCGCTCGTCGCGTCGTCGAGCTCGCCGGTGGGCTCGTCGGCGAGCAGCACGGCCGGGTCGTTCACGAGGCCGACCGCGATCGCGGCCCGCTGCCGCTGCCCGCCGGACACCTCGTCGGGCATGCGCCCGAGCACGTCGCCGAGCTGCAGCAGCTCCACGAGCTCGGCGGTGCGTCCGGCACCCTTCTCACCGCCGAGCGATCGCGCCAGGCGCAGGTTGTCGTCGATCGTCAGGTACGGCACCAGGTTGCGGCCGGTGTTCTGCCACACGAAGCCGACCACCCGGCGGCGGTAGTGCAGCCGCTGCGCGCGACTCAATGCCTGCACCGGCATCCCGGCGACCACGGCGGTGCCGGCGGTGGGCCGGTCGTGCGCGGACAGGATGCCGAGCAGGGTCGACTTGCCCGAGCCGGACGCCCCGACGATCGCGACCAGCTCGCCGGTGCCGATGTCGAGGTCCAGGCCTTGCAGCGCCTGGACCTCTATGCCCTTTGCGGCATAGATCCGCACCAGGCCCCGGCAGGCGATGGCCGCGTCGGTGGGTGTGCTCACGATGCCCTCCTGATGGCGCGCGCATCGGTCGCGAGCGCCGCGACTTCGATGACGACGATGAGAACGAGGATGCCGCCCGCCACGGCGGCCACCGCGCCGGGTGCGACGACGACGGACACGGCCCGACCGGATGCCGCGGCCACCGACCCGAGCACCGGTCCGGCGCTCCACGCCCCGACGAGGGCTCCCGCGGCGACGGCGACGACGGTGAGGGGGATCGTGCCCCACAGCGAGACGCCGGCCCGTT
>NZ_DATEJS010000065.1:0-7397 GCF_035277845.1 Microbacterium sp.
CGATGATGCGCTGCACCATCTCGTCGCTGGTCGTGTTCTCGCCCGGCCGGTTCGGCTTGCCGGTGCCGTGGTAGTCGCTCGACCCGGTGACGATGAGATCGTGCCGGGCGACGAGCGCGCGCAGCTGCTCCACGCCGGAAGCCCGGTTCTCGCGGTGCCCCAGCTCGAATCCGCCGAGGCCGGCATCGACCAGCTCGACGAGAAGGTCCATGTCGAGCACACCGGCGCGGCCGGCGGGGTGCGCGATCACCGGCACTCCGCCGGCACCCGCGACGAGCGCCACCGCGGTCACCGGGTCGGGCGCGAACAGCGACACGTAGTACGGGCTGCGCGGATGCAGGATGCCGCCGAACGCCTCCGTCCGGTCCTCGACGATGCCGCGCGCGATGAGCGCGTCCGCGATGTGCGGGCGGCCGACGGTCGCGCCCGCGGTGGTCGCCGCGGCGACATCCTCCCAGGAGACGTCGTGGTCCCGCGCGATCCGCTCGACCATGACGGAGACCCGCTCCTCGCGCGAGGCCCGCACGCGGGCGATCATCGCGTTGAGGGCCGCATCGCCCGGATCGACCAGATAGGCGAGCACGTGCACGCTCCGGCCGCCGTGCTTCGCCGACATCTCCATGCCCGGAAGGAACGTCATGCCGAGCTCGGCGGTCGCGTGCGCCGCCTCGGCCCACCCCGATGTGGTGTCGTGGTCGGTCAGCGCCGCCGTGCGGATGCCGTGCCGGAATGCCGCGCGCATCACGTCCGCCGGAGGCTCGGTCCCGTCCGAGTTCTGCGAATGCAGATGCAGGTCCGCGGGGCCCCGGAAGCGCTGCGACGACATGACTCCGACAGTAGCGGCATCCGCTTGTCTCCCAGACTGCTGACATAGAGTCGCCGACGTGCTGCGGGTGTTCGGGATCGTCTGCGCGCTGCTGTGCGCGGCCGCTGCCGCCGTCGTCACCTGGCCCGCGCTGTTCCACCTCGAGCGCACGCTTCCGGTCGCTCAGATCGTCTCGTTCCGCGCGCTCGTCGCGGTCGGGTTCGCCGTCCTCGTCGTGGTCGCGCTCCTCCTGATGCTCATCCGGCCGATCCGCCGGTTCGCCGCCGCGCTCCTCGTCGTGGCGCTCCTGGCCGCCGCCGCGAACGCCGCGATCGTCGCCACCCGGGGGCTCGGCACCGACGCACTGCCCGCCCGCACCGCCTCGTCGATCCGCATCATGGAGTGGAACACGGCCGGTCAGGCGACGTCCGCCCAGACCATCGCGCAGACCGCGGTGGCGATGGACGCGGACATCGTCACCCTGCCCGAGACCACGATCGCCACCGGCGAGGACGTCGCCCTGGCGATGCGCACCATGGGGCACCGGATGTGGGCCTATCACACCCAGTACGGCGAGCACGGGTGGGATGCGAGCTCCACCACGATCCTCATCAGCCCGAAGCTCGGGAACTACTCGGTCATCGAGTCCTCCGCCGACGGCAGCGACAACACCTCCACGGTGCCGAGCGCGGTCGCCATGCCCACCGACGGCAAGGGGCCGACCATCGTCGCCGCGCACGCGGTCGCACCGCGGGAGGTCGCGATGGCCGACTGGCGGCACGACCTGCAGTGGATCGCCGACCAGTGCGCGTCGGGCAGCGTCATCCTCTCCGGCGACTTCAACGCGACGCTGGACCACATGAGCGGATACGGCGTCGACGGCGGCACCATGGGACGGTGCCGTGACGCGGCCTCGCAGTCCGGCAACGGCGGCGTGGGCACCTGGCCGACACGACTCCCGGCCCTCGCGGGCGCCCCCATCGATCATGTGATGGCGACGCCCGACTGGAAGGTCCAGGGGTCGCTCGTGCTGCGGTCGCTCGACGGGTCCGGCAGCGATCACCGTCCCCTGGTCGTGCAGCTCGAACCGGCCGGGTAGACGGACGTCCGGATCGGTGCGCGGTGCCGCCGGCCGGTGCGAGACTGGACCCATGAACTCCGCCGAGACCGAGACCGTCACCGAGCCCGCCGCACAGACCACGAGCAGCACGAACCGGCGCCAGCCGTTCCCCCAGGGCTTCCTCGACACGATCTCGCAGGGCTGGGCGGCCCGACCGGAGTCGCTGCCGCCGGCGCGTGAGCAGGCGCGGTACGCCGCCGCCCGACGCGCCCGGCTGTCCGCGCAGTTCCCCGGCGCCCGGCTGGTCATCCCCGCCGGCGAGCTCAAACAGCGCAGCAACGACACCGACTACGTCTTCCGCGCCCACTCGGCGTTCGCGCACCTCACCGGCTGGGGAGCCGACGCCGAGCCCGGATCGGTGCTCGTGCTCGACCCCGACGGCGACGGGCACAGCGCCACCCTCTACTTCCGCGAGCGCGCCGACCGCACCACGTCGGAGTTCTACAGCGATGCCACGATCGGCGAATTCTGGATCGGCCCGCGACCCGCTCTGGCCGGAGTCGCCGCCGACCTCGGTGTCGACACCGCACACGTCGACGCGTTCTCGCCGGCCGACACCGACCTCGTCGTCGACCAGGACGACGACCTCACCCGCGCCGTGTCCGAGCTGCGGCTCGTCAAGGACGAGTACGAGGTCGGCCAGCTGCGGCTCGCCGTGGACGTGACCGCCCGCGGGTTCGACGACATCGTGCGTGCGCTCCCCCGCGCGCAGGCGCACAGCCGGGGCGAGCGCGTCGTCGAGGGCGTGTTCCACCAGCGCGCGCGCATGGACGGCAACGGCGAGGGCTACGACACCATCGCGGCATCCGGCCCGCACGCGTGCTACCTGCACTGGACGCGCAACGACGGCGCGGTGGTGGACGGAGACCTCATCCTCGTCGACGCGGGCGCCGAGGTCGACAGCCTGTACACCGCCGACATCACCCGCACCATCCCGGTCACAGGCACCTTCACCCCGGTGCAGCGTCGCGTGTACGAGGCGGTGCGCGAGGCCGCCGACGCGGCGTTCGCCGTCGCCCGTCCCGGCATCCGCTTCCGCGAGGTGCACGAGGCCGCCATGGCGGTGATCGCGCGCCGCACCGCCGAATGGGGTCTGCTGCCGGTGACCGCCGACGAGGCGCTGGATGCCGACCACGGCGGTCAGCATCGCCGGTACATGGTGCACGGCACCAGCCACCATCTCGGCATCGACGTGCACGACTGCGCGCAGGCACGGCGCGACATGTACTACGACGGCGTGCTGGAGCCGGGCATGGTGTTCACGATCGAGCCCGGACTGTACTTCCAGATCGACGACGTCACCGTGCCCGAGGAGCTCCGCGGCATCGGCGTGCGCATCGAGGACGACGTGCTCGTGACCGCCGACGGCGTGGAGAACCTGTCCGCCGGCATCCCGCGCACCGCCGACGAGGTCGAGGCCTGGGTGGCCGGCATCCGCGCGAACGCGAACTGAGCATGCCGTTCACTCCCCCGGCCGCGTTCACGACGCGGCCGACGTTGACGGGCTCGTTCGGGATGGCGGCGTCCACCCATTGGATCGCCACCGGCGTCGCGCAGGGCATCCTGGAGCGCGGAGGCAACGCGTTCGACGCGGTCGTCGCGGGCGGCTTCGCCCTGCACCTCGTGGAGCCCCATCTGAACGGCCCCGGCGGCGACCTGGTCGGCATCTTCGTCACCGGGGACCGGCCGGACACCCCTCGCGTGCTGATGGGCCAGGGTCCGGCGCCGTCGAACGCGACGATCGCGCATTTCCGCCGCGAGGGCCTGCATCTGGTCCCCGGGGCGGGAGGCCTCGCCGCGGCCGTCCCGGGAGCGGTGGATGCCTGGCTGCTGCTGCTTCGCGACCACGGGGTGCTGAGCCTGCGCGACGTGCTCGCGCCCACCATCGCGTACGCGCGGTCCGGCGTCCCGCTGTCGGCGACCGCCGCGGCCGCGATCGGCCGTGTCGCCGGCCTGTTCCGATCCCACTGGCGGTCCTCGGCCGACCTCTGGCTGGCCGACGGGGTGCCCGCCGAGGGCGATCTCGTCCGCAACCCCCGCTACGCCGACCTGCTCGACGAGCTGGCCACTGCCGCGACCGGCCAGGAGCGGACGCGTGGCATCGACCGCGCCCGCGAGCTGTGGGCGCAGACCGTGGGGCGGGCGGCATCCGCGTTCCTCGCCACGCCGCATCGCCACTCCGACGGCGCCGACCACGCAGCCGTGATCCGCACCGAGGACGTCACCGGCTTCCGCGCCGGTTACGAGGATGCCGTCACCATCCCGTTCCGCGGGCTGACCGTCGCCAAGGCGGGCGCCTGGACGCAGGGACCGGCGCTCCTCGAGGCTCTGCTCATCCTCGAACCGCTCCCGGACGACCTGCTCGACCCGTCGACGCCCAGCGGAGCGCACGCCGTCGTCGAGGCGCTCAAACTCGCCCTCGCCGACCGCGACGCGCACTTCGGCGACGGCGTCGATGTCGGGCCGCTGCTGACCGCCGACTACGCCGACGCGCGCCGCGCCGGCATCGGGGAGGAGGCGTCGCACGCCTGGCGCCCGGGCACCCCGGGAGGCCGTCGGCCGTACTGGCCCCCGCTGACGCTCGACGCCAGTGCGGAGGGAGCCGATGCGCTGGGCGTGGGCGAGCCGACGGTGGCGGTGACCGGCCAGACGCGGGGCGACACGTGCCACATCGACGTCGTCGACCGCTGGGGCAATGTGGTCGCCGTGACGCCGTCGGGCGGCTGGCTCCAGTCGTCGCCCGCCATCCCCGAGCTCGGCTTCTGCCTCGGCACGCGCCTGCAGATGACGTGGCTCGACGAGGCCGCGCCCTCCGCGCTGCGTCCCGGCGCCCGGCCGCGCACGACGCTGACGCCGACCCTCGTGATCGACGAGCACTCCGCCATGGCGATCGGCACCCCCGGCGGCGACCAGCAGGAGCAGTGGCAGCTGCCGGCCCTGCTGCGGATCCTCGTCGGCGGCTACTCCCCGCAGCAGGCGATCGACGCTCCGACGCTGCACACCACGGCGCTCATCGACTCGTTCTGGCCACGCAGCTGGACCCCGGCGGGCGTGGTCGTGGAGGGGCGCATCGGCGAGGCCGTGGTGCAGGAATTGCGCGACCGCGGCCACGACGTCACGGTCTCCGGCGACTGGTCGCTGGGACGGCTCTCGGCGGTCGGGATCGACCGCCGGTCGGGCCGGGTGTGGGCCGCGGCGAACGCGCGCGGCATGCTGGGGTACGCCGCCGGGCGCTGAGCGCCGTCGCCGGGCTCAGGCCGGGTGGTCGGGGCGCAGCGCCTCGACGACGACGTCCGCGATCGTCTCGGCGATCTGGGCGGCGGTGCGCTTGCGGCCCTTCGCCGCGTAGCCGTGATCCCCGTCGACCCACACGATGCGCGCGTCCGGGCAGGATGCCGCGGCATCCGCCAGCTGCTCGTGGGGGTCGACGAACGGGTCCGTGCGCCCCGACACGAACACCTGCCGCTGGGCGATCCGCTGCAGATGCTCCACGCGGGGCCGGTCCGGGCGGCCGGGAGGATGCAGCGGATAGCTGAGATACACGAGCCCGGCCGGGCTGATCCGCCCCTCCGCCGCGGCGACCGATGCCATCCGGCCGCCGTACGATCGCCCGCCGGCCCATACCGGAAGGTCCGCGAAGGCGGCCGCGTCGAGCGCCTGCTCCCACGCCGCGACCGCGTGCGCCGCCGGTCCCGGCATGCGGCGGCCGAGCTGCGCGTAAGGGAGGTTGAACCGCAGCGTGCTCACCCCGCGTTCGGCGAGGGCCGCGCCCAGCTCGACGAGGAACGGGCTGTCGTACCGCGAGCCTGCGCCGTGCGTGACGACGTACCCGGCCCACGCCGCACGCGCGTGCGTCCACACCGCGTCGACGTCGACCGCGCCGGCCGGCAGCTCGACGCGGATGGTTCCCTCGGTGGAGGTCACTCGCGCTGCGGGGGTCGCCGGTCGTCGGGATCGGACCCGGATGCCGCGTCGTCGTCGGGCCCCGCGGGTGACTCCGCGTCTTCGTCCGCCGCCGGCGGGGCGATCCGCTCCCCGAAGCGCGGGGGCTCCTCCGCGGGCGGCCCCGCCACCGGCGGTACCGCCGGTGCATCGGACCCGGTCGCGGGCATGGGCGGCACCGGCCCTGCGCCGAGCACCTGACGGGCGCGGTGGATGCTGCTGGGCAGCACCGTCACGTCGTAGTGGTCCGCCAGCACCTGGGTCACCGAGGCGTAGTCGCGCCGCCGTCGCATGAGCGCGTAGGCGACGATGCTCATCAGCATCCCGAGGGCGATGCCGATGAACATCACCCCGACGAACGCGGACAGCGACGAGTTCCCCAGCACGAAGATCGCGGAGAAGATCAGGCCGAGCAGCAGGCCGTTCATGGCCCCCTGCCGTGCCGCCGTCGCGTAGCCGAGCCGCCCGGTGATGCGCTCGACGGACCGCAGACCGCTGCCGACGATCGCGATCTCGCGTGCCGGCACCCCGGCGGAGATCAACGTGGACACCGCCTTCTGCGCCCCCTCGTACGCCGGGAAGCTCGCGACGGTCTCCCCCACTTCGGTCCTGCTCTGATTCGGGCCGGCCATACTCATGGGTCCATCCTCGCATGCGCGGCACGGCCCGCCTCGGACACCCGCATCACCGGACTACGCTTGACCGAGTGAGCACGCAGAGGGTCTTCGTGGCGCGCCTGGCCGGGTGCGCAGTCTTCGACCCCGCCGGCGACCGGCTGGGCAAGGTCCGGGACGTCGTCGTCGTCTATCGCAATGACGCGCCGCCGCGCGTGATCGGACTCATCGTCGAGATCCCGGGGCGCCGTCACGTGTTCCTCTCGATCGGCCGGGTGACGTCGATCGCCACCGGCCAGGTCATCACGACCGGTCTCATCAACGTGCGCCGCTTCGAGCAGCGCGGCGGCGAGGTGCGGGTGATGGCCGAGCTCCTCGGCCGCAAGGTCTACTTCCGCGACGGCAGCGGGTACGCCGTCATCGAGGACGTCGCCGTCGAGCGCAACCGGCTCGGCGAATGGGACGTCGGGCAGCTGTTCCTGCGCAAGCCGAAGACCACGGCGTCCCCGTTCGCCAAGGGGCCGACCACGTTCGCGCAGTGGAGCGACGTGCGCGAGCAGCAGAACCCCGGCGAGGCGCAGTCCGCCGAACAGCTCATCGCGACGTATTCGGACCTCAAGCCCGCCGACCTCGCCAACACGCTCCTCGACCTCCCCGCCGACCGGCTGCTCGAAGTCGTCGACGAGCTCAGCGACGACCGCCTCGCGGATGCCCTCGAGGAGATGCCCGAGGACGAGCAGGTGCACATCCTCGAGTCCCTGGACGACGAACGCGCCGCCGACATCCTGGACGCCATGGAGCCCGACGACGCGGCGGACGTGCTCGGGCAGCTGTCCGACGAGCAGCGCGAGGGCCTGCTCGACCTCATGGAGCCCGAAGAGGCCGAGGACATCCGCGCCCTGCTGAAGTACAACCC
>NZ_DATEJS010000066.1:0-9816 GCF_035277845.1 Microbacterium sp.
GGCCCTGCTCGAGGGCCGTGCGCGCTGCCGCGTAGGCGATCGACGGCACCCGGCGGGCGGGGACGTCGCCGGCCGTGGTCGCGCTGAGCACGACACGCGGGCGGAGCGGCCGGGCGGCGCGGACCTCGGTCACCCAGCCGATCGACACGAGACGCTCGACATCGGTGGATCGCGTGTGACCGGCGAACAGGAGCGCGCAGCCGTCGAGCTCCTGGCGCACGAGTGCGGCATCGCGGGCATGGACACCGGGGCTGAGGGGCTCGGCCAGCAGCGGGTCGGAGTCGTCCCACAGCGCGATGAGGCCGAGATCGTGCGCGGGCGCGTACACGGCGGAGCGGTTGCCGATGACGACGCACGGACGTTCGGACAGCACCCGGAGGTAGGCGGCATAGCGCTCCGGGCCGGATCGGCGGGCGTCGTCCCGGACGAGGGCGTCCTCGGCGACCCGTCCCGCCAGCGCGGCCTCGAGCTGCGCCTGATCCCGGTGGTCGGGCACCACGAGCACGGCGCTGCGGCCGGCCGCCAGGCACTCGAGGGCCGCCGCGGCCATCAGCACCGCCCAGCCGCCCACGGTCGATTCGGCGCCGTCCCCGGCGCTCACGGCCACCGTCCGCGGCGGAGCGGTCACGGCCACCCGCTCCCCCGCCGCGAGCCGGTCGCGAAGCGTCGGGAACTCGTCCAGCACGCGCCGGGCCGACTCCCGCGCGGCGTGCGTCACCGGGTCGGATGCCGCCGCATCCTGCGCGCCGCCGGCGAGCCACGCCTTCTCGGCGCGCACCATGCGCTTCGGGATCACGAGACGCAGGATGTCGCCCGCCGAGCCGGCGGCGCGATCCGCGACCCGGCGCACCAGGGTGTGCAGCCGAGCGGGCAGCACCGGCACCGGGGAGACGACCTCATCGAGGGGCGAGAGCGGCCGGTCGACGGCATCCTCCTCGCCGACCTCGACGATGTACGCGTCGACGACGCGGCCGGCGCTGCGCAGCGGCACCTTGACCCGCACGCCCGGCACCGCCGCGTCCCGGTGCTCGTCCGGGACGGCGTAGTCGAAGAGCCGGTCCAGCTGCGGCAGCGGCGAATCGATCAGCACCCGCGCCACCCGGCGCGGCGCGGCGCGCTCGCTCACCGCGGGCTCCGGTTCCGTCAGAGCCCCGCGGCCGCGCGCAGGTCGTCGGCCCGCGTCGTCTGCTCCCAGGTGAAGTCCGGCAGCTCGCGGCCGAAGTGGCCGTAGGCGGCGGTCTGCGCGTAGATCGGGCGCAGCAGGTCGAGCTGGGCGATGATCGCGGCCGGTCGCAGGTCGAACACGTCGCGGATCGCCTGGACGATGGTCTCGTCGCTCACGTGTCCGGTGCCGAACGACTCGACGTACAGGCCCACCGGCTTCGCCTTGCCGATCGCGTAGGCGACCTGCACCTCGAGCCGGTCGGCGAGCCCCGCCGCGACCGCGTTCTTCGCGACCCAGCGCATCGCGTACGCGGCGGAGCGGTCGACCTTCGACGGGTCCTTGCCGCTGAACGCGCCGCCGCCGTGGCGGGCGGCCCCGCCGTACGTGTCGATGATGATCTTGCGGCCGGTGAGGCCGGCGTCGCCCTTCGGACCGCCGATGACGAACGGACCGGCCGGGTTGATGTAGTAGTTCACGTCCGGAAGGGCGAGACCCGTCGACTCCAGCACGGGGTCGATGACCTCGGCGCGCACGGCGGCGCGCAGCGCCTTCTGCGAGATCTCCGGGTGGTGCTGCGTGGACAGCACGACCGATTCCACGGTGCGCGGCGTCGAACCCTCGTAGCCGAGCGTGACCTGCGTCTTGCCGTCGGGGCGCAGGAACGGCAGCTGGCCGGTGCGGCGCACCTCGGTGAGGCGCTCCGCGATGCGGTGCGCCGTCCAGATGGCCATCGGCATGAGCTGCGGCGTCTCGGTGGTCGCGTAGCCGAACATGATGCCCTGGTCGCCCGCGCCCTGGAAGTCGTGCGGGTCCTCCGAGCCGTCCTCCCGGCGCTCCATCGCCTTGTTCACGCCCGACGCGATGTCCGAGGACTGCGCGCCGATCGACACGCTGACCCCGCACGAGTCGCCGTCGAACCCGGTCTCGCTCGAGGTGTACCCGATGCGGTTGACGACGTCGCGCACGATTGCCGGGATCTCGACGTACGCGCTCGTGGACACCTCGCCCGCGACGTGCACGAGGCCGGTCGTCACGAGCGTCTCCACGGCGACCCGGCCGCGCGGGTCCGCCGCGAGGATGGCATCCAGCACGCTGTCGGAGATCTGGTCGCAGATCTTGTCGGGGTGCCCCTCGGTGACGGACTCGGACGTGAACAGGCGCAGATCGGACAACGGGACTCCTCGGTTCAGAACCGGATCGGTTCGGATGCAGGCTCCGCGCGGGGGTCGCACGCGGGGGTGTGCAGTACTCAGCAAGTATGACGAAGGCGGCCGACATCGCGACCGCCTCCGTTCACAGGATGAAACAGGTCATCCCGCAGATGTCACTCCGCGTGACGCAGACGCAGCTTGTCCTCGTGGATCTCGTGCATCGCGATGGTGAGCGGCTTGTCCTCGATGGTCGAGTCGACGAGCGGCCCGACGTTGTCGAAGAGGTTGCCCTCGTGCAGATCGGAGTAGTAGTCGTTGATCTGACGCGCGCGCTTGGATGCATAGATGACGAGCTGGTACTTCGAGTCGACCTTCTCGAGCAGGCTGTCGATCGGCGGGTCGATGATGCCCTGGTTCGTGCCGGCCATGTGGGAACCTCCTGGATGTCCGTGCTGGCGATGATGGTGAGCGCGCATCAGGCGCGCAAAGCATCCCTCTAGTCTACGGGATGCCGATGCCGGGCCGAGCCCGTGTTCACCGCGCGAGGGCGGCGACGTCGGCGGCGGCGGATGCCACGTCCTCGTTGACGACGCGGTAGTCGAACTCGTTCTGCGCGGCGAGCTCCACGCGCGCCGTCTTGAGGCGCCGCGCGCGCTCCTCGTCGCCCTCGGTGCCGCGACCGACGAGGCGGTTCACGAGCTCGTCCCAGCTGGGCGGCAGCAGGAACACGAGCGCCGCCGACGGATCCGCGGCGCGCACCTGGCGGGCGCCCTGCAGATCGATCTCCAGCAGCACGGTGCGGCCGTCGGCCAGGGCGGCCTCGACCGGGCCGCGCGGGGTGCCGTAGCGGTGCCTGTTGTGCACGGTGGCGTGCTCGAGCAGCTCCCCCGCGGCGATCATGCGGTCGAATTCCGCATCGTCGACGAAGAAGTAGTGGACGCCCTCGGTCTCGCCGGGGCGCGGGGCCCGGGTGGTGGCCGAGACCGACAGCATGATCTCGGGGTGGTCGACGCGGATCTGCGCGGCGACGGTGCCCTTGCCGACGGCGGTGGGCCCGGCGAGCACCAGCAGGCGGCTGCGGCCGGGGCGCGGCGCGGACTCCGGGAACCGGTCGTCGAGCCAGGCGCCGAGCGCCGCACGCTGACGCACGCCCAGACCGCCGAGTCGTTTCACCGCGGCGATCTGCAGGTCGGCCAGCACGCGGTCGCGCTTGCTCTCGCCGATCGCGGGCAGCGCCGTGAGGAAGTCGGGCACGCGCAGGGTGCCGGCCGGGGACGCGGCATCCGCCGCCGCTCGCCGCATGACCTCCTGCGGGGAGATGACCCGCGCGGAGATGTCGCGCTTCAGGCTCGCACGCGCGCGGCGTGCGGCGACGGCTCGCTGGGATGCGGCGACCCGGTCAACCTCGGGCGGCGTCTGGTGTTCGGCCATGGCTCCTCGTGTACAGCTCGGCGCGCGCCGTGATGACCTCTGCGATCCGGTCGGGACCGGCTGACAGGATGCTGCGACTCTCGCTCGCGATGACGAACGGAGCCAGATCAGCGAAGATGCGCTCGAGGTCCTCGGGTCGGGCCCCTTGCGCACCGAATCCGGGCGCGAGAATCGGCGCGGTCGCGACGAATCCCTGTCCCAAGCCTAAAACGTCCAACCTGACAGTCGCGCCCACGACAAGCCCCAGATCTCCCCAGGACCCGCTCTCGCGCGTGTCGAGGGCGGCGATGCGCTCGGCGACGAACCGTCCGACGGTCTGGTCGCCGACGGCGCCGGACTGCAGCGGGGTGGCTTCCGGGTTGCTCGTCGCGCACAGCACGAACAGGCCCTTGCCGTGCTGCTTCGCGAGAGCGGCCGTCGCATCGAGGGAATCCGGGCCGAGGTACGGGCTGACGGTGAGGGCGTCCGCTTCCAGCGGCGAGCCGGGTGCCAGCCACGCCTGCGCGTACCCGGCCATGGTCGAGCCGATGTCGCCGCGCTTGGCGTCCGCGATCACGAGCAGGCCGGCATCCCGAGCCGCGCCGAGGACGTCCTCGAGCGCCGCGATCCCCGCCGAGCCGTACTGCTCGAAGAACGCGACCTGCGGCTTCACCAAGCCGACCCGGTCCGCGGCGGCCTCGACCGTGCGCAGACCGAACTCGCGTGCGCCCGCGGCCGATCCGGGCAGGCCCCAGTCGGCGAGCAGCGCGGCGTGCGGGTCGATGCCGACGCACAGCGGACCGTGCTCATCCATCGCCGCGCGCACGCGCTCCCCGAAGCCGGTCACGCGCGGGCCGCCCGGTCGAGGGCGAACTCCTGCAGGCTCCGCACGTCGAACCCGTCGCCGGCGGCATCCATCGCGGTCACCGCCGCGCCGAGCGTGGCGATCGTGGTGAACAGCGCCTTGTCGGCCGCCACCGCGGCGGCGCGGATCTCGTAGCCGTCCGCGCGTGCGGACATGCCGCTCGGCGTGTTCACGATGATGTCGATCTCGCCGGCGTCGATGAGGTCGACGACGTTCTTGCGGTCGGTGTCGTGCGTCTCGCTGTACTTGGGGACCACGGTCACGTCGATGCCGTTGCGCGAGAGGATCTCCGCGGTGCCCTCGGTCGCCAGCAGCGTGAAGCCGAGCTGCTGCAGCCGATGCGCGGGCAGGATGACGGCCCGCTTGTCGGAGTCGGCCACGGAGATGAACACCGTGCCGGACAGCGGCATCCCGCCGTAGGCGGCCGCCTGGCTCTTCGCGAACGCGGTCGGGAAGTCGCGGTCGATGCCCATGACCTCGCCGGTGGAGCGCATCTCCGGGCCGAGCACCGAGTCGACCGTGGCGCCCTCGGCGGTGCGGAACCGCTTGAACGGCAGCACGGCCTCCTTCACCGCGACCGGCGCGTCGATCGGCACTCGCGAGCCGTCCACGGGAGGGAGGAGGCCCTCCGCCTTGAGCTCGGCGATCGTGGACCCCGCCATGATGCGCGATGCCGCCTTGGCGAGCGGGATGCCGAGGGCCTTCGAGACGAACGGCACGGTGCGGCTGGCGCGGGGGTTCGCCTCGATCACGTAGAGCACTCCCGCGCTGACCGCGAACTGCACGTTCAGCAGGCCGCGCACGCCGACGCCCGCGGCGATTCCCCGCGTGGCCTCCCGGACCCGGTCGATCTCGGTGCGGCCGAGCGACACCGGCGGCAGGGTGCAGCTGGAGTCGCCGGAGTGGATGCCCGCCTCCTCGAGGTGCTCCATGACGCCGCCGATGTACAGCTCGTGCCCGTCGTAGAGGGCGTCGACGTCGATCTCGATGGCGTCGTCGAGGAACCGGTCGACGAGCAGCGGCATCCCCTCGCCGATGATCGCCTGGTCGGCGATGCGCACGAAGTAGTCGCGCAGCGACGCAGTGTCGTAGACGATCTCCATGCCGCGTCCGCCGAGCACGAAGCTCGGGCGCACGAGCACCGGGTACCCGATGTCCTCGGCCACCGCGACGGCGCCGTCGACGTCGGTCGCGGTGCCGTGCCGGGGCGCGACGAGACCGGCGCGGTCGAGGATGCCGGAGAACAGCCCGCGCTCCTCGGCCAGGTCGATCGCCTCGGGGCTCGTGCCGAGGACCGTGTAGCCCGCGTCCTGGATGCCCTTCGCGAGGCCGAGCGGCGTCTGGCCGCCGAGCTGGCAGACGACGCCCAGGATGGTGCCGGACTGGGCTTCGGCGTGCAGCACCTCGAGCACGTCCTCGAGCGTGAGCGGCTCGAAGTACAGGCGGTCGGAGGTGTCGTAGTCGGTCGACACGGTCTCCGGGTTGCAGTTGACCATGACGGTCTCGTACCCGGCGTCCGCCAGCGCGAACGAGGCGTGCACGCAGGAGTAGTCGAACTCCACGCCCTGACCGATTCGGTTCGGGCCGGAGCCGATGATGACCACCTTGGTGCGCTCGGACGGGGCGACCTCGGTCTCCGCGTCGTAGCTCGAGTAGTGGTACGGCGTCTGCGCCGGGAACTCCCCCGCACACGTGTCGACGGTCTTGAACACCGGGCGCACGTCGAGGCCGTGGCGGATCCCGCGCACCTCCGCCTCGCCGATGCCCCGCAGCTGCGCGATCTGCACGTCCGACAGGCCGTGCTCCTTCGCGATCCGCAGCGTGGCGGCATCCAGCTCGCCGGCCTGCCGCACGAACGCGGCGACCTCGTTGATCAGCACGATCTGGTCGAGGAACCACGGGTCGATCTTGGTGGCCTCGAAGGCCTGCTCGATCGTCGCGCCGAGGCGCAGCGCCTGCTGCACGGCGACGATCCGGCCGTCGGTCGGCACCTTGGCCACCTCGAGCAGCTCCGCGACCGTGCGGGACTCGTCGCCCCAGTGGAAGCTGGAGCCGCGCTTCTCGAGCGAGCGCAGCGCCTTGTTCAGTGCGGTGGTGAAGTTGCGGCCGATGGCCATCGCCTCGCCGACCGACTTCATGGTGGTGGTCAGCGTCGGGTCGGCGGCCGGGAACTTCTCGAAGTTGAACCGGGGCACCTTCACGACGACGTAGTCGAGCGTGGGCTCGAAGCTCGCCGGGGTCGCCTGCGTGATGTCGTTGGGCACCTCGTCGAGGCGGTAGCCGATCGCGAGCTTCGCGGCGAGCTTGGCGATCGGGAAGCCGGTCGCCTTCGACGCGAGAGCGGACGAGCGGGACACGCGCGGGTTCATCTCGATGACGATGATGCGGCCGTTGTCGGGGTTGACCGCGAACTGGATGTTGCAGCCGCCGGTGTCCACGCCCACGGCGCGGATGATGTCGATGCCGATGTCCCGCAGCTTCTGGTACTCGCGGTCGGTGAGGGTGAGCGCGGGGGCCACGGTGATGGAGTCGCCGGTGTGCACGCCGACCGGGTCGACGTTCTCGATCGAGCAGACGACGACCGTGTTGTCGGCGGTGTCGCGCATGAGCTCGAGCTCGTACTCCTTCCACCCGAGGATGGACTCCTCGAGCAGCACCTCGTTCGTGGGCGAGTCGTGCAGACCCGCCCCGGCGATGCGGCGGAGGTCCGCCTCGTCGTAGGCGAACCCGGAGCCGAGGCCGCCCATGGTGAAGCTCGGGCGGACGACGAGCGGGTAGCCGAGCTCGGCCGCGGCGGCGAGGCACTCGTCCATGGTGTGGGCGATGCGGGATGCCGCGACCTCGGCGCCCGCCTCGATGACGAGCTCCTTGAAGATCTGGCGGTCCTCGCCCTTCTGGATGGCGTCCACCTTCGCGCCGATGAGCTCGACGCCGTACTTGTCGAGGATCCCCTGCGCGTGCAGGGCCATGGCCGCGTTCAGGGCCGTCTGCCCGCCCAGGGTCGGCAGGATGGCGTCGGGCTTCTCCTTCGCGATGATCGTCTCGATGACCGCGGGGGTGATCGGCTCGATGTAGGTGGCGTCGGCGAAGTCCGGGTCGGTCATGATCGTGGCCGGGTTGGAGTTCACGAGGATGACGCGCACCCCCTCTTCGCGCAGCACGCGGCACGCCTGGGTGCCGGAGTAGTCGAACTCGCACGCCTGCCCGATGACGATCGGGCCGGAGCCGATGACGAGGACGCTTCGGATGTCGTCTCTCTTGGGCATTACTTCGCGTCCTTCTGCTGGTGGGCGATGACCATGTCGCGGAACCGGTCGAAGAGGTAGTTGGCGTCGTGCGGGCCCGCCGCCGCCTCGGGGTGGTACTGCACCGAGAAGGCGGGGACGTCGAGGGCCCGCAGCCCCTCGACCACCCGGTCGTTGAGGCCGATGTGGCTGACCTCCACCCGGCCGTAGCCGGCGGGGCTCTGCGTCTCGCCCTCGAGGGGCGCGTCGACGGCGAAGCCGTGGTTGTGCGCGGTGATCTCCACGCGACCGGTGGCCTTGTCGAGCACGGGCTGGTTGATGCCGCGGTGGCCGAACGGCAGCTTGTACGTGTCGAAGCCGAGCGCGCGTCCGAGCAGCTGGTTGCCGAAGCAGATGCCGAAGAACGGCAGGCCCTCATCGAGCACGCTGCGCAGCAGCGAGACGTGGTCGCCGGACGCCGCCGGGTCGCCCGGCCCGTTCGAGTAGAAGACCGCGACCGGCGCCGTCTCCAGGATGTCCTCGAAGGTGGCATCCTGCGGAAGCACGTGCACCTCGAAGCCGCGGGCGGCGAGATTGTCGATGGTCGCCTGCTTGACGCCGAGGTCGAGCACGGCGAGATTGCCGATGCGCGGGCCGGTGGCGCGGGTGATCTGCACCTCCGGCACCGAGACCTGGGCGGACAGGTTCAGGCCGGCCATCTGCGGGCCCTCCCGCACGATGCGCAGCTGCTCCTCGGGGTCGAGGCCGGCGGCCGCGCCGGAGAACACGCCCCCGCGCATGCTTCCGGCCGATCGGATGTGGCGCGTCACCGCACGGGTGTCGATGCCGCTGATGCCGACGATGCCGTCGCGGGTGAGGGCGGCATCCAGCGACTCGTCGGCGCGCCAGTTCGAGACCACGCGCGAGGGGTCGCGCACGATGTAGCCGGCGACCCAGATGCGGCGCGACTCCGGGTCCTCGTCGTTCATGCCGGTGTTGCCGATGTGCGGCGCGGTCTGCAGCACGATCTGGCCCGCGTACGACGGGTCGGTGAGGGTCTCCTGGTAGCCGGTCATGCCGGTCGCGAAGACGACCTCGCCCAGGGTCGTGCCGCGCGCACCGTAGGCGCGGCCGGTGTGTCGGGTGCCGTCCTCGAGCACGAGGACGGCGGGGTCTGTGGTGAAGCTGATGCTCATTCGTCGTTTCCGGTGGAGGGGGATGATGAGATGGCGCGGAGGGCGTCGGCGACCTGACGGGCCGAGGCATCCTGCGCGCGCAGATAGGTGTCGACGACGACGTCCTGCGGGGTCGTCCAGACGAGCCGCACCAGGCCGTCCTTCTCGACCACGCGGTCGATGGCGACGGTCGCCTGGTCGACGGCAACGATGCGCGACGGCGCGAACACGACGCGCTCGAGCCCGGGAAGGTCCAGGGCGGCGCCGGCATCCGTCACCGTGAGGGTCATGCTCGAGCGGAACGCGAGCCCGCCGATGGCGAGGCGCTCCAGGGGCTCGTCGTGCGCCGTGGTGGCGACGTAGAGTCCGCTGAAGCGGGCCTGCTCGACGGCGCCCGCGGGCAGCTCCGCGAACGGCGCGGTGAGCTCGGCGTCCCGCTCGGTGCGTCGCCTCCAGCCGCGCCACATCAGCCAGAAGACGAGCGCGACGACGAGGACGATCCCGACGACCGCGACCCACCTCATGCGGTGACCACGCCGTCGTCGACGGTGAGCCGGCCGGCGTGCACCGTGTAGCGCACGCTGCCGGGGAGCTCCCGGCCGAGGTACGGCGAGTTGATCCCGCGCCCGCGCAGGTCGGCGGTGGAGAACACTCCCCCGGCGTCGGCGTCGTAGAACACGAGCTCGGCGGGCTCACCGGCGGCGATCGGGCGCCCGTGGCCGTCGAGCCGTCCGATCTCGGCGGGCGTGCGCGACATCACCCGGGCGACGTCGGCCCAGTCGAGCAGCCCCGTCTGCACCATCGCCTGGTGGACGACGCGCAGTGC
>NZ_DATEJS010000067.1:0-14727 GCF_035277845.1 Microbacterium sp.
CGGAGCCGGCGAGCCCCGCGGGGCCGCCGACCCCGGCGACGGGGTTGACGACGAGTCCGAGCATCCGGCGTCCTATGCCGCCCCGGCCAGTGCGGCCGGCGCAGCCAAGTCCGCCGGCACCTCGCCCGCCGGAGCGCCGGCGACGGCGGCCCGCCCTGAGCCTGCCGAAGGGTACTTCCGGCGGTACGCGCGCCAGGTGATGGCCCAGCGCTCCGGGTCGTCGAGGTCGTCGTGGTGCGTGTGGTGCACGGTCTGGTTGTGCGGCGCGGTCCGCACGACCTCGGGTGTCTCGCGCGCCTCGCGGGCGACCTCGGCGAGCGCCGCCACGTACTCGTCGATCTCGGCCTTCGAATAGGACTCGGTGGGCTCCAGAGTGAACGGCTGGGGCACCACGTACGGGTGGTGGCTCGTCCAGTAGTGCATGCCGAAGTCCGACAGGCGCACGCCGATCTGCTCGGACGAGATGCCGGTCTGCTCGAACAGCTCCTGCCACGAGTAGCGCACCTGCTCGATGCGCCGGCGGCCGTCGGCGTACGGGGCGGATGCGCCGGGGATCTGCAGCACCTTCGCGAGCAGGTAGTTGTTGTTCAGCACCGCGATCTCGGCGACGGCGCGCAGGCCCTCGGCGCCGAGCGCCATCGTCCACGCGTAGGCGCGCACGATGTTCGGCACCACGCCGTGGAACGGGGCGACCGTCCCGATCGACGGCTCTGCGCCGTCGCGCACCGTGAACATGCCGTCCTCATTCGACACGCGGGGCCCGGGCAGGAACGGGGCGAGTTTCGCGCTCACCGCGTTGGCGCCGGCGCCCGGGCCGCCGCACGCATGCGGGGTGGAGAACGTCTTGTGCAGGTTGAAGTGGCACACGTCGAATCCGGCGTCGCGGGCGCGGGTGATGCCCAGGATGCCGTTCGCATTGGCCTGGTCGTACGACGCGAGCGCGCCGACGGCGTGCGCGGCATCCACCCACTGCCTGATCGCCGGGTTGTAGATGCCGGTGTCCTCGGGGTTCGTCACCATGATGGCGGCGGTGCGCGGCGACAGCGCCGCCTTCAGCGCGTCGAGGTCGGGGTATCCGTCGCCGTCCGGGTGGATGGTGATGACCTCGTAGCCCGCGGCTTTGGCGGCGGCCGCGTTCGACGGGTGGCTGAAGATCGTGGTGATGACCTCGCGGCGCTGCTCGCCCTCGCCGTTCGCCTCGTGGAAGGCGCGGATCATGGCGATGTTCGACCAGATGGCCGCCGAGCCGCCCTGGGTGTGCAGCGACACCTCGTCCATGCCGCTGATCTCGGCGAGCATCCGCTCCAGGCGCCAGATGATCTCGAGCACGCCCTGCGCGTCGGCCGGGTCCTGCAGCGGGTGCATCGCGGTCAGCCGGGGTGTGCCGATCAGCTGGTCGTTGATCTTCGGCGAGTACTTCATGGTGCAGGTGCCCTGGCCGATGTCGACATTGAAGTCGGCGCCGAGGTTCTCCTGCGACAGGCGCAGGTAGTGCTTGAGCACGCGCTGCTGACCCATCTCGGGAAGGCCCGGCGCGGATGCGCGCCGCATGCCCTCCGGCAGCGTGCCGAGCACATCGCCGACGGCGCCGCGTACGCCCTGCTCGATCGGGGTCACCAGCACGCCCCGCTCGCCCGGGGTGCTGAGCTCGAAGACGATCGGCTCGTCCCAGCTGGCCTGGTGGAACCGGCGCACGGCCGGCTTGGGTGCGACAGGGAGGCTCACTTCGACTCGCTCCGCTCGCTCGGTGCATCGCATGCGTTCAATTTCTGCTCCTGGAGGGTGGATTCGGTCGTGGATGAGAGATGGCGGGCGACCGCGGATGCCAGGCGGTCGATGTCGGCCTGGGAGGTGGCGTCCGTGACGCACACGAGGAGCGTGTGCGTGCCGACCGGCACGCCGGGCTCGATGCCCTCCGCGCGCAGGGCCGTGACGAGGCCGGATGCCGTGGCGCCGGTGAGCTCCACGGTGAACTCGCGCAGGTGCAGCGCTCCGTCGCCGAGCGCGACACCCGGGACGGCGGCGAGCGCCTGCTGCGCGTAGCGGGTTCGGGCCAGCAGCAGCTCGCCGAGCTCGGCCATGCCCTGCGGCCCCATGAGCGACAGGTAGACCCCGGCGGCGATGCCCCAGAGGGCGGCCGCGGTGCCGACCCATTCCTTGCCCTCTTCGCGGAGGGCGAAGGACGTGCGCTCGTAGGCGACGTCGCCGAAGCCGTACTCCCCCTCGACGTCGGTCGTGGCCAGTCCGAACAGGCGCGACGGCATCTCCATGACGAAACGCGGATCGTCGTGCACGGCGATGAAGCCGCCGTGGGCTCCCCCGTACCACTGGTGCAGGCCGAGGGACTGGATGTCGCCGGTGACGATGTCCGCGCCGTGCAGCGCCGGCGGGGTGAGCACGCCGTAGCCGATCGGGTCGGTGCCGACGACGACCACCGCGCCCACCGCGTGGGCGGCGTCGGCGAGGGCGCGGACGCCGGTCTCGACGGCGCCGGTGCAGCTCGGCGTCTCCACCCAGACCGCGGCGACGTCGTCGCCCAGGCGGGAGACGACCGTCGCGGCATCCGCGACGCCGTCCACCGTCGGCACGAGCTCCAGGTCGATGTGGTGGCGCACGTAGTCGTGCACCTTCGAGTACTTCGCAGGCAGCACGTCACTGGCCACGAGCACGCGCCGGCGGCCGGTCATGCGGCCGGCCATCGTGAGGCCGGTCGCGGTGGCCTGGAATCCGTCGTAGGTGGGCACGTTGACGACGTCCATGGCCAGCAGCTCTGCCATCAGCGACTGGTACTCGAAGAGGGCCTGGAAGCGGCCGTGATCCTCGTACGGCTCCCCCGCGTACGCGGTGAGGAACTCGCTGCGGCCGATGACCTCGTCGACGACGGCCGGCACGTAATGGTTGTAGGTGCCCGCGCCGAGAAAGCTCAGCCGCTCGTCGGTGGAGCGGTTGCGGCCGAGGATGCCGCGCACGTGCCGGGCGAGGTCCTGCTCGGCCGGCAGCGCCGCCGGCAGGTCGAGCGGACGGTGCAGCCGCAGGTCGTCGGGCACGTCGGCGTAGAACTCGTCGACGGACTCGGCGCCGACGGCGGCGAGCATCTGCGCTTTGACGGCGGGTGCGCTGTTGGGGATGTACGGGTGGATGAACGGTTCGGTCACGGCATCCTTCAATCGATGGTGGGGGTCGGGGTCACGAACGGGACGGCGCCGGTGCGGGGCGTCTCGAGCACCGCCACGCCGAAGCGGGGCAGGGTCAGGGTCGCGCCGGTCGTCTCGCCGGAGAGGAGGTCGCGCGCACCGGCCGGGACGTCGACGGTGAGCGGGTCGCGCCCGTGGTTGAGCACGAAGGTGTAGTCGGTGTCGGCGGAGGAGCGCGTGACGGCGTCCAGGTGCACGTCCACGCGGTCGCGGGCCGGGATGCCTGCGCCGGACAGCACGTCGCGGAACACCGCGGCCATGCCGGCGTCGTCGAGCACGCAGCTCACGTACCAGGCCGTGCCCTCGCCCGCCGCGCGGGCGGTGACCGCAGGCAGCGCGTCGAGCTCGCCGGAGCGGTACCGCGCATGCACGTCGACGTCGGCGTCGGCCTCGATCCACTCGGTCCAGATCGTCGCCGGGTGCGTCGCGACGCCGAGCGCGACCGACTCGGCGACACCGTCGTCGAGGGGCCACTGCTCGTCGACCTCGATGCCGAGAAGGTTCCGGAACGGGCCCGGGGCGCCCCCGTCGAACACCTTCTCGGTGGCGTCCACCACCCCCGAGAACGGGCCGACCACGACCGTGCCGCCGGCCTCGGCGAACGCGGTGAGGGCGGTCGCCTGCGCGGCATCCGAGATGTACAGGTTGGGCACGATGACGACGTCGTACGCGTCGAACGGGCCCGTGGCGCGCACCGCGTCGACGGGCTGGCCGAGCAGGTACATGGCGCGCTGCCATGCGCGGGCCTGCTGCGCCCACTGCAGGCGCTGGGAGGGCAGGGACTCGATCGCGCTCGATCCCCACCACGAGTCCCAGTCCACGACGAGCGCGACGCGGGCGCGCACGCGGGTGCCGCGCACCGGCTCCAGTCGCGCCAGCTCGTTGCCGAGCGCCGTGGTCTCGCGGTACGAGCGCGACTTCTCGCCGCGGTGGCCGAGCATCGACGAGTGGAACTTCTCCTGGCCGTACCTGGCCTGGCGCCACTGGAAGAACATGATGCCGTCCGAGCCGTGCGCGACGGCCTGCAGGCTCTCCACCCGGATCTTGCCGGGCGCCTTCGGGACGTTGATGTCGCGCCAGCTCGTGGCGCCGGCGGAGGACTCGAGCAGCAGCCACGGCTGCCCGTCCTTCAGCGAGCGCATCAGCCCGTAGTTGAGGGATGCCCCGACGTGCGAGATCGGGTCGGCCGGCTCCGGGTAGGCGTCGTCGGTGACGACGTCCTCCACCTCGGCGAAGCGCCAGTAGTCGAGGTCGCGGAACATGCTCATGAAGTTCGTGGTCACCGCGACGTCCGGGGTCACCTCGCGCAGCACGTCGATCTCCACCTGGAAGAGCTCGAGCATGGCGTCGGACGAGAACCGCTCGAAGTCGAGCAGCTGCGTCGGATTGCCCGGGCCGGGCGCCTTCTTGGGCGTCTCGATGTGGTCCCAGGATGTGTACCGCTGACCCCAGACGTTCACGCCCCACGCCTCGTTGAGGCCCTCGAGGGTGCCGTACCGGTTCTGCAGCCACCGGCGGAAGTGGCGGGCCGACTCCGGGCACCAGCAGCGGGACACGTGGTCCCCGTACTCGTTCGAGACGTGCCACATCGCGAGCCCGGGGTGGTCGCCGTAGCGCTCGGCCATGGCCCGCGCCATCCGGACGACGTTCTCGCGCCAGATCGGCGAGCTCGGGCAGTACACCTGGCGGGAGCCGAACTCGAGGCGGCGTCCGTCGGCGTCCATCGGCATCATCTCGGGATGCGCCCGCAGCAGCCATGACGGCGGAGTCGCGGTGGCGGTGGCGAGGTCGATCGCGATGCCGTTGCTCCAGAGCAGGTCCAGGATGCGGTCGAGCCATCCCCAGTCGTAGACGCCGGGCTCCGGCTCCAGCTGCGGCCAGCTGAAGATCGGCAGGCTCACGATGTTGACGCCGGCTTCGCGCATCAGGCGCACGTCCTCGTGCCATACGTCCTCCGACCACTGGTCGGGGTTGTAGTCGCCTCCGTAGGCGAGGGCATCGAGCCGCAGGGTGCGCGACATGGGGGCCACGGCGTCTCCTCTCCGAGTCACGGATTCCGGAATCACTGGACCGCGTCGATTGTCCAATGTATTCTGTATACAGTAAGCGTAGGGCGGAAGCCGGTCCTGGTCAAGCCCTATGCTGACGACAGCACGGAGGAAGACGACCCATGGCGATCGAACGGAAGAACCTGCGTTCGCAGGTGCGGGACGAGCTGCTGACGCGCATGCGCGCGGGAGACGTGCAGCCCGGCGAGGGCATCAACGAGGTGCAGCTCGCGGCCGAACTCGGCGTCAGTCGCACTCCGCTGCGCGAGGCGCTCATCGCCCTCGAGAGCGAGGGGCAGATCGAGAGCCAGAACGGCAAGGGCTTCCGGTTCGTGCCGCTGAGCAAGAGCGAGTTCGAGGAGCTCGCGCCCATCATGGCGGCCCTCGAGGCCCTCGCGCTGCGCCTCAGCCCGGCCGACGAGCTGCGCCCGATCGGCGAGCGCCTGACGGCTCTGTCGGCGGCCTTCCACGACGAGGTCGTGCAGCACAGCCTGGTCATCACGAAGGACGACGAGTGGCACGGCATCATGCTCTCTGCCTGCCCCAACCGGCGCCTGCTCGACATGATCGAAGCCACGCGCAGCGCGTTCCACCGCTACGAGTCCCTGCTCGTGCCGAACGACGCCATGGTCGCCCGGGTCGCCGCCGAGCACTCCGCGATCGCGCAGGCCCTCGCCGCCGGCGACCTCGACGGCGCCGTCGTGGCACTCACCGCGAACTGGATGAATGGCATGCGCCGCATCCTCGACAACGCCTCCAGCGCCTACTTCACCGACTGAGCTGCACGGCGAGGTCGACGAACAGCGCCGCCGACCAGCCGAACGCGGTGGTGGCCGCCGGCGCCTTCTCCCCCGTGAGCGGGTTGAAGTACTCGTGCGGGCCGCCGCCGTGCACCACCAGGTCGACCGTGCACTCGCGCAGGGCGCGGGCGCGCTCGGGGAACCCGCAGAGCTCCAGCCCCTCCGCGACGAGCGCGTTCGTGTTGATCCACACGGGACCGCGCCACATCCGCGTCGCCGAGAAGTCGGGGTCGGATGCCGCCACCGTCGGCAGGCCCCACGGCGTCGCATACCGCCGCGGGTCGTCGATCGCGGCGACGAGGGCCGCGGTGGTGGCCGGCGGGAGCTCACCGGTGAGCAGCGGCATGAGCCCGGTGACGGCATCGGAGGCGACCGGCGCGCCCGCCGCACGGGCGAGGAAGACGGAGCGGTCGGCATCCCACAGCTGCATGAGCAGCCCGAGCGTGCGCCCGGCCCGGCCGCGGTGCAGGGCGGGGTCGGCATCCCCGTACTCCTCCGCGAACCGCGCGAGCTCCAGGTCCTGCCGCACGAGGTAGGCGCCGAGATCGGGAGCGGTCGTCGGCAGCGGGCCGTCGAAGATGGGGCTGTCGTCGAGGCCGGACGAGTAGGGATGCCCGTACTCCGGCATCCCGTCGCCGTCGAGGTCGGAGTCGGCGAACCACCAGTCCTGCGAGCGGCGGATGGTCTGCAGCTGACGCCGCGCCCACGCCCGGATCTCCGGCGTCTCGGGCGCCGCTTCGAGCACCTTGCGCAGCGCCCACGCGGACAGCGGGGGCTTTGTCAGCGGCACCGGGGCGTTCGGGTCCGCGATGGCGGAGCCCGCACGGCGCAGGCGGTCGCGGTCGGCCTGCGGCAGGTCGTCGCTCGAGGCGAGCACCCCCTCCTCGTGCACGACGTCGGGCAGCTGCCCGGCTGCGGTCGGGTAGCGGAAGGCGAGATCGAGCTGCTCACGGGCGAGCTCCGGGTCACCGTGCCGCAACCCGACCGCGATGAAGTAGGCGTCCCACTGCCAGAGGCCCACGTACCCGATCTTCGAGGGCACGACGGGGCGCCCGCCCTGCAAGGCGGGAAGGCGGATGATGTTCGCCCCGAGCACCCACCAGCAGAACGCGGTCATCTCCTGCAGGTCGTCGCGCACGACCGGGCACTTCGCGAACCAGTCGCGCCAGACCGCCTGCGCCTCGGCCACGGCGCTGTCGTGCCCGGCCCACTCCGTCACGGCGATCGCCCGGTCGCCGGCGACGTCGAAGCGCACCGGCCCGCCGAAGAGATGGCACCCCGTGGATCCGTCGGGCGTCGTCCACTCGACCACCGTCCCCGGCCGTCCGTCGATCGAGAGCGCCTCGGCGCCGGCGAACACGAGCGTCGCGATGCCGTCGCCGAAGCTCACGGCGTGCGGCTGCACCTCGGTGACGGATGCCACCGCGCCGGCGGCATCCGTCACGACGAGCCGGTCGATCACGCGGCACGCGTCGAGCGGCTTCTCGTACGCGGCGGTGTGCACGCGGATGCCGGCGCCGTCGGCGCCGCCGAACACGAGGATCCGCGACCCGGGCAGCGTGAACGGAGCCTGCTGCAGGTCGAGGTGGCGCCCGGCGAGGCGGGCGAGGTCGTCCGCGCTCATCGACCGCCGAGCCCCGACGCCGCCATGCTGTTGAGGATCTGCCGCTGGCCGATCACGAACGCGATGAGCATCGGGATCGTCGACACGGCCGAGGCCGCCATGATGAGGCCGTAGTTGACCGAGCCGAACTGACCCTGGAAGCTCTGCAGCAGCAGCGGCACCGTGAAGAGGTCCTGGCTGTTGAGGATCACGAGCGGCAGCAGGAAGTTGTTCCAGGTGCCGAGCGCCACGATGATCGCGAGGGAGCCGAGTGCGGGGCGCAGGTTCGGCAGCACGATGCTCCAGAAGATCCGCCAGCGGCCGGCACCGTCGACGAGGGCTGCCTCCTCCAGTTCCGACGGCAGCGACAGCACGAACTGGCGCATCAGGAACACCGCGAACGGGTTCGCGAGCGACGCCGGGATGATCAGCGCGAGATGCGAGTTCACCCAGCCGAACTTGGCCATGAGCAGGTAGAACGGGATCAGCGTCACCTGCATCGGGATCATCTGCGTCGCGAGGAACACGATGAACATGACCCGCGCGCCGCGGAACTTGATGCGCGCGAACGCATAGCCCGCCATCGCGGCGGTGATGAGCGTGCCGATCACCACGAGCACCGCGATGTAGATGCTGTTGACGTACGCCTGCGCGAACGGCGCGTCGTTCCACGCGTCGAGGTAGTTCTGCGGCACCCACGGGCTCGGCCAGAAGCTGAGCGGGTGGTTCAGCAGCTGCGGCAGACCCTTGAACGAGGTGACCAGCATCCAGATGAACGGGTAGATCATCAGGATCCCGGCCGTGATCAGCACGACGTGGAGGATCGTCGTGCGCACGCGGCGCTTGGCCCGGTCGCGCCCGCCGCCGGCGCGCGGCCGGTACCCGGGCGCCGTCAGCGCGACGGTCGACTCGGTCGGCGGGGCGGGAGGATTCAGGGTTGGGCCCACGCGCCCGGAGGCTCCGGGCGACGCGCCAGCGGCGTTCGGAGTGGGCGTGGGGATCATGCCGCACCGTCCTCGTAGTGCACGAATCGCTTCTGGGCGCCGAACTGGATCGCCGTGATCACCAGGGTGATCACCAGCAGGATGATGGATGCCGCACTGGCGACGCCGAACTCGGTCTTCCCGAAGCCGAGATCGTAGATGTGGTACACGATCGTGCGGGTGGCGTTGTCGGGGCCCGCGTTCGCGACGAGCACGAAGACGATGTCGAAGGTCTGCAGCGAGCTGATGAACGCGATCACCGTCGAGAAGAAGATGACCGGGGACAGCAGGGGAAGCCGCACCCGGAAGAAGAGCGACACGGCGCCGGCGCCGTCCAGGCGCGCAGCTTCGATGACCGACGGCGAGATGTTCTGCAGCCCGGCGAGGAAGATCACCACGTTGAGTCCGAGCGACGACCAGATGGTGACGATGCAGACCGCGATGAGTGCCAGGTGCGGATCGCCGAGCCAGTCCGGGGCCGGCACGTGGAAGACGGTCGAGATGAAGTGGCTCAGGATGCCGTCCTTGCGGAACAGCTGCTGCCAGATCATCGCCACGGCGATGCTGCTGGTGATCACCGGGGAGAAGAACAGCACGAGGTACAGGGTGCGGGTCCTCAGGTTCTCCAGGGCGACCGCGATGATGACCGCGAGCCCGAGGCCGATCGGCACCGTGATGAATGCGATCAGCAGGGTGTTCAGGATGGCCCGGCCGAAGAGCGGATCGGTCAGCTCCTGCCGGAAGTTGTCGAACCCCACCCACTGCAGCGCGGTGAGACCGTCCCACTTCGCGAACGCGAGCACGACGCTGGCGACGAACGGCACCATGACGAAGATCGCCATGCCGATCAGCTGAGGGCCGACGAAGACGTATCCCCAGCGCCGGTCCCGCCGCCGCCACGCCGCTTCCTTCCGAAGCGGCGTGGCGGGCGGCGTCACCGTGCCGGGTGCTGCGTCGGAGAGCACCGCGGTCACGTCAGCCTCACTTGGTCTTGGAGTCGATCAGCTTCGCCGAGGCATCCAGAGCGGCCTTCGCGGTGAGCTTGCCCTGGTAGAGCTGCAGCATGATCGCGCTGACGTCGGTCGACAGACCCGGCACCTTCGCCTCGGGGGCGAAGTCCTCGAAGCCGATGTTGCGCATGTCGAGCATGGTCTGCGCGTGCTTCGGGTAGCCGTCGAGCACCACCGAGTCGGCGCCCTTGATGGACGGGACCGCGTTGCCGCCGTCCTTCAGGCGGAAGGTCTGGCCCTCGGAGCTCAGGAACGCGCTCCAGAACGTGAACGCTGCCGACTTCACCTTCGTCTTGTCGTTGATCGCGAGGTAGCTCACCGCGACACCGGTCGGGGCGGCCTTGCCGTCGGGCGTCGGCCACGGGGCGACGTCGTAGTTCTGCGGGTCGCCCGCCGACTGGACCGTGCCGATCGTGTAGCGGCCCTGGATGTAGAAGCCGGCCTTGTGCGAGACGAACAGGCTGTCCGATCCGTCTCCCGAGGGCAGCGTGTCGGCGACGAGGAACGTCTTGTTCTGGAACTCCTTGCCGAAGGTGTCCATCGCGGCGACCGAGGTCGGGTCGGTGTTCGCGACGAAGTTGCCGGACTTGTCGAAGACCTGGCCGCCCTGCGAGGAGATCCAGCTCCAGTGCGTGGACCAGTAGTTCCAGAACATCGAGCCGGTCAGGCCCGCCTTGTGGAGCTTGTCGTTCATCGCGAGGTAGGTGGCGGTCGTCCACTTGCCCTCGGCGGCGAGGGTCGCCGGGTCCTCCGTGATGCCGGCCTTCTTCAGTGCGACCTTGTCGTACCAGAGGGCGTCGGGGTTGGAGTCGTTGGGCTCGGCGAGGATCTGGCCGCCCTTGTCCGCGGCGCCGAGAAGGCCGGGGAAGAACGAGTCCTGCGTCGTCTTGCCGCCGCTGGACGACATCAGCGAGTTCAGCGGCATCAGCACGTCCGAATTCACGAACTTGCCGATCTGGTCGTCGCCGATGTAGAAGACGTCGGGTGCGGTTCCCGAGGCGAGCTCGGTGAGGAGCTTCGTGTGGTAGTCGCCGTAGTCGGCGACCGGCTGGAGTTCGACGGTGATGTCGGGGTGGTCCTTCATGAACTGCGTGTCGAACTGCTTGAAGCGCTGCAGCTCCTGGGGCGTGCCCCACGTCGACCACACGACCGTCGACTTGCCGCCGCCGCCACCACCGCCGCCGCCGCTGCAGGCGCCGAGCCCGACGGTCATCGCCGCCGCGACGCCGATGACGACGCCGGACTTGAGGAGGGTTTTCGAGTTCAGCATGCGAGGCTCTTTCTTCGGATGAACGGCTCTGTCCAGAGGACCCGTTCGGGCGGGTCGTCAGTATTTTGTATACAGAACACACGCGTTGTCAAGAGGCAGTGATGAATTCGTGACCTTCACCCCGGCGATGTCGACGTTCCTGCGCTGCCCGGCGCCCGTACCCGGCACGGGGCGTAGCCTGACGGGGTGCCCACTCCGCGCCATCGGCTGACCGCGTCCACCGCGCAGACCGAGCTGGCCGAGGCACTGGCGGCACTGCGGGCCGAACTGCAGATCCCCGCGGACTTCCCTCCCGAGGTGATCGCCGAGGCGGATGCCGCCCACGCCGAGGCGCCCCGGGAAGACCTGCGCGACATCCCGTTCGCCACGCTCGATCCGATCGGATCGCGCGACCTCGACCAGGCGTTCCACCTCGAACGCACCCGGCGCGGGTGGCGCGTGCGCTACGCGATCGCGGATGTCCCTGCGGTCGTCGCCCCCGGCGAGGCGGTGGACTCCGAAGCCCGCCGCCGCGGTCAGACGCTGTACGCCGCCGACGGCACGGTGCCGCTGCATCCGGTCGTGTTGAGCGAGGACCGCGCATCGCTCCTCCCCGGCCGGGACCGCAGTGCCTTCGTCTGGACCGTCGAGCTCGACCGCGACGGCGCGGACATCGGCCACCGGGTGCAGCGCGCGCTCGTCCGCTCCCGCGAGCAGCTGGAGTACGTGACGACCCAGCAGGCTCTGGATGCCGGAGCCGATTCCCCGGCGGCCCTGCTGCCCGAGATCGGCCGCGCGCGCATCGCGCAGGAGCAGGCCCGGGGCGGGGCCAGCCTCAACCTGCCCGACGAGGAGATCGAGAAGGATCCGGAGAACGGCTACCGGCTCATCCGCCGCCGCCCGCTGCCGGTCGAGGACTGGAACGCGCAGCTGTCGCTGCTGACGGGCATGGCCGCGGCATCCCTCATGCTCGGAGCGCGGGTCGGAGTGCTGCGCACGATGCCGCCGCCGGCCGACGACGCCCTCGCGAGCTTCCGCGTGCGAGTCGGCGCGCTCGGGCTTCCGTGGCCGGCCGAGCAGACGTACGGCGACTATCTGCGCGGCCTCGACCGCGACGACCCGCAGACTCTCGCGGTGCTGCACGCCGCGGCGTCCCTGTTCCGCGGCGCCGGGTACGCGGCGTTCGACGGCGAGGTGCCGGCGGTCACCGTGCAGGCCGCGGTCGCGGCGCCGTACGCGCATGTGACGGCTCCCCTGCGTCGGCTCGTCGACCGCTGGGGGCTCGTGGTGTGCGAGGCGATCTGCGCCGGTGCGGACGTGCCGGGCTGGGCGCGCGCGTCGCTGTCGCAGGTGCCGGAGCTCATGCAGGCCTCCACCCAGCGCGCGTCACGCCTCTACACCGGCGCGCGCGACCGGATCGAGGCCGCGCTCCTGTTCGACCGCGTCGGCGAGCGCTTCACCGCGGCGGTGCTCGAGCGCGACGGCGCCCGGGCGCGGATCCAGCTCGACGACCCCGCCCTCACCGCGACCTGTCCGGTGGGCGATCATGTCGCGGCGGGCCAGCCGATCACCGTGGTGCTGCAGTCGGCCGAGATCGCGACCGGTCGCATCGAGTTCACGGAGGCCCCCGCATGACGAAGGTCCTGCTGACCGGATTCGAGCCGTTCGGCGGCGACGCGCACAACCCGACCCAGGATGCCGTGCTCACGCTGCGGGATCGGTGGACCGGGCCGGAGGCGCTCGTCACCGGCATCCTGCCCGTCACGTTCGCCGGCGCTCCGGAGGCGCTGCGGCGGCTCGTCGACGCGGAGGACCCGGACGTCGTCATCGCCACCGGCGTCGCCGGCGGCCGCGGCGCGATCAGCGTCGAGCGGGTGGGCGTGAACCTGCAGGATGCCCGCATCCCGGACAACGCCGGCGCCCGTCCGGTCGACGCCGAGTCGCTGCCCGGCGGTCCCGCTGCCGCGTTCGCGACGCTGCCGGTCGAAGACATCGTGCGCGCCGTCGCGGATGCCGGCATCCCGTGCGAGGTGTCCCTGTCGGCCGGGACGTTCGTGTGCAACCACGTGCTCTACCGGGCGCTTCAGCACAGTCCGCAGCGCCGCGTCGGATTCATCCACGTGCCGTGGGCGACCGGGCAGGCGCCCGCCGGCGAGCCCGAGCTGCCGCCGGAGCAGATCGTGCGCGCCCTCGAACTCGCGGTCCGCGTAGCCGCCGAGTCGGCCGGAGGCTCCCCGCGCTAGATGTGCGGCAGGGCGGCGCGGGCCTCGGCCGCGGGCATGCCGGTCGCGGTCAGCAGGTCGACCACGATCGGCCGCAGGCCCGCGATCACGTGCTGCTCGGCGATGGAGGCGCCGGGCATCAGCGCGGCGGGATCGAGGCGTGCTGCCAGGGCGAGCAGCAGCTCGCGGGCGGCTTCCTGCTGGGCGATGTCGTCGAGGCTCAGTGCGAGGAGGTCGACGCCGCGCATCACGTCCCGCAGCAGGCCGGCTGTCTCCGGACGCGGCTGACCGTCCTCGGTGACGTAGACGACGTGGCGGGCCAGCATCCGCGTGCTCCGCACCACGAAGTCCATCGCCTGCCGCATCTGCTCGTGGCGCCGCAGCTCCGGGCGGCTGCCGCGCAGCCACGGGGAGAAGCCGGCCACGCCGAGGGCGGAGTCGAGGGCGTCGCGCCAGTTGTCCACGAGCGGCCCGAGGCCGCGCGCCTTCTCCAGCGCCCGTGTCGCCCGCCGCCGGTCGCCCCGGCGCAGCGCCTGGACGAGCGTCCCGCCGGCATTGGCGTAGGCGTTGAACAGAGCCTGACCGTCGCGCACCTCCTCGCGGCGCGGATTGCGCGGGATGAGCGCCGTCGCGAGCAGCGCGGCGATTCCGCCGGCGACCCCGTCGACAAGGCGCGAGAACGGCGAGATCGACGGCGACGACATCACGACGATGCCCTGCACCGCCGCCATGATCGCGAACGGCGGGAACGCGGACAGGAAGCGGGCGACCAGCAGGGTGGAGGCCAGCACGAGACCCATCTGCCACCACCCGGTGCCCGCCACCATCGAGAACAGATCGGCGATGAGCACGCCCACCAGCATCCCGATCACGGTGATCGCCACGCGCTTCGGCCGGGCGTCGCGCACCAGCCCGAGGCTCGTGACCGTCACGCTCGCGGCGAGCGTCGGCACCGGATGCCCCAGCACGTACCGCGCGAAGCTCCAGGCGACCGTCGCGGCGACGACGATCTGCACGATGGCGATCGCCGAGACGCGCACCCGTTCGACGTTCGGGGTCAGGTCCAGCCGCGCCCGCCAGCCCGTCTTGAGCGGCACCGTGAGCGGTGCGGTCGGCGGCGAGGCTTCGGTCATCGCGGCCTACGAGGCCGCGCGGTGGCCGAGCCGCGGCAGGCGCGGAACCTCGGCGGTGGCGCCGGCATCCGGCGGGACGATGACCTCCTGCGCGGCGGCGACGTCGCCGTCGGCGGTCGCCACCACGAGCACGGCGTCCACCGGCACCGAGCGGCGCAGCAGCGCGAGCGCGATGGGTCCTTCTTCGTAATGCAGCGCGGATGCCACGACCGTGCCGACTTCCGCGTCGTCCCGGCGCACGACATCGCCCCGAGCCGGTACCGTCCCGTCGAGCTGCAGCGCGACGAGCCGGCGCGGCGGATGACCGAGGTTGTGCACCTTCGCGACCGTCTCCTGCCCGCGGTAGCAGCCCTTGGCGAGGTGCACGGCGGTGCGCAGCCAGTCGACCTCGTGCGGCAGGGTGCGCGCGTCGACGTCGGCGCGACGCGGTCGCCACGCGGCGATCCGCAGCGCATCGGCCGCGACGACGCCGGCGACCCCGGGTG
>NZ_DATEJS010000068.1:0-4949 GCF_035277845.1 Microbacterium sp.
CGCGTACCCGACGAGGGTGCACAGTCCCGCCGTGTAGAGCGTCGACAGCACGGGCCGCCACCCGAACGCCGCGATCCCCGCGAGGATCGCGTGCGGCCCCTCGACCAGCACCGACAGGCCGAGCGCCGGAAGCGGCACGACCAGCGACGACCACACCGTGAGCGACAGGGCGCCGAAGCGCGTCGCGGGCGCGACGGGTCCCGCCTGACGGGAGATCACGTTGCCGATCGCCCAGGACAGCGCGGCGAGAAGGCACAGTACGACCGCGAGGGCGGGCGCATCGCCTCCGCGTCCGAGTGCAACCACCCCGAGGCCCAGCGTGCCGACGAGCACGCCGACCGCCTGTCGGGCGCTCGGCCGCTCGCGCAGGGCGAGCGCGGCCACGGCGATCGTCAGCACCACCTGCGCCTGCAGCAGCAGCGCCGCGATGCCCGGCTGCAGACCGAGGGCGATCGAGGTGTAGAGCAGGGCGAACTGCCCGAGGCTCATGAAGAGGCCGACGCCGACCACCGTCTTCCAACCTGCGAGCGGGCGCGGCACGACGACGGCGGCGAGCGCGACGACCGCGAACCGCACGGCGACGAAGAAGAGCGGCGGGATGCCGTGCATCCCCCAGTCGATCACGACGAAGTTGAAGCCCCACATCGTCGCCACGATGGCGGCCAGCAGCATGTCGCGTCGTGTCATGCCTCCACTTCATCGCAGCACATTCGGAAACACCAGCGATCATTTCTGCTCTTGATTCGGTAGCATCGCTGCATGATCGATCTCGAAGCCGTGGTCGCCCTCCGGGCCGTCGCCACCGGCGGCAGCGTCGCCGCGGCGGCGGATGCCCTCGGCTACACCCCGTCGGCGGTCTCGCAGCAGATCAAGCGCCTCGAACGGGGCACGCGCGTCGCCCTGCTCGAACGGGCCGGTCGCGGCGTCGTGCTCACCGACGCCGGACGCCACCTCGTCACCTCGTCGGCATCCGTGCTCGCCGACCTCGAGCGGCTCGAGGCCGACCTGCAGCTCGCGGGCGGCACGGACGGCACCGCGGCCGGTCCCGTCGTCGGCGAGGTGCGCATCGGCGCGTTCTCGACCGCGGTGCGCGGCATCCTCGTCGACGTCCTGCCGCGGCTGCACATGGAGCATCCCGGGCTGCGGGTGCCGATGCGCGAGAGCGAGCCGTGGGAGACGATCGCGCTCGTGGCATCCGGCCAGCGCGATCTCGGCATCGTGCACCGCTGGGGCGGGGTGGCGCTCGCGATGCCCGACCACCTCGTCGAGACGCCGCTGTTCACCGACGAGGCGGACGTCATCCTGCGGCGCGACCACCGGCTCGCCGGCCGCACCGCGCTGACGCCCGCGGACCTCGCCGACGAGGAGTGGATCGCGACCTTCGACTCGACGATCTGCCGGCAGTGGCTGCGACGGCTGTTCGACGGCGTCTCGAACGCGCCGCGCATCGTCCACGAGTCGATGGAGTTCGAGAACCACCTCGAACTCGTGCGCGCCGGCCTGGGGGTCGCCCTCGTGCCGCGGATGGGGCGGCCGCCGCTGCACGCGGACCTGGTCGCGATCCCCACGGCCGATCCCGCCTCGGCGCGCGGGGTCTCGGCCGTGCATCGCCGAAGTCAGACGGACTCGCCTGCGCTGCAGGCGGTGCTCGATGCGATCCGAGCGGCGGTCGACAGCCGCTGAGCGCCCCTGAGACACTGGGAGCATGCCCCTCCACATCACCGCCGACCCGGCTGCCGACGAACTGCTCACCGAGGACCCGCTGGCGCTGCTCATCGGGATGCTGCTGGACCAGCAGGTCGCGATGGAGACGGCCTTCGCCGGTCCGTTGAAGATCCGCGACCGGGTGGGCTCCGTGGATGCCGGCACGATCGCCGGGTACGACCCCGACGCATTCGCCGCGGCGTTCAAGACCCCGCCGGCGGTGCACCGGTTCCCGGGGTCGATGGCGGCGCGCGTGCAGGCGCTGTGCCAGGCCCTCGTCGACGAGTGGGGCGGGGACGCCTCAGCCCTGTGGACGGAGCCGGATCCCGCCGGCGCAGCCCCGGACGGCGCGACGGTGCTGAAGCGCCTGAAGGCCCTCCCCGGGTTCGGCGAGCAGAAGGCGAAGATCTTCCTGGCGCTGCTGGGCAAGCAGTGCGGGTTCACCGGCACCGGCTGGCGGGAAGCATCCGCCCCCTACGGCGAGGAGGGCTCGTTCCGCAGCGTCGCCGACATCGTCTCGCCGGAATCGCTCACCCTCGTGCGCGAGCACAAGCGGGCCGTGAAGGCGGCGGCGAAGAAGGCGTAAGGTCGCGGCTATGGCCTCCCTCGATCGACCCGTCAAACCAGACCCGTACCCGCTCCTTCCCGCGGTGCCCTCGTTCACCGTCACGAGCACCGACGTCACCGACGGCGCCCCGCTCAAAGGCGACCAGGTCGCCGCGCTCGGCAACACGTCCCCGCAGCTGAGCTGGTCGGGGGCGCCCGCCGGCACCAAGTCCTTCGTCGTCACGTGCTTCGATCCGGATGCCCCGACCCCGTCGGGCTTCTGGCACTGGGTGCTCGTGGACCTGCCCGCCGACGTCACGAGCCTCGAGACCGGGGCCGCGACCCACGAGCTGCCCGGCGCGGCGTTCCATGTGCGCAACGACGGCGGCGAGGCGACGTTCATGGGCGCCGCTCCCCCGGCCGGCGACCAGGTGCACCGGTACTTCTTCGTGGTGCACGCGGTCGGCGAGGACTCCCTGGGCGTGAGCCCGGAGGTCACGCCGGCCGTGGTGTCGTTCAACCTCGCGTTCAAGACCCTCGGTCGCGCCATCATCCACGGCACCTACCGCCACTGAGCCGCCGACGCCCCGGGGCGCCGGCGGCTCAGGGCGGTCAGGGGAGCTCGTGGTGCGCCGCGGCCTCCTCGATCTCGCGCGCCTGCGTGTCCGCGAGGGCCTGCTCGGCGGCGACGTCGATGTGGCGGGTCATCAGCCAGTACGCGACCGCCGCGACCGGCAGCCCGATGAACATCGAGATGTCGACGCCGCCCATCGCCTTCGACACCGGGCCCTCGTAGAAGTCCGCCACGTCGAAGAACGGGACCATCACGACGAAGCCGAGCACGTACGCGGCGATGCCCGGCCAGCCCCACCGGCGGTAGATGCCGTTCGGCTTGAAGATCTCGGCGATCGCGTAGTGGCCCTTGCGGACGATGAAGAAGTCCGTCAGGTTGACGGCGGTCCACGGGATGAACAGGTAGAGGATCAGCAGCAGGAACGCGTTGAAGTTGCCGAGGAAGTGCGCCGTCGCGAACAGGGCGAACGCCAGCGAGATCGCGGCGGTGATGACGAGCGTGACGATGCGGATGGTGAGCGTCGGGCGCACCTTCACGAAGCTGTCGATCGACGAGATGAGCGTCAGGGAGCCGCCGTACATGTTCAGCGCGGTCACCGACACGAGCCCGAGCGCCGCGACGATGAGCGCGATGACGCCGAACCCCGGGAACAGCAGGTCGGCGACGTGCTTGAGGTCCACGACCGTGTTCGTGCCGATGTCCTTGGCCGACACCGCGATCCACGAACCGAGGAACATCACCCAGATGCCGCCGAGGGCGCTGCCCCAGAACGTCCACTGGAAGGTGCTGTTGGTCGAGGTGGTGCGCGGCAGGTAGCGCGAGTAGTCCGACACGTAGATGGCCCACGAGATCTGATAGCCGGCGGCGACGCCGAGCTGGCCGAAGAACGCGACCGGCTGGAAGTGCGACAGGTCGAACTGGGATGCCGGCACGTGCAGGTGGATGACCGCGGATGCCGTCAGCAGCACCAGCATGATGACGGTGAGGTACATCAGGTACCGCTCCACCGAGTGGATGAGGTCGTAGCCGACGAGTGCCACCACGACGGCGACGATCGTGACCACCCAGATCCAGAGCGGGTCGGCCGCCTGCTTGGTGCTGATCGCACCTCCGACCGCCTCGCCGGCGAGCACCGAGTTGAAGATGTTGAAGCCGGCGTACTGGATGTACGCGAACAGCCACACCAGCAGGGCTCCGATGTAGCCGAACTGGGGCCGGGACTGGATCATCTGCGGCAGGCCGAGCTGCGGGCCCTGCGACGAGTGGGCGGCCATGAAGAACGTGCCGATCAGGATGCCGAGCGCGATCGCGATGAACGACCAGATCAGGTTGCCGCCGCTGGTGATGCTGATGAGGCCCGTGGCGAGGGTGGCGATCTGCGCATTGCTCATGAACCACAGGGGTCCGATATGCGAGACCTTGCCGTGCCGCTCCGAGAGCGGGACGTAGTCGATCGAGCGGACTTCGAGTCCGCGGCTGCTCGTGGCGGTTGTCGTGCTCATCCGTGCTCCTTCGGCTCGGACCGCGTCCCGGGGTCGGGGGCCCGGCGCGTCGGGGCGCCGGTGCGGACAGCGCGATCGTAGACCCGAGCGGGCCGGAACGGCGTCAAGCGCGCGACACGGGATGACGGCGCGCCGTCACGCCGGGAACAGCATCGGCACGACGCCGGTGGTGCGGCCGGCGGCATCCAGCACGTGCCCGAGCCTCTTGTCGGTGCGCACCGACAGCGTGCGCTGCCGCACGGCGGCGTCCGGGATGCGGGTGGCGAGCTCGGTCTCGACGCGCTGCAGCTCGGCGAGGTCGCGCACCCACAGGGTCGCGACGAGGTTGAACGGTCCGAGCACCTCGGCACTCAGGCGGCACGAGGGCAGCTCGGCGAAGAAGCGCGCGGCCTCTTCGAGTCGCGGCGCCGGCACGTTCACCGCGTACGACGCCTCCCGCCGCGACGCATCGAATCGCCGCGCCCGGTCGCAGCGCAGGGTCAGGATGCCGCGGCCGAGCAGCGCGTTCGTGTGCCGCCGCGCGGTCTGCGCCGACCGGCCGAGCAGGTCGCCGAGCTGCTCCCAGGTCATGCGCCCGTCGCGGGTGAGCGCCTCCACGAGCTGCACCTCGACGCGGCGCCGCC
>NZ_DATEJS010000069.1:0-8214 GCF_035277845.1 Microbacterium sp.
GGGCCGTCGCTCGCGAACACGTGCCGGGCCACCACGGCGGTGCCGGCGTCCACCAGCGACGACGTCACGGCCCGGCCGCGGATCAGCGCGGGCACCTCGGACGCCGGCATTCCGCCCTGCAGCGCGGGCTCGACCCCGGCCGAGTGCGCGTGCCCGCCGGTGGGCAGACGCGCGTCGGCGAGCAGCATCGCGAGCGTGCCGGATGCCACGGATGCCGCTGTCGTCTCCATCGCGATCCGCGTCTCAGAACAGGGAGTACAACTGGGCGAGCGGCACCCGGTCGACGGGGGCGGGCTCGACGGTGTCGCCGTCGATCGAGATCGCGAACGTGTCGGGTCGGATGTCGATGCGGGGGAGGGCGTCGTTGTTCTTCAGGTCGGCTTTGGTCACCGCACGCGTGTCGCGCACCGCGACGAGCCTGCGTCGCAGACCGAGACGCTCCTCGAGCCCGTCGTCGAGGGCCGCGGGCGAGACGAACGACACCGACAGGTCGGCCCCGACGGCGTCCGCGAACGCCGGCCGCAGCAGGGTCGGCTGCGGCGTCGGGATCGACGCGTTCGGGTCGCCGAGCGAGCCCCACACGATGCCGCCGCCCTTGATCACGATCTCGGGCCGGATGCCGAAGAACCGCGGATCCCACAGCACCAGGTCGGCGAGCTTGCCCGGCTCGACCGACCCGACGACGTGGTCGATGCCGTGCCCGATCGCCGGGTTGATCGTGTACTTCGCGACGTACCGGCGGGCGCGTTCGTTGTCGGCGGGCAGCGCGGTCGAGAGCGCCCCGCGCCGGTGCTTCATCACGTGCGCCACCTGCCACGTGCGCGCGATGACCTCGCCGATCCGGCCCATCGCCTGCGCATCCGACGATGTGATCGACAGGGCGCCCATGTCGTGCAGGATGTCCTCCGCCGCGATCGTGGTGGCCCGGATGCGTGACTCTGCGAAGGCGAGGTCCTCCGGCACGGCGGGGTTCAGGTGGTGGCAGACCATCAGCATGTCGAGGTGCTCGGCGACGGTGTTGACGGTGTGCGGCAGGGTCGGGTTCGTCGACCCCGGGATGACGTTGGGCAGCGAGGCGATCGAGAGGATGTCGGGTGCGTGCCCGCCGCCGGCGCCCTCGACGTGGAACGCGTGGATGCCGCGCCCGCCGATCGCGTCGATCGTGGACTGCACGAACCCGGCCTCGTTGAGCGAGTCGGAGTGCAGCGCCACCTGCAGCCCCCACTCGTCGGCCGCGCGCAGCGCCGCGTCGATTGCCGCCGGGGTGGAGCCCCAGTCCTCGTGCACCTTGTAGCCGCCTGCACCGGCGAGCGCCTGCTCGCGCAGTCCCTCGCGCGACACGGTGTTGCCCTTGCCGAGCAGCAGCACGTTCACGGGCAGACGGTCGAGCGCGCGGTGCATGGTCTGCAGGTGCCAGGCGCCGGGCGTCACGGTGGTCGCCTTCGACCCCTCGGACGGCCCGGTGCCGCCGCCGAACACCGTCGTGATGCCTGTCGCGAGACCCTCGTGGATCTGCGACGGCGACAGCAGGTGCACGTGCGAGTCGATGCCGCCGGCGGTGAGGATGCGGCCCTCGCCCGCGATCACGTCGGTGGACGGCCCGATCACGAGGTCGGGGTGCACCCCGTCGGCGATGTCGGGATTGCCGGCGCGGCCGATCGCCGCGATGCGCCCGTCGCGGATCCCGACGTCGGCGCGCACGATGCCCCACCAGTCGAGCACGATGACGTTCGTGATGACCGTGTCCGGGGCGCCGTCGGCGCGGGTCGCCATGCCCTGGGCCATGGACTCCCGGATCGACTTGCCCCCGCCGAACACGGCCTCCTCGCCGCCGAACGTGAGGTCCTGCTCGATCTGGATCCACAGGTCGGTGTCCCCGAGCCGCACCCGGTCGCCCGTGGTCGGGCCGAACAGGGCGGCGTACCGTTCGCGATCGATGCGCATCAGCCGTCCCGCCCGTCATCGGTGCCGTGCCGCAGCTGGATGCCGGGCACCCGGCGTGCGCCGTGCAGTGCGACGGCGTCGAGGGTGCGGGACGCCCCGGGCTCGAAGCGCTGCGACGTGCCGGCGGGGATGTCGAGGCGGAAACCCTGCGCGGCATCCCGGTCGAACTGCAGGGCGGCGTTGGCGTCGGGGAGGTGCAGGTGGGATCCGATCTGCACCGGCCGGTCGCCGGTGTTCACGAACGTGAACGTGCGGCGCTCGTCGGCGGAGCGGTCGGCGTTGAGTTCCAGCGTCCCGGGCTCGATGTCGTATTCGCCGGGCACGACTCCGTGGCCGGGGGTCTGCCCGCCGGCATCCTGGATCGGCCAGTGCAGCGTCACGAGCTTGCGGCCGTCGGGGAAGGTCGCCTCGACCTGCACGTCGTGCAGCATCTCGGCGACGCCCGGCATGACGTCGTCGGTGGTGAGCACCTCGCGGCCTTCGACCATGAGGTCCGCGACGCGGCGGCCGTCCCGGGCCCGTTCGATGACCCATGTGCTCAGCAGAGCGACCGTCTCGGGATGGTTGAGCTTCACCCCGCGCGCATGTCTGTCACGGGCGACCATGCCCGCGACGGAGAGCAGCAGCTTCTCCGTCTCGCCGGGAGTCAGATGCATAAGGGGCACAGTACGCCCGGGTTTGTTACAGCGGGATGACGGCGGGGGAGCGCGGCCGTGACGGGTAGCATTTCGCCTCATGAGGATCGGGATGATGCTGGACTACGCGGGCGGGTTCCGCGAAGCCGCAGCCGAAGTGACACAGCTGGAATCCGACGGGCTCGAACTGGTCGTCGTGCCTGAGGCGTACTCGTTCGACGCGGTCAGCCAGCTCGGCTACCTCGCCGCGCAGACCTCCACGATCGAACTCGCGAGCGGCATCCTGCAGCTGTACACGCGCACCCCGTCGCTCACGGCGATGACCGCCGCCGGGCTCGACTTCGTCAGCGACGGGCGGTTCACGCTCGGCATCGGGGCGTCGGGCCCCCAGGTGATCGAGGGGTTCCACGGTGTGCCGTACGACATGCCGCTCACGCGCACCCGCGAGATCATCGAGATCTGCCGTGCGGTCTGGCGCCGCGAGCGCCTCGACTACGACGGCCGGGCGTACACGATCCCGCTGCCGGCCGACCAGGGCACCGGCCTCGGCAAGCCGCTCAAGCTCATCAACGAGCCGGTGCGCGCCCGCATCCCGATCGTCGTGGCCGCGCTCGGCCCGAAGGCGGTGGCGCAGGCCGCGGAGATCGCCGACGGCTGGATGCCGACGCTCTTCCACCCGGAGCGCTCGTCGCTGGTGTGGGGCGACGCGCTCGCCGACGGGATGGCCAAGCGCGTGGACACCCTGCGAGACCTCGACGTGTACGCGAGTCCCGCCCTCTCCATCGGCCCGCACGGCGACAGGGCGCTGTCGGTGGTCAAGGAGCACATCGCCCTCTACGTCGGCGGCATGGGCGCCCGGGGTCGCAACTTCTACAACGACGTCGCCACGGGCTACGGCTTCGGCGAGGCGGCCGAGACGATCCAGGATCTCTATCTCGCCGGCCGCAAGGACGAGGCCGTCGCCGCGGTGCCGGATGAATTCGCCCGCGGGATCAGCCTCGTCGGCACGCCCGACGAGGTGCGCGCCCGCCTCGACGCGTTCGAGGCCGCCGGCGTGCACACCCTCACCGTGACCCCGATCGCCCGCACCGCCGAGGAACGCCGCACCCAGATCGGCGCCCTCCTCGCCCTCGCCGGCTGACCCCCGCCCCCGCCCCCCGGTCGTTGAGCGAGCGAAGCGAGCCGAAACGCCCGGCCCGCCCGATGTCGGACCCATGAGGCATCCTGTGTGAATGACTCCGCACCCCGACACCGCCGCTCCGCCGATCCGCGACGCCGCGCGGGACGCCCTGCGCGCCCTCACCGGTCGTCCCGACGCGGACTTCCACGACGGACAGTTCGAGGCCGTCGAGGCGCTCGTGGCCGATCGCCGCAGGGCGCTCGTCGTGCAGCGCACGGGGTGGGGCAAATCGGCGGTGTACTTCGTCGCGACCCTGCTGCTGCGCCGCGCGGGAGCGGGACCCACGGTGCTCGTCTCGCCCCTGCTCGCCCTGATGCGCGACCAGATCGCCGCCGCCGAGCGCGCCGGCGTGCGGGCGGTCGCGATCAACTCCACCAACCCGCAGGAGTGGGGCGACGTGCGCGCCCGGCTCGAGCGCGACGAGATCGACGTGCTGCTCGTGTCCCCGGAGCGGCTGAACAACCCGGCGTTCCGCGACGAGCAGCTCCCCGATCTGGTGCGCCGGATGGGCCTGCTGGTGGTCGACGAGGCGCACTGCATCAGCGACTGGGGGCACGACTTCCGGCCCGACTACCGACGGCTGCGGGACCTCATCTCCCAGCTGCCGACGGACGTGCCTGTGCTGGCCACGACGGCCACGGCCAACCGCAGGGTGGTCACCGACGTCCGCGAGCAGCTGGCGACCGGCCACGTCGAGGTGCTCACGATCCGCGGCCCGCTGGCCCGGGCATCCCTTCGCCTCGGCGTGCTGCACCTGGCCAGCGCGCCGCAGCGGCTCGCGTGGCTGTCGAGCCACCTCGATGACCTGCCCGGTTCGGGCATCATCTACACGCTGACCGTCGCCGCCGCGGACGACACCGCCCGGCTGCTGCGGGAGCGCGGGCACGACGTGCGTGCGTACACAGGGCAGACCGACCCCGACGAGCGGGCGGAGTGCGAACAGGCGCTCAAAGAGAACGCGGTCAAGGCGCTGGTGGCCACGAGCGCGCTCGGGATGGGCTTCGACAAGCCCGACCTCGGGTTCGTGGTGCATCTCGGTGCCCCGTCGTCGCCCGTCGCGTACTACCAGCAGGTGGGGCGTGCAGGTCGCGCGACGGATTCGGCCGACGTGCTGCTGCTGCCGGCGGCCGAAGACCGCGACATCTGGCACTACTTCGCCACGGCATCCATGCCCGACCGCGACCGGGCCGAGCGCGTGCTCGCGGCGCTCGGGGATGCACCGGTGTCGACGCAGGCGCTCGAGGCGATGGTCGACATCCGGCGGTCGCCGCTGGAGCTCCTGCTGAAGGTGCTCGACGTCGACGGCGCGGTCCGTCGCGTGTCGGGCGGGTGGGTGGCCACCGGGCTGCCCTGGACCTACGACGGCGAGCGCTACGGCCGCATCGCGGCGGAGCGCACCGCCGAGCAGCAGCGCATGCTCGACTACGAGCGCACCGAGCAGTGCCGCATGGCGTTCCTGCAGAGCGCGCTCGACGACGACACCGCTGCGCCGTGCGGCCGGTGCGACGCATGCGCGGGGGCGTGGTATCCGACGGAGGTGAGGGCCGAGGAGGGCGCGGCCGCAGACGCGGTGCTCGACCGGGTGGGGGTGCCGATCGAGCCTCGCCGGCTCTGGCCGTCCGGGGTCGCGCGACTCGGCGTCACGGTCAGCGGGCGCATCGCGGCCGATGAACAGCCGGCCGAAGGGCGAGCGCTGGCCCGCCTGACCGACCTCGGCTGGGGCGGCACCCTGCGGCGGCTGTTCGCCGAGGGCGCGACGGATGCCCCGATCACTCCGGAGCTGCTGGCGGGCTGCGTCCGCGTGCTCGCGGGGTGGGGCTGGGAGCGGCGCCCCGTGGCGGTGGCCGCGGTGCCGTCCCGCACGCGCCCGCAGCTCGTGGCATCCCTCGCTCGGGGGATCGCGGAGGTCGGACGCCTGGAGTACCTGGGGGAGCTGGGCTCGGCGGACGGTGGTCCGACCGGCCGCTCGGGCGGCAACAGCGCGTTCCGCCTCGCCGGGGTGTGGGATGCCTTCACCGCCGCGCACCTGGCGATGCCGGACGGCCCGGTGCTCCTGGTCGACGACATCGCCGACAGCCGCTGGACCCTCACGGTCGCGGCGAGGGAGCTGCGCCGAGCCGGTGCCCCCGAGGTGCTGCCCTTCACCCTCGCCCTCCGCGCCTGACGTCCCCGCCGCCGCCCCATCTCCACCCCCGGTCGTTGAGCGAGCGAAGCGAGCCGAAACGCATTTCCCCCCCCGGTCGTTGAGCGAGCGCAGCGAGCCGAAACGCCTCGCCCCCCGCCGGCATCACACGGTCGCCGACGACAGCAGGATGCTCGTCTCGCTGTCGCGCACTCCTTCCAACGTGCGGATGACGCCGAGCACCGCGTCCAACGTGGCCAGGCCGTCACAGCTGAGCTCTGCGACGAGGTCCCAGCGGCCGTTCGTCGTGTGCAGCGCAGCGATCTCCGGGATGCCCCGCAGTCCGCGGACGACCTCCCGCGCATCCCGCCCCTCGACGGCGATCATGGTCACCGCGCGCACGGCGCTGTGCGCGGCCGGGTCGTGCACGCGCACCGAGAACCCGACGATCACGCCGGTCGAGAGCAGGCGCTCCAGGCGCTTCGAGACGGTGGTGCGCGTCACGCCCAGGCGCGCGGCGAGTGAGGCGACCGGCTCGCGCCCGTTCGCGCGCAGCAGCGCGATCAGACGTCGGTCCAGATCGTCGATGGGCGCGGTCATGCACTCAATGTACTGCGGTGATGTACAGAGTGCGCACTATCAATCCGAATTGACGCGTGTTGCTTATTGAAAAGCATCCACGCCCGTTTCTAGGGTTGGTGTCGTGACTGAGTCCTCCGCGCGCATGCATGCCAACACCCCCGACAACGCCCTGATCGTCGACTCCGTGCTGGGCTACGCCCGGCGCCGGCTGCTGTCCACGGACGTGCCGCTCGACAAGCCCGTCTCCGAGGCCGACCTGAAGCGGCTGGCCGGACCCACCGTCATCCCCGAGGGCATGGGCGGCGCCCGCGCCCTGGCCGTGTTCGAGCACATCCTGGCCCCCGCGTGCCTCACGATCGACCACCCCCAGTACCTCTCGTTCATCCCGGCGGCACCGACCAAGGCCGCGATCGCGTTCGATCTGGCCGTGTCCGCGTCGAGCCTGTACGGCGGCAGCTGGATGGAGGGCTCCGGCGCCGTCTACGCCGAGAACGAGGTGCTCGAGTGGCTGCGCACCGAGTTCGGGCTGCCCGAGGGCGCGGGCGGCGTCTTCGTGCAGGGCGGGACGATCGGCAACCTGTCCGCGCTCGTCGCCGCGCGGTCGCATGCCCGCGAGCGGCTCGCCGCGGCCGGCAAGCCCGAGCCCACGCGCTGGAAGATGGTGTGCAGTGCCGAGGCGCACTCGTCGAACAAGTCGGCCGCCAAGGTCATGGACGTCGACACGGTGGCCGTGCCCGCCGGTGACGACGGCATGCTGCACGCGGACTCGGTGCGGGCAGCGCTCGAGGAGTACGGCGACGCTGTCTTCGCCGTCGTCGCGACCGGCGGGTCGACGAACTTCGGCATCGTCGACGACATCGCGTCGATCGCGGCGCTCAAGGACGAATACGACTTCTGGCTGCACATCGACGGGGCGTACGGCCTCACCGCGATGCTCTCGCCGCTCGCCCGCGACCGGTTCGCCGGGGTGGAGCGCGCGGACTCCGTGATCGTCGACCCGCACAAGTGGCTGTTCTCGCCCTTCGACGCGTGCGCGCTCATCTACCGCGACCCCGAGATCGGCCGCCGCGCGCACACCCAGCACGCCGAGTACCTCGACACGCTCAACGACAAGCCCGAGTACAATCCGTCGGATTATTCGATCCAGCTCACCCGGCGCCCGCGCGGCCTGCCGCTCTGGTACTCGCTCGCCACGCACGGCACGGAGGCGTACCGCGAGGCCGTCACCGAGATCATCGCGCTGACCCAGCGCATCGCGCATGAGATCGCCTCGCGGCCGTACCTGACACTGGTGCGCGACCCGCAGCTGTCGGTGGTCGTGTTCGAGCGCGAGGGCTGGGACCGCGACGACTACGAGCGCTGGTCGGCGGGCCTGCTCGACTCGCAGCGCGCGTTCGTCGTGCCGAGCTCGCACGCCGGACGCCCGAACACGCGTTTCGCGATCATCAACCCGCTCACCACCTTCGAGCAGATGAGCGCGATCCTCGACACGATGGCCTGACCCGCCGGCTCCCGGTTCCCTGTCCCCGGGGCTCCGGTCGTTGAGCGAGCGGAGCGAGACGAAACGCGGGTCCCGCCTCCCGGTCCCCGGGTCGTTGAGCGAGCGGAGCGAGCCGAAACGCGGATACCGCTTCCCGGTTCCCGGTCGTTGAGCGAGCGGAGCGAGACGAAACGCGTCGACCACTTCCCGGTGGTCGAGCGAGCCGAGGGAGTCGAAATGCGGGTCCAGCCTCCCGGTCGTTGAGCGAGCG
>NZ_DATEJS010000070.1:0-4731 GCF_035277845.1 Microbacterium sp.
CCCGCCGCGGTGCCGGCGCCGTCCGACGACTTCACCGCCCCCGCGTGGGGCGAGCGCTGGGTGTTCGACAACCCGGGACGTGACGAGACGGCCCGGGCCCGCTTCGACGACGGTCTCGCGCTGCGCGGCAAGGGCTCCGGCCCCGCCGACTCGTCGCCGCTGACCGCGTGGGCGATGGACGAGTCGTACGAGGTGGAGGTCGAACTCGAGGTGCCGGAAGTCGCCCATGCCGCATCAGTGCAGGGTGGGCTGCTCCTCTACTTCAACGACCGGATGTTCTTCGGGATGGGCTGGGACGGCGGTTCGCTGCACAGCTATGCGGGCGGCATCCGCACGCACTGGCGGGAACCCGCCGAGCCGGGGACCGTCATCAGGCTGCGTCTCCGGAACGACCGGCACATCGTCACCGGCTGGCATCGGGCCGCCGACGGCGACTGGGTGCGGCACGGCGTGCGCTACGACGTCGCCGGCGCGCACTCCGCGACGATGAACGACCTCAAGAGCCTGCGCCCTGCGCTGTTCGCGGCCGGTGACGGCGAGGTCGTCTTCCGACGGTTCCGGTACCGCGCTCTGTGCGACGGGAGCGCCGCATGAGCGTCGACATCGAACGGCTCCTCGGCCGGATGACCTGGGAGCAGAAGCTCCTGCAATTGCAGATCGTGTGGCGCCCGGATGCCGCCGAGCGCGACGACCTCGTGCGCCGCGGACTGGGGGCGACCTTCTGGCCGCCGAGCGTCGGCGAGGCGAACGCGCTGCAGCGGATCGCCGTGGAGCAGACCGCGCACGGCATTCCGCTTCTGATCGGCCTCGACGTGGTGCACGGCCAGTTCACGATCTTCCCGACTCCACTCGCGCAGGCGGCGAGCTTCGCCCCGGAGGTCGCCGGGGACGATGCCCGGGTCTCGGCGGTCGAGGCGCGGGGCAACGGCGTCAACTGGACGTTCTCGCCGATGGTCGACATCACGCGCGACCCGCGGTGGGGCCGCGTCGTCGAGGGATTCGGCGAGGACGTGCACCTGGCGTCCGCGTTCACCGCCGCCAAAGTGGCGGGCTACCAGGGCACTCAGCTGTCCGCGCCGGACAGCGTCGCGGGATGCCTCAAGCACTTCGTCGCCTACGGCGCTGCGGAGGCGGGGCGGGACTACAACACCACGGACGTCTCCGACCGGCGGCTGCGCGAGACCTACCTCGAGACGTTCCGCGTGGGCGTCGAGCACGGAGCGGCGGCCGTGATGGCCTCCTTCAACGCCCTGAACGGTCACCCTATGCACGCGAACCGTGCGCTGCTCACCGGCGTGCTCAAGCAGGAGTGGGGGTTCGACGGGGTCGTCGTCGGGGACGCCGACGGCGTCGCTCAGCTCGTCGACCACGGCATCGCCGCCGACGAGCGCGCGGCGATCGCGCTTGCTCTCGAGGCGGGCGTGGACCTCGTCATGGGCGGGACGCTGCTGGTCGACGCCGACGGCACCGCGCTCCTCGGCCCCGCGGATGTGTCTCCGGACCGGATCGACGACGCCGTGCGGCGAGTGCTGCGGCTGAAGGAGCGCCTCGGGCTGTTCGAGAATCCGTTCTCGGATGCCGCAGCCGCCGGCAGGACCGCGGAGCACCGGATGATCGCCCGCCGGGCGGCGGAGCGCTGCACGGTCCTGCTCACCAACAAGGGAGCCCTCCCACTGCCGGCGACCGGCCGCATCCTGCTCGCGGGCCCGTACGCACGGAGCCTCGACCACCTCGGCGCCTGGGTGCAGCGCTTCGCGATCGCACCGGGCGAGTCGCTCGCCGACGCGCTGGCGCAGGAACTGCCGCGTGTCGACTGGGACGTCGCTGACGGTGAGGACTTCTTCCACCTCGCCGACGCGGACCTGGCCGACATCCAAGGGCGTGCGGCATCCGCCGACCTCGTCGTGCTCGCCCTCGGCGAGCCCAGCCGGCTCTCCGGCGAAGCCGCATCGCGTGCCGACATCACGCTGCCGGACGCGCAGCGCCGGCTCATCCACGCCCTCGCGGACGCAGGGGTGCGGATCGTCGTGGTGCTCGCGACCGGTCGTCCGCTCGTCGTCGAGGACTGGGTCGACCGGGTCGACGCGCTGCTGTGCTCCTGGCACCTCGGCACCGAGGCGCCCGCCGCGATCGCCGCCACGCTGTCGGGACGCGTGAATCCCGGCGGACGGGTCCCCATGACCTTTCCGCGGGCGGTCGGCCAGGTGCCGATCCACTACGACCACGAGCGGACGGGCCGCCCGCCCCGCACCGGCGGCGGGCTGCTGCGAGGTGTCGACGCGGTGGCGTCGGATGCCGCGGAACTGGCCGGGCCGAACAACACGGACGACCACTACACGTCCAAGTTCCTCGACCTGCCCCTGGGACCGCGCTTCGATTTCGGGCACGGGCTGACATACACGACGTTCGGGCTCGACCATCTCACCGTCTCCGCCGGGTCGGTGGATCCGGAACGCCTCGACGACGGCGTGGACGTGCAGGTGACGGTGCGCAACACCGGCCGACGCGACGGAGACGACGTGCTCATGCTCTTCGTCACGGACGAGGTCGCGTCGGTCACCCAGCCGGTGCGGCGTCTGCGCGGATTCCGGCGTGTGCACGTTCCCGCGGGGGAGTCCGTCACGGTCGCGTTCCCGCTCACCGTCGACGACCTGGGCTTCTGGGCGGACGGCGGCACGCGCCTCGTCGAGCCGGGGGACTTCACCCTGACGGTCGGCGACGGCATGTCGTCGCTGACCGCGCGACTTCGAGCGGAGGCTTCCCGATGACCCTGCAGCGGCTGCGCGAGGCGATCACCGGCGATGTGCCGAACGCGATCATGCCCCTCTTCTGGCAGAAGGGCGGCCGCGTCGAGTCGGTGAGGACCGAGATGGAGCGGATCGGGGATGCCGGCATCGGCGCCGTGATCCTCGAGGCCCGGCCGCACCCCGAGTTCCTCGAGGACGGCTGGTGGCGCGACGTCGACGCGGTGCTGGAGATCGCGCGGCGCCGCGGCATGACGGTGTGGTTCTTCGACGACGACACGTTCCCCACCGGTCACGCCGGGGGAGCGGTCGCGCAGGCGCCCGCCGAGCTGCGCCGGCGGTTCCTCGTCGAGCGGCACACCGACGTGGTGGGCCCGGCCCGCGGGGCATCCCTGATCGTCGACCGCACCGCGTTCTTCGGACCCGCGGCCGCGCTCGACCCGGGGACCCTCCTGCGGGTCATCGCGTACCCGCGCGCCGAGGACGGCGGCGAACTGACCGGGGAGCCGGTCGACCTCACCGACCGGATCGTCGACGGCGTCGTCCGCTGGGACGTCCCGGACGGCTGGTGGCGCGCCTTCTTCGTGTCCGTCGCGACCGACGGCGGCAGCGCGCGGCACGCCGACCACATCGACTACCTGAACCCGGCATCCGTCCGGCTGCTCGTCGACAGCGTGCACGAGCGCATCCACGCCCGCTACCCTCACGAGTTCGGCACCACGATCGCCGGGTTCTTCAGCGACGAGCCCGGCTTCTACAACGACCCCGACACGTTCGACTTCGCGTCGGCGCTGGGCAAGGCCGTCCCGCTGCCGTGGAACGACGACGTCGCCGGCGCGCTGTCGACCGCGCTCGGGACGGACGCCGGGCTCCGGCTGCCGCTGCTGTGGGCTCCGGCCGGAGGGGCCGAGCGGTGTGTGCGCGCCGCGTACATGGATGTCGTCTCGCGGCTGTACTCCGACAACTTCAGCCGGCAGCTCGGCGACTGGTGCCGCGCGCACGGCGTCGAGTACATCGGGCACGTCATCGAGGACAACGGCGCCCACGCCCGTCTCGGACCGGGCGCCGGCCACTACTTCCGGGCGATGGCGGGCCAGGACATGGCGGGCGTCGACATCATCGGCGGCCAGGTGGTGCCGGGGTTCTCCCGCGGCCCGTTCGCCAACATGTCCGGAGCCGCCGACGGCGAGTTCTTCCACTTCGGTCTCGCCAAGCTCGCCTCCTCTGCCGCGCACCTCGACCCGCTCAAGGCCGGGAGGTCGATGTGCGAGACGATCGGCGCCTCCGGCTGGTCCGCGGGCCTGCGCCTGTTCACGTGGCTGACCAACCACCTGCTGGTGCGCGGGGTCACGCACGTCGTGCCGCACGCGTTCTCGCCCGCGCCGTTCCCCGACCTGGACTGCCCACCGCACTTCTACGCGCACGGGCACAACCCCCAGTACCGGTACCAGCACGTGCTCAGCGCCTACACGAACCGGCTCAGCCACCTGCTGCAGGGCGGCGTGCACGTGGCCCCGCTCGCGGTGCTGTATCACGCCGATGCCGAGTGGCTGGGGCAGGCGCAGCCCTGCGAGCGTCCACTGCGCGCGCTCATGGAGGCGCAGCTTGATGCCGACATCGTGCCCGGCGACGCCTTGCCCGACGCGCGCGTGGACGGGACGGCGTTCACCCTCGGCGACGAGGCCTACGACGCGCTCATCGTTCCCGGCAGCGCCTTCCTGCCGGCGTCGATCGCGGACCAGTTGCTGCGCCTGGACGAAGCGGGCATCCCGGTCGTGTTCGTCGACCGGGTGCCCGCCGTTCAGGCCGGACCGCCGATGGCGCTCGCCGACCGGTTCCGGGCGGTGCCGCTCGCGGAATTGGCCGAGAATGCCGCCGCGCTGACCCTCCGGGCGGTGCGGGTCGCGGCATCCGCCCCCGGGTTGCGCGTGCTGCGGCGCGACCTCGGACCCGTCGACGTCGTGATGCTCGTCAACGAGTCAGTGCG